>JAPLLA010000036.1:21404-74269 GCA_026387795.1 Candidatus Saganbacteria bacterium | reverse complement strand
AGTGCGACTTAACCACCCTGTTGGTTCGGTTTGCCCTGCCCTTTTCTTTGTATTTGGGGTGGGGGAAAATCCGATTCTAGGCATGGCTGGGGGTGGTGGGGAGGAGGAGGTGGGGCAATTGTTTTGTTGTTGGGGCGGATCAGCTTTTTATTTTTATTGTTTTTGAATAGATTGTTTTTGTTGGTTATTAGTTAGTAGTTGTATTTTTTAAGTCGCAATATTTTATTGATCCGATTGTTTTCTTATAAGGTAAAACCTTGGCTACAGCTATTAGTAAAACTTAAATTCCGGCGGTATTTCTTTGTTCTTAAAGGCAGCATTGAAAATGGGGTTTTTGTTTTTTCTGTTTTGTTTTTAGCTGAAGATTGATAATTATTAATTTCGCTGTGTTTGTATTTCATGTGTATAAATACTTAAATCAATAAGTAAAAACAGCTCTATATGCGTGTATGGAGTGTGTATACAGCTATCATATAGAGGGATGGTGCGACTTTACCAGGGAGTTTCGCACCAATCCTTAATCTTCGGTTAAAGCGTCTTTATAGATGAATTCCAGGATATTTTTTAGCAGGTGGTAGAAGTCCGGAAAGATGTCAACCATAGGTTTTGATGAAATACTTAGGCATTTTTCACGCGTTTATACTTACCCCTACCCTTTGGTTTTTCCTAGCCTCAACATACTTCTTTAATCAATATTTTCAATATTAAAATGCCGCAAATATCTGTATTGAGACCTATACCAAAAACTATCTTTCCGAAGAAACAGCTTTGAGAACAAATAAAACATTTTAGGGAACTTGTGGCTATAATATTGAACCCTGCCCAATATTAAGAACAAATATCTCTCGGCATTGACATGTTTGGAGTAAATCTCTACTGCAGTTTCATAGGTTATTTCTTTTTTCATCATTCTGTTGATTAATTTGCCGCATATAGTTCCAAAATATATGGCTGGCCTGATCCCCTCTAAGCTAAAAGGAACACATTGACCAGCTGAATCTCCCACAAAGAAAATATTGTCTCTTACCGGTATTTGTAATTGACTTGGAATAAATCCCCCGTGAATCTTTGAAGGGACCAGGCCAAATTTCGCCAGAAATTTTTCCAAAAGATCTTTTGTCCCTTCGGTTCCAATTTTGGCAACTCCAAACCTTGTCCGGTCGCCACACGGGAATGCCCACCCATACCCGTTTTTAACAAATGACGAGGTCAAATAAAATTGCAGGTTTTGGGTTTTGTATTCAATTTCTGTTTCCAGACCAAATATCGAATTTCTTGAATTTCCTTTATATCCTCTGCAATCAACTATATAATCCGCTTCAAAATCACCATCATCCGTACTTACAGATTTGCAGTTCACGGACCTAATTATTGTTTTCTTAAATTCAACACGCAAATCCTTGAACATGGACTTGCAGAACTTGCGGTAATCAAATGCCACGAACGGCTCTTCCAGATCAAGATCTATTAATTTATTTCCTACGTATACAGAAAAAACATTGTGTATTTCTTGGATGGAATCTTGCGCATTGCATTTTTCGATCAAAGATATTGGTGTGGCGCATGCGGATGTCTGCCCTTCGCCAACATCATCTTTATCAATTAACAGGATATTTCCTTTTAATTGTTTTGCAACTGCAAGGCCGGCAAAACTAGCGCCAGCGATAATAACATCGTACTTCATTACCATTTATATCTCCAAGATAATTTGGATAATTATACAGTACAAACAAGAGAAACTCAAAAAAAAAGAAGACCGACGGATTATACCCGGTGGTATGATAAATTTTTAGGATTACAGTTGTTAAGCAATGTTTTGAAAAGGAGCTCAAGTACCGGCTTTAGCTGATGGCAAATATCTTCTCAGGAAGCCATCGATAGGTTTTGATGAAATAACGAAATAACGGCACATGGATTGATTATAACAGAAAACATCAAAGCCAAGATTATGAAGATGAGAAGGAAAAACATTAGGGGCTTCAACTGGTTTTTCTGTCCCCCATCTTACCCGGAGATTTCTTGAAGCAGTTAACCTCAACATGGCAGCCTTAAATTCGCTCGCAGCCTGGTCCGCAAACTTCGCATCCCTATATCTAGAACTAGCACCAATAAAATCATAATTATCAGACCTTACGTCTGGGCTAAAAATTCCCCTGGCGATCATTTGTTCAGCTAATCCGGCATTTCAAAGAGAGTTACAAGTCCGCCCCCCCCCTTTTTCTTTGGCTACCCGATAACCACGCAATGCCTCTTCCTGCATTCTTTTAGGATCAGGCATTCCTATATGCGACATTTCACCACAATGAGATATAGCATTTAAGGTTACCTGCACTTCAACGCTTCTCACTCTTTTGAGCACAACCCTACGCGTGGCGTAGCCATCAACCTGGTGCGACTTTACCACCCCTTTGGTTCGATTTGCCCTGCCCTTTTTCCTGCCTTGGGGTGGTGGGGAGGAGGATGTGGGGCTCCCTCCAGAGGCGAGTAAGCACAGACTATTTCAGCAATAGCGCAGTCAGATCGGTCCGGATCTTATTTATTTTATAATAATCAATCAGCCAATTATAGCCGCAATAAGAATAGAACATACCATCTATCCCGCCGGATATGTTCTTGAGAAAAGTTGGACTTTCGGTAAATTCCTTGTATATCTTTGATAATGAGTCGGCATCCAGGTTTTTAAGTTTGGTCGCGAATTTTTTGTCCGCAACCATATTTTTCATATTAAAATAGACCAGCGGACCTTTTATGACCGTGTCCAGAAGCAATTTGGTGTCTAGTCGATACAGTTCTCTATCCAAATGAGCCATATTCAGCAGGTTGTGCTCCTTTTCGTAAGTACTGTACAGATCCAGGGAGGGATTAACTTTTTTATCGGCGTTATAGACCCCCGTTCTATTTTTTATGCCACCAACGAACAGGTCTAAATTCGCCTGCGTCTCCTTGATAGTCGATTCTTTAAAGTATGAAAAGATGAACTCCGAAAAAGTATCTATTGATTTTTCGTTTAAATATTCCATCCCTAATTTTTTAAAGGCCTTCAGGTCTTCTGGCGAGTAGCCTGTGGCTTTTAGGCTGTCACTGGCTTTTTCGAATTGCGTGTACAAATTTTCAATAAAGGTGGCCAGCAGCTCTTTTTTGAAGTTGTCATAAGGGACTTTGGAATATTCTTTCTTTATTCTAGCTTTGGTCGCCGCTTCCAGCTTGTCGGTAACGCCAATCAGATCAGACAGCGTGCTGATACCGGACTTCAGACTTTCGGTAAACCACTTGTTTGTTTCCATCTGCCGGTCATAAAGGACCTTTAAATATCTGCACTCCAGCGCCATCAAATGGATATTATCCGAACAGCCCATGGCTTCTTCGGATGATTGGCTTTTCAGCAATTGAAGTTTATTGGTCTTGGCAATCTGCCTGAAATCAGCCGTTTTTATCCCTTTTTTGTCCAGATCAGCCAGGTCTTTCATTAATTCATCGTAATAGTGGTCGGTCATTTCTTTTCGCTCTTTGTCCAAAACAACCACGGTTTCTTTTTGCACCGCCAGAGTCATCCGTTGCGCGTCTTTCAGCACTCCTGCTTTGCCCGGCACAGAAACATTGGCACTTATATACACATATTTGTAGGCTTCAAAGCTTGCCGCCAGCAGCGGAGGCAAATAGACAAAATTAGCCAAACCGTCCGCGTTGACAACCTCGTTGATTATTGTTAAGCCCCCTCTTTCCCCGCCCAATTCTTTTTCATCTAGACTTAATTTTACTTTTAGTCCGCTTTTGGCTTCCACTGCGATCGCTATCTTGTTCTTGCCATCGAGCTGAAATACTTTATTATCAACTTTGATTCTTATCCCCGCCACTTCTTCTTTTTCCGGTACGATACTATTGACAAGGCTTGCAGTACTTTCCCCTTTCAATTTTGTCATCTGTAGCTTAAAACCCTTCTGAAAATTATGGCTTCCCGGTTGGTCCCGTCACGCCATACCATACGCACCGCCTCATCGGCCCCGTCATAGGTTAGGGTCTCCGGCCTTTTTAAGGATTTTGTTTCCTGCACGAATTTTTCGTGGGCCCGGGTAAACACCTGGTCATCGGTGCTATCGCTCTCATTGATATAACCAAAATTTATCAGATAGATCGAATAGGTTTCTTTGCCGTCCTTGCTATTTAAACTCGCGCTCACGTTCGATGACCCGCCGCTTGGATTTTGGTTTGATCCGGAATTGACCAGAGATTTGGGAACTTCGCTGTCTTTTAGCAGGAACGGTACCAGGTCCAGAGCGTAATATCCTTTAAAACCATTGCCCCGGCCTACTTTTTGGTCCACCCAGATCTGTATATTATTGACCGCCTGCCGGGTCAACTCAACTGCCGCTTTATTGCTTTCCAAGAACCAGCCATCTTTTTTACTGTTTAATGTCTCTTTTTCCAGATACCAATTGGGGAATTTAAAGTTTTGGGCCAGCGTATATTTATCGGCACCCTCTGTGATAAACAAAGTGGACACGTTGGCTCTGACCGTTGCCGGTCCGACCACCGCAACACAAACCCCTTCGGTGATCCGGATATTTGACTCCGGTTCACTCTGATCTCGGTAATCATTGTAACCGGAAATAGCCCGGTCCCCTACTCCGGTAATATATTCGCCCTTTTTATAGCCCGAACGGTCAAGCGACTCAAGGGCTGATTTCAGGTCATTCTCCTGTGCCGGCATTATGCCATTCTCGTTCTTTGTTCCGTATTTGACGTCGTTGCTGATAAAAACGCCGGCGGAAAATACTTTAGCTATTTGATAGACCTTGTAATTTTTGACCGTCAGCTCATCACTTTCCTGCAAAGTATTAGCGTTCTTGTCATACCAACTGGTAATCGTTCCGCTTTCGATTAGTTTAGTCCAATTCCCTAATGCTTTATTAAAAACAAAGCCATATTTTGCCTGACCGTCGGTCGGATTTAGAGGGAAGGTAGCCTCCGCAATTATTGTATTTATTCCTGGACCAGCAAAAGCCGTACCAGATAAAACTAGAAACAAAATAATGATCCGTATTGTTTTTAACATTTTATTGAGTATGCGCCTTACGTCTGATCAACACAAGCTCCATCCCTGCCCGCCAGGAGCGGCCCTTCCAGTGGCTCATTGCTTTTTCACCTCATAAAGATTAGTATTACTTAATTATGGCCAAAGCACCTAAATCTCCTGAAGTTTTGATCGATAAAAAGCAACTAGGCAAACCCATACTCCATGACCCGGTAATTATTTCGCGCTTATTCAAGCGCATCACCAATAGAACCTTAAAAAAAATCCGGCCGGACAAGCGCAGAGTTATTACCCGCCCTTTCCGTCCAGCCAACGAAAACCATATGACAAATATCGTAAACCGCATCCTGGCACTGGACGAAACCAGGATTAAAGCAGTGCTCAAGCAAACGCTCAAAGATTTTGCGCACAGACACAAAGATATTCAAGCTGTACTGATAAACAATTACCAAAGGATCGCAAAATACATCCGGGATCCGGCAGCACTGTCAGAAGAAAGAAAGCTTTTGCTCGGAGCTTGTTTTACAATGGAATACTCCATTGAATCAGCCGCACTTTTTAATCCTTCAATCGTCATTTATCCCAAACAGAACAATTTGCGGAAGGGACAGACCCGCGTAATCTTTAGCTTCCGCGCTACAGGCGAAGGACATATTTCCTCGATTGTTTTCCGCAGTGCCATTATTGACAAAAACAATTCAATTTTACTTGAATCGGTCAGCCCATTTTTGGGAACACCTGAGATCGTCTTGAATGCAACTTACGACCGGGAACTTTTTAAGGCCAAACTTGAGGAAATGGGACAGTTTAGCGAAGTAGCTAATGCGATCTACCAGAGCCTGCCAGCCAATTTCACGCCGAAAGAAATAAGCCAAGCGATTAAATCCGTCCGTGACAGCGGTACATTTACTCCTGCAGACATGGCTGATGCCATTAGACACATCAAGTGGTTGACAGAATCAAATTACGAAATCTTTTTTCCCCATGGACAGTTGATATCCGAAAGGGTCATTTTCCCTATGTCGCAAAACGAAAGCAACGGAGTAGAAGACGCACGTTTTGTCCGCTTTGTTGATGACGATGGCAGTGTCACCTACTACGCAACTTATACCGCTTACAACGGCAGGGAAATACTGCCGCAATTAATCGAAACAAAAGATTTTCACTGCTTTAAGATCTCAACTTTAAACGGTCCCATGGCGCGCAATAAAGGAATGGCGCTATTCCCGCGCAAGATCAACGGACAGTACGTTATGATCACACGGACCGACGGTGAAAGTCTCTACTTAAGCTATTCCAATAATATCCATTTCTGGTACGAAGGGGTTAAAATTGAAGCACCGGAAAATTCATGGGAACTGGTCCAGATCGGCAATTGCGGTTCACCGCTCGAAACAAAAAAAGGTTGGATTATGCTGACCCACGGCGTTGGTCCAATGCGCAAATATTGCATTGGGGTTACACTATTAGATTTAGCCGATCCCTCTAAAATAATCGGGAGATTAGAAGAGCCGCTGCTCGCACCGCGGGAAGAAGAACGCGAAGGGTATGTTCCAAACGTAGTTTACAGCTGCGGATCCATCATCCTCAACGGAGAATTAATCATTCCTTACGCGATTTCAGACTCGGAATCGCATGTAGCCAGTATTCCAGTTGATGAACTTCTAGAGAAACTCTTAAAAAAGGGAGGTTAGTTTATATGAAAAATAATCAAAACTCATTGGCAATTTTTGAAAACTTTAAAATCCGCCGTTATTACGACGAAAAAGCGGAAACTTGGTATTTTTCTGTAATTGATATTATTGCGGCACTTACTGAACAACTGGATTTTAAGAAGGCCCAAAGTTATTGGACAACCCTAAAAAATCGCTTAAAAAAAGAAGAAAACGAGTCTGTCACAAAATGTGACAAACTGAAAATGCAATCTGCCGATGGAAAGTTTTACAAGACCGATGTGGCAAATGTGGAAACGATTCTTCGTCTCATACAATCAGTGCCAAGTAAAAAAGCTGAACCAATTAAATTATGGCTGGCAAAGGTGGGTTACGAACGAATGCAGGAGATGACTGATCCGGAAAAAGCTTTGAATCGATCTAGAGAATACTGGCAACAGCACGGCAGAAGCGAAAAGTGGATCCAACAGAGGATGATGGGTCAGGAAATCAGGAGCAAATTGACAGATTATTGGAAAAACAATGAAGTCAAAGAGCAAGATGAATATGCAATTTTGACGAATATCATCCATGAGGAATGGAGTGATTTGTCGGTTAAGGAACATAAAAACTTAAAAAATCTCAAGACGCAAAATTTGCGAGATCACATGTCGGACGCCGAATTGGTTTTTACGGCTTTGGCGGAGCTTTCCACTCGGCAAATCGCCGAAACAATGCAAACCAAAGGCTTGGAAGAAAATAAAATACCAGCCAAAAAAGGCGGAAAAATCGCCAAAGATGCTAGGATCGCGCTTGAACAAAAAACAGGCAAAGGCGTTATATCATCTGAAAACTATCTTCCGCCAGTGAATAAACAAAGACAGCTAAAACAGCGCTAAGCCACACTTGCAATTTCATGTTCTTCAATCATTGCCAAGAGCGCCATTAGGAAAGAAACCGTGCTTTCGCCACCCTGGTTCAAACTGACCCCCTCTGGCATCAAACCGTCAGCACAGCCTTTGGTCTCGTGATCGTACAAAGACATCCCCATATCATTCTCACCCAGAAACCAGCCAAAAGCCCGCCGCATCTTTTTTAAATATTTTTTATCTTGTGTAGCCCGATATGCGGATTGATAAGCCAAAACCATAGCAGTCGCGTCGATCGGCTGCTGATCATACTGCGCCCGCTCCCCACCCCGCTTGTACCACCCGCGGCTCCCAACCAGAGAGAAGCGGCCGTTAATGCTGGTCGCTTTCTCCAAAAAGTCCAAAGTCTCTTTGGCTACTTTCAAATATTTATCGTCGCGGAGAATATCATAGGTTTGAAACAGGGCCATTGGGATGATCCCATTGTCGTAACAAATAATATCTTCGAACCAGCGCCAATCATCGGCCGAAACCTCTTTATATAAAGACAGAAGATAATCGGCACATTCGCGGAGCAAGGCAGTGCAACTCTCGTCCCCCTGATAACAGCGCAGATAAGCGGTCAGACCGAGCATAGCCAGCGCTTTACCGCGCAAGTTGAGTCCACGCACATGAGGGAGCGCCTTAAAAAAACATTCACGAGCCAAAGAGCGATAAGCATTTCGCGGAGGCCGCCAAATAATAAAACCGAGCGCCCAAAGCGCACGTCCGCACGCATCGTCCGAGCCTGTTTCATCCAAGAAGTGGCGCTGGTAATCTATAAAATTACGGAAGTGACCGTCCGGATTTTGCATAAAATGAGTAAAGCTGAAATAAGTAGAGATCAGTTCCTTGGCATCATCACTCTGCACCAGAAAATATGCCCAGGAGCACAACATCAGCGCACGGGAATTATCGTCCAGACAATAACCTGTATGCCGGTCAGGAACAATATATTTAGCGTGCTGAATAAGGCCTGTGTCATCGGTTAAGCGCTTTAAGTGTCCCAGGTCTAATGGTGGCAAGCGCAACAACAAGGCGGGAGTTTTTAACGTTAAAGATCTTTTCCCTGCAGTAGCCGCGGTTTTTTTGAATATTCCCAAATACTTTTCCGCTACTATTTCCCAGCGCATCTGCCGCCCAAATTTATAGGTCTTGGCGCGCAGCGCTGTTAGCTTGGATTTATCCGACAACAGATCGCGCAAAACAGAAGACAAGGCCTCGCTGTCCCCAAAGTTTATCAGACGTCCCCGGCCATCGGCCAGGATCTCCTTGGCATACCAGTAAGGGGTAGAGATGATAGCGTTCCCAGCTCCGATCGCGTAGGAAAGAGTTCCGCTAACGATCTGCGCTTCATTTAAATAAGGGGTGATGTAGATATCAGCAGCCATCAGCCAGGCGTAGAGCTCTTCCAAGTTAACAAAGCGGTCGTCAAAGATCACATGCTCATGCAGTCCCAGCTCCTCAACCAGCGCTACCAGTTCGGTTCGATATTTTTCGCCATATTCTTTAAGTACATTGGGGTGGGTTTTTCCCAGCACAACATAGATTAATTTAGGAAATTCCTGGACCAGTTTAGGTAAAGCTTTAATGACTGTTTCGATCCCTTTGTTTGGACTGAGCAAGCCAAAAGTAAGCAGAGTCTGGTTCCCTTCCACTTGAAAACGTTTTTTGTAGTGGCTGTTATCCAGCGAGGTAAAATCAGGCGTACCATGATAGAGCATCTTGACCTTTTCTGCCGGGACAGCGTAGACCTCTTGCAACAATTCTACGGCCAGTTCGCTCATCACAATAAGCCGACTGGCCCGCTGAGCCATCTCCTGAATGATCTTTTTCTGGTTGGGGGTTGGGGTTTTAAGCACAGTGTGCAGTACCACAACCACAGGCACGCTAAGACTCCCGATCAGGGAGAGGATATAAACCCCATCCCAACCACCGTAAATTCCGTATTCATGCTGAACGCAGACCACGTCGGCATTGCTGGCATTGATAAAATTGGCTGCTTCGTAATAATCGACTTGTTGGTTCCGTTGCAGAGTAAACTCCACCCGACTCGGATAAGGATAGCCTTCCGCAGTATCGTTGACAGCAACTGCAAAGACATTGGACCTGCGTCCCAGCTGTTTGGCAGTTGCTTCACAAAGATCTGTAGTAAAAGTGGCAATCCCGCAAATGCGCGGGACATAATTACCTACAAAAGCGATATTAAGTGCGGGTTTTGACATATAAGTTAACTTTACCCGATATCCTTGAGGGTTGCAACCAGCTTGCTCCATGGTATGATTGCCCCCATGACCACCCCCAAAATCCACAAACTAATCCGCTCCAAAAGAAGGACGATTGCTTTGGAGATCACAGAAGAAGCAACTTTGGTTGTACGCGCGCCCAAAAGAGCTCCCTTGGAATTTATTGAACAGTTTGTACAAGATAAAATGTGGTGGATCAACAAGCATTTACAGTCTGCAAAAGAAAAGCAGCAAAAAGCAGGCCCAAAACAGTTTATTAACGGCGAAGAATTCCTGTTTTTAGGCAATAAATACGAATTGATCGTTACAGAAAAAGGTCCTGCCAGGCTCTCTTTTGACGGCACGTTTCAGCTGCTCAGCAAAAAACTAGATAAAGCCAGGGATCTTTTTGCAAAATGGTACAAAAAACAAGCGGAATATAAGTTACAAGAAAGAGCAGTGTATTATTCGGAAGTTTCAGGCCTCAAATATGGGAAGATAAAACTTAACAGCGCTAAAAAACGCTGGGGATCTTGTACACCGCAAGGAAATCTCAATTTCTGCTGGAGACTGATTATGGCACCTTTAAGCGTTATCGATTATGTGGTTGTCCATGAACTATCCCACTTGGCACACAGAAACCATTCTAGGCGGTTCTGGAAAAAAGTTGAGGAGATATTGCCCTGCTATAAAACACAAAGAAAATGGCTTAAAGAGAACGGCTACATGCTGAGCTGGTAAAAAAATATAACTTAATCTTTAGGCGTTTTCCGGATGCCGGATTTTTAGACACTGTGGCGAAGTTTCAGACAGTGGCCTAATCTTTCCATATCATGTAGAATAATCAACTATGTTACAAATCAACAATTTATCCTTATCGTTTGGCGGACAAGAGCTGCTCGATGATATAAGTTTTAATGTTAATAGCGGAGAGCGGATCGGGCTCGTTGGCCGCAACGGCTCTGGCAAAACCACTCTTTTTAAGCTTATTACAGGAGAAATAAAACCGGACGATGGCAAGATCTCGATTCCCAAAAACTACACTGTTGGATACCTTAAACAACACCTGAAATTCACAGAACCCTATGTCATTGAGGAAGCTTGCTTGGGACTAAAACCAGAAGAAAAAGACCAAATCTGGAAAGCTGAAAAAATCTTAACTGGTTTGGGATTCTCTGAAGATGAATTCTATAAATCCCCGGAAGAATTTTCCGGAGGGTTTCAGGTCCGGCTTAATCTTGCAAAAGTACTGCTTGGAGAACCGCATCTACTGCTCCTGGATGAGCCAACCAACTATCTGGATATTGTTTCAATCCGCTGGTTTGAACGCTTCCTGCAGCGCTGGAGCAATGAGCTAATGCTTATTACGCATGACCGTGATTTTATGAACAGCGTAACTACACATACTATGGCAATCCACCGCCAAAAAGTAAAAAAGATCGAGGGAGACACCATTAAAATTTTTGAGCAGATTGCAGTAGAAGAAGAGGTTTACGAAAAAACCAGGAAAAAAGAACAGAGAAAAAGAGACGATGCCATGGAGTTTATTAACCGGTTCCGCGCTTTGGCTGCACGCGCAAGCCTGGTCCAATCCAGGATCAAAGCACTGGAAAAAATGGGGACAAAAGAAGAACTACACAAAGTTACTGAGCTCGGTTTTAATTTTAATGCTGCGGAATTTGAGGCACAGTGGTTAATGCACATTAAAGATTTAACTTTTGGCTATACTCCGGAAAGGACCTTGATTAAGGATCTTTCGATCGACATCAGTAAAAACGACCGGATTTGCGTAGTTGGTAAAAACGGGAAAGGAAAATCAACACTGCTGCGCTTGCTGGCCAACGAGCTTAAGCCAAATGGAGGAGAAATCTCAAGCCACCCAAATTGTAAGATCGGATATTTTGGCCAGACCAATATTGAGCGGCTGCATCCTGATGTAACAATAGAAAAAGAATTTTCTCTATTGCGACCTGACCTGAGTTACCCTGATATCCGCAAAACCTGCGGTGCAATGATGTTTAGCGGGGATTTGGCATTAAAAAAGATTTCCATCCTTTCAGGAGGAGAAAAAAGCCGGGTTTCTTTGGGAAAGATACTCCTCTCCCCTACTAACCTGCTCCTACTCGACGAACCTACCAATCATTTGGACATTGAATCGTGCGATTCCATGATCGCAGCACTGGACGAGTTCCCTGGAGCAGTAATTATTGTTACACACAGCGAGATGTTTCTACACCATCTGGCCAATAAGCTGATTGTTTTTAATGAGGACCGGGTTTTTGTTTTTGAAGGTACTTATCAAGACTTTTTGGACCGGGTTGGCTGGGAACCTGACGCAAAGAAACCCAAAAAAGACAAAGCAGCAGCTGCCGCACAGCGGGAAAGAGCAGCTTTGGAGGCAGATTATAATAAGCGGCACAAAGCTTTGCACAACAAAATCGCAAAGATTGAAAAACATATTGACGATGAAGAAGAAGCGCTTGAAGCAGTCAATCAAAAAATCGCGGAAGCTGCAGGCATTGGAAAAGGGAACCAAATCCAGCAGATGCAGATTAAAGCACACCAGCACCAAGCAGCCCTGGATATTGGATATAAAGAGCTGGAAGTATTAATTGCGGAGCTGGATGTGTTGGATAAGTTACGGCCTGTGGGAAGTTAGATCGTCGGGCTTTTAGGCAGGGTAGCTAAATTTTCGGTAGTTGTATGCTATACTTTTAAAAGGGGATTTCTTAAATGCGTTCAATTTTTATTACTATTGCTTTGCTCCTTACCTGCTTATTTATATTTAACGGCTGCGGCTCTACAAGCACTCCATCCAGTAATTATGCCAGCGGCTGGGCAATTGGAGAAGAGCTGGTTGGAGGTTACGGCTACATTATTCGGACCACAGACAACGGACAAACCTGGACCAGACAAGGAGACTCCACACAGCTAAGCAATTATCTCATTAGCGATGTTTGCGCTTTTAATTCCCAGATTGCATGGATCTGCGGCAATCACTCAAATTCACCCTTTATCTTTAAAACTACAAATGGCGGAACAACTTGGCAAACCCAAACCCTCCCTGCAAGTATTAGCAGTCAGCCTTTGATCAGACTAACGGTTGTTGATCAAAATGTGGTCTGGGCTTGCGGTTATCAAGGGTTAATTTTAAGGACTGTGGACGGCGGATCCAGTTGGGAAGTGCGTTCTTACCCAAGTACCGAAGCTTCGCTTGTTTCCATTGCAGCCAAAGACGGGACAAGCGCTGTGGTTGGCGGTTATTTGGGCAACTTCGATTTACCATTAATGATTTATACTGCGGATGGCGGTCAGCATTGGTCTGAACCAAGCGTCAAACCAGCAAATTGTTTTGTTAACGAAGCTTCCTGGGCCCCTGATTCAAACACAATTTGGGCAGCAGGGTCACCCACCACAGTTTCCAGCACCTATGGTTATATTTATGTTTCAAGAGATGGCGGGACAACCTGGGAAAGCAAAGTTAACCTCAGCTATGAACCTTTGGCTGTGCTGGCCTTGAGCTCTGATCGAGTTTGGGTTGGAGGAAACTCTGGCGGAATTCATTATACAACTACAGGAGGAACAACCTGGGAAACGGCAACCGCGCCAAATAGCATAGACATTGGCGGGATCAGTGCTGTATCAAATACCGAAATCTGGATGGCGGGATATGAAACGCATACATTGTTTGGCCATATTATTCATTCCACAAATGGCGGAGCAAGCTGGGAAGACAAAACCACTCCCTCTCCCACAGACCTTACCCTTTTATCACGTATTTCTATGCACCGCTAAAGAGGTTAATTACGACAGCAACTTTACCGCTGCCTCTCTGTAAGCACAATAATCGCACTCTGGAGAAGCATTCGGAATCGCATCTTTTTGCAAACAAACAAAAATTTCCTGGAGAGTTTCTTCTATCCACCCGTCAGAACCGGTATATGGTATCAAGGTAATATCAAATTCCAGTTTTGCACCAAAAGCCTCGCGGTCTGCTTTGCCATTACAATAAACAAAATACCCGGTATCCGAAACCTTATATCCGTTTTGCCTTAACAGCCACTGGTAAACTTCCATTTGAAGCTTATAGCCTTTATGCCAGGTTGCATTAAGTTCTGTAATATCCTCGCTTTTCGCAGTAGCTTTATAGTCTACTACAATAAACTCACCCTTAGAGTTCTCCCACAAATCATCAATCGCACCAAAAACTAAAAGATTGGTTGGTTTATGCAGATATTGGATGCCGGTAAAGTTGTTGCGCCATTTATCAAGATCTTTATGCGGGATTGGCCGTGCATCAACACCGTATTTTCCTATTAAAGGATGCTTCTCCCCCTTCTTGCGGTATGAATCAAACTCTTTTTTGAGCAATGCATCCACTGCACTATTTAAGCTAAAAGGAAAACCAGGAGGACGGCCTACTCCAAGCCTGCGGTCCAGGTAAAAACATCTTGGACATTCCAGAAACAAATCGATCTTTGAGCGGCTAAGTTTAAAAGGCATGGCATCCTTGGGGTCGTAAAGGTTGCGGGTACGTTTTGGGTTATAGTATTCGGACATTTGAGAGATATTATAACATTATCATGGATTATTAAGGCTATAAAAGGCTGCTTACCATTTTAAGGAATTACACGGAACTTAAAAGCATCTTTATTAGTCCTGTCATCTTCTCTTTATCTTTAGGATTACTTTCAGCAATAAGAAGGGTTAAAGCTGTTAGCGCAGAAGGAGTCATCTTTTCAATGTCCAGTAATCCTGTGCGCCGCAAAAACCAAACAAAAGCAAATGCACCGCTTCTTTTATTCCCATCTGCAAAAGGATGGTTCTTGACCACAAAATAAAGTAAATGTGCTGCTTTCTCTTCTATACTGGGATATAAATCTTTTCCGTCAAAAGTCTGCATAACACTGCCAACAATTCCCTCCAAAGAACCACCCTTCCGTTCCAAGGCAAAAAGATCGCTTGCTTCGCCATTCTTTTGCAACGCTGCTTTTAACTCCGCGATACCTGACACAAGCTCACTCGCAGCAAGCACCACCTTCTTCTTGGTTATTTTCCCCCTGCTAAAACTCCCCCGATCGTAAGCACCAAGTGAAACCCAGGTATCAGCAAAGACGCTGATAAGATCTAAAATGCTTGACGTGTCTACTTGGGAGGCCGGAGGAAGAAGCGCGCGGACGCTTTCTACTGCATTCATAAACGAATTGTAGTTTCTAGCAATGCGCTTACGATTGATGGTGTACCCATTTAGAATATGGTCACGAAGGACTCTTGTTGCCCACTGGCGAAAGGCTATAGCACGTGCAGAATTAGTGCGATAACCAACTGCCAATATAATATCCAAAGAGTAAGAAAAAACTGGTTTATCTGAATTTGCAATATGCATTTTTTGCATATTGCTTTTTTTGTTTACCTCACCATCTTTAAAAATATTATATATATGTCTTGAAACAACCGATTGATCAACATTATAAAGTTTTACGAGTTGTGCTTGCGTTGCCCAAATAGTCGCATGCTCATTGTCTGCCTTAAGCTCAAGTGCTCCAGAAGGCCCCTGATAAACAACCACCTTATTATTAGGCTTCTTCTTCATGCATGCTACATGAGCAATCCTCTTTCCTGCTTTTTTAGTCACCTTCTCGAGGGAATAAAGATAAAAACTGTCGGATTTTTCGGCGAGGTGACGAAATTAGCGACAGCAGAAATGCATTACCACCAAATCGCCTTATAATTTTAAATATGCTAAACTATTGGCATGAAAAATAAGCTCCTGCTCCTGGTTGGAATAATCGTTTTCTCCCTCCTCTTCGCAGCCGTATGCTGGATTTTTATCCCCGGGGAAGCAAAAGTAAGGCAGATCAAAGAAACCAACAAAAACATTTCTATTTCCATTAAATACCCAATCACCCAAATTCCAAGTATTGATGCAATTTTTTCACAAATGGCCCAAAAAGAAATTACTGATTTTAAAGCCTCTATACCGGAAGTCTCCCCAAATCCGGACTGGAAATATGACCTGGAAATTGATTACGTGGAATACCTAAGAGGAGATATTAAAAGCTTTGTATTTACGGTTTTTAGCTTCACAGGCGGCGCACATCCAATGACCCGTACTCTTACCAAAACTTTCAACATGAAAACCGGAGAACAGCTTAACTTAAATAGTTTTTTTAATGATGATCCCACCTACCCTTTAAGGCTTTATCCTCTAATCGTAAAAGATTTAAAAACCAGGCAGATTGCAGATGACCAGTGGATAGAAGAAGGGACACACGATTTATCAAAGTTTGCAGTCACAGATACGGAAATAATTCTCTTCTATGACCCCTATGAAGTTGCACCCTACTCTGCAGGGCCACAGGAAGTGCGGATCCCTTTCAAAAATCTGTAAAATAAGCTCTACTTCGCCAGCTTATTGTATAACCAAGCAAACACAACCCCACCAATCCCAGCATCACAAAAACCCCAAATCCCGCCAATGATGCTTCCTACCAGCGTCGGGGTATAGCCCAAATAAACTGTAGACATAATTAACCCAAACCCATCTCCCCAAGCAGTAAAGATATCAATCACTCCCATTAGAAACATGGCCCCACCCCATATAATCCCAAACGCCAAACCAAAAGCTTTCACATCTAACTTTGTCATATTGTTTCACCTCCTGGCTAAAACCAGCGTTTTCTTTTAAAGTAACTAAGCATGATTACAACCACCCCCACCATCAATCCCCACACCGTTAAATAGCCATACTTCCAATTCAGTTCAGGCATGTAATGAAAATTCATTCCGTAAATGCTGGAGATAAAAGTAAGAGGGATAAAAATAGTGGAAATAATAGTCAAAACCTTCATCGTCTCGTTAAGCTTACTATTGATAGTAGAAAAATAAATTTCGAGCATGGAAGAGATCACGTCGCGGTTGGTTTCCAAGGTTTCCATGATCTGCACAGTGTGGTCGTAAACATCGCGCATATAAACCCTGGTCTCCGGATTAATTAAGCGCGACTCTCCCCTTTGCAAAGAATTGAGCACTTCCCTAAGCGGCCAAATAGATTCGCGCATAAACAAGAGGTCTTTTCTGAGCTTTTGTATGTGTAACAGAAAATCTTTTTCATCGTGGTTAAAAATTTCCCATTCAACCATTTCTACGCTTTCGCCATATTTTTCCAGAAGCTTAAAATAATAATCCACCAAGGCATCAATAATCCGGTAAGCCAAGTAGTCTGCGCCCGATTTTCGAAGCCTGGACCCTTCTCCCCTGATCCTTTTTTTAACCGGGTCAAGGATAGTGTCTGCAATGCCACTGTCCCTAACTGTAATAACATAATTTGCTCCTATTACAATGTAAACCGGTTCAATTACCAGGACCTCTTTTTCTTCCGAAAAAACCAACGTATCAATAACAATAAAAAGATAATCGCCGTGGTCTTCGATCTTGGGGCGTTTATCGTGCTCAATCAAGCTCTCGCGCACCAATTGGTGGAGCTGGTAGCATTCGCAGATTTTTTCTATGGATTCCTGGGTCCCCACATCTTTAATATCGATCCAGGTGATGCCAGGCAGGCTTTTATAGTTGACGCATTCATAAGATGTAATCTCATTTTCCGTTGAACTGGTTTCGCTATAATTAAAAACCTTTACGGTCGGCTCTGCCACTACTTTTCCCTCCGTTTTTTATATTATACAACAGACTGGCCCTTATTTTACTCCTTCATAAATAAATTTTTTCAATTTACGGTATGCCCAAGCTTGCTTAAGTCCTCCCAAGGCCCCGGCACAACTTCCCCCGGAAATCACAGCTCCATAGGCCTCTTCAGGGAAATACCCTTTGTCTTCTACCAAATAACGGGCAAGCACAGCACCAGAACGGTCTGCCCCCCATTTGCAATGTATGTATACTGGCGTTCGAATCTTAGACTTAATATTGGCCCATTCTTTTTTGGTAGGAAGTTTATCTGCTGTCATAGGCACTGCATATTTCTTAAGCCCTGCTTCTTTAAGCAGTTTTTGGTAGCGGCCTTCAACCTGCTTGCTGTCACATAAATCAATAACCGTAACCACGCCTTTGGATTTTAAATATGCCAAAATTTTCCTGATTTGCGCATCGGTATTGCCAAATTCATTGGCGGGATTAAAAGGATGTCCGCCAACGTGGAGCCAGTTATTGATAACACGATAGTTATAAGGTAAGGGACCCGAACCTTTGACCTCACCGGCAGGATAGACTTTAACTTTTAAGGTACTGTTGGCTGCAAAAACAGGAAGAATTGCCAAAAACAAAATCAAAAACACCAATGAAAGTTTATGTCTCATTAAACACCTGCTGCATGGCCATGCTCCTCTTCACCCCCACATTATAAGACCATTAAACAGAAGCTGCAATTAGAACTGGTGGTTAAGAATGATCCTACAGTCTGTATAATTTTGGCCTCCCATATTCAAGGCATCTTTTACAGAAGCAAGACGGAAGCGTAAGGAAGAGTTTTCTATTTGTTTGCCAAACTTATAATCAAACGTAGCATCCCATCCCCTTTGCAATGGGTT
This sequence comes from Candidatus Saganbacteria bacterium, assembly GCA_026387795.1. GTDB lineage: Bacteria > Margulisbacteria > WOR-1 > JAPLLA01 > JAPLLA01 > JAPLLA01. The sequence goes on along the minus strand of JAPLLA010000036.1, from coordinate 55,909 downwards.
TACCATTGAACCGCTATTTTGCAAATGTGCAATAGCAACATCGGAAAACATGGTTAGTCCCTGGACCCCGATTTGACTAAAGTCATAATTAAAGCCAAAAACCAGGGCTTCTTCCCCTGCCAGATTACTGTCCTCGTCCATAATCGAGGTGAACCCTGGGAAACCACCCCAGAGGTGAAAAATATCGCGGTCCAAAGAAGTATTGGTATAACCCAGCTTCAATCCCAAGCCCGGCCAGTTGGCTTTTCCAAGCAGTCCGATCATATTGGTCTGAAAATGACCTCCTATTGAGCCTCCAACACTGCGCTGGTCAATATATTGCAGGGAACCGGTTAAAGTCAGATCTTCTTTGACCTTATACTTATGGTCATACTGCAAATAGATCATGTTTACAAAATCAAAACCATAATACTCCCAGAGTTGAAATTTATTCTCTTGATTGGGCACATAATCAATGCCAAATAGCGCAACCCCTTCGGCAGTATTATAGCCAGCTGCTTCAGTCATGCTGGTAAATTCGGTATCAGTCCACTTTTTAATTTTGGCAGTGTACGAAACCAGGAAGTTAGTACTATCATTAACTTCCTTTTCAAACGTATATGCCTCAAAAAGATACGGGATCATACGTGAATCTTTGACATTGATAAACGGGATATGAATCGGCTGGCGGAAGAGATGCAATGTACCGCCTGCAACCTCTGCATTTAAAGATGCTTCTCCAAGTACAGTGTAACCGCTTTGGTCTGGTTTTAGTATTCCCGCTCCACCTTTTGCAGGATCAGTAAAAAACAGGCCTTGAGAAGTATATAAGCCAAACTTCAAATCCATGTTGTGATATGAGGGGGTTTGATATTTTAGCCAGCCGCCAACTGCCAAGCTTTCTTCATCTCTTGTCTCATAAGCACGGTTCATAAAAAAGGAGCGGAAGTGTAAGTCAAAGCCATCAAGGCTGTAGGCTCCTCGGGAAAAGAAAAGAAGAACAATAAAGCTAAAAACAAATATCCCCAGAATGAATTCTAGGGAATTTCTTTTTAAGGATACCCCACAATTTATTGTGGGGAGCAACTTACTAAACAGTTTAATATGTTCCATTAATTTTTTGGCTTTGGCTGATCGTCCTGAGGCACACCCCCTAATTTCTGGAATGGGTTATAGCTTCTCACTGCTTCGATCTGCTTGTTGTTCACGTAGGTCCTAACATCTTCCAAAGCCTTAAACATTTCATTGCCAGCAGGTTCAGCAGAAATAGCACTCTTGCGCACATTGTCCGGAAGCGCACGCCAAACTTCACTTACAGAAAACAATATCTCACGGTATTTTAAAAGCAATGCTTCTTTGATGTGTGGATCTTTAGCAGCCACAATGGCATCTCCCAGCTTTTTCATATGCAAAGAATTGGATGCAATGGTTTCCTTCACTGAATCTGAATTAAACTTTTCGGTCTCTGCCATATGCTGTTCAAGCAAAGCATTAAGAGCCGGATCACCATCCGCAAGGACCTTGCCGCCGTTTCTTTCAGCCAAAACTTCTCCCAACGGTTTTCCTTGCTTCCTCAAGTTCATCTCTTTAAACAGCAGCATCTGCTGCGGAGAAAAAATCCCCACCTCCCCTGCCATCCGCACAAACTCGCCGTGGATCCCTCCGGTTTGGGCAACGTTCTTTTCCAGATCTTCGATCTTAAGCTTGTTCACCATTTCCAATCCTTTTTTGGTTTGGATAATGCGGGCAAAGAGTATGCGCAATCCGTATTTATCTGCAAACTCCGAAGCTTTAATGCGGTCCCCGCCAGAATGCTGCTCTATCATCTTCAGATTATCCAGAACAATTTCCATACCCATCCAATCTTCAAACTTTACATTCTTAAAGATTTGGGCCTGGTATCCCATGTCATCAACCAACTTATCGCCGGAAGCCTTCTTTACTTTCCCACCCAGTTTATTGAGATACTGCAAAAAGCGGAGAGCACCGGTTGAAAGATAACGTTCCGGATCACCCAGGTCACGGAGCAAAACTTCGATATTCTTCCTGGTATCAGCAATTTCAGCAGCACTTCCTGTGGGCTTGGAAAGCACTGCCATGATGCTGTCTAAATCCTGGCCGGTAGATTTGAGCTGCGGCTTCTCATCCACAAAACAGTGGATATCAAGCTCTTCAGGGCCAAACCTGGCGCGCTTTTCAAAAAACGCGTCAAAAGCTGTTTTGATCTTTTCTTTAATGGCAATCGGCACGCCTTTACCCAAAAAGATGGTAAAGTCCAAGTCGCTGCCGATCTTTTTATATTCCGGCCAATTCTCGCGCGCTCCTGAACCAGTATAGATAAAGCGTTCAATATATGGCGCAAGGTCGGGATGTTCGCGTAAAAAGTCGAGCTGGGTCTGGGAGAGCATTTCGCGGCGCGCAGCATCGATTTGCGCCTCAAGCTGAGGAGTTAAGTACCCTTTCTTTTTAGCTTTTTGGAGTGCTGCAAAAGGCATCATTCTAAACATTTCCGCATGCGCAGCCATTTTTTCTGCTTTGCTTTTTGCAGCACTCACTTTTTCATTGTGCGACTGCAGCGCCAAAGTAATCTCCTGGGTCTTAAGAGGAGAAAGCGCCAGCTTGAACCAAAGTTCTACATCTGCAATCTTTTTAGAGATAGAAGCTACAGAATTTAGCTCCTCCAATTTATTAAGAGAATCTACTGCCAGCCAGTAATCGCGCATTTCGCTGCGCGCTTCCATTAGTTTGTGCCAGCCAGGAACATCCAACTTGTCCGGCACATAAGCATCAATCTTGCGCAATAAGTTCCGGCTGGTAGTATTTACAATAGAAGTTGGGTCGTCAAACTGTGTCTGCTGCATATTAATGATGGAGTTAGCCAAAAAGTCCGCATATTTTTCGTCCAAGCCAAAGTACCCGACCAGAACACCCTGTTTAATCTTATCTTGCTCGATCTGCTCCACTCCGGCACGGGTCAATCCTGCAATCGCTTTTACCATATCCTTGTTGCTCATCTCTTTTGCAGTAATAGAAGCAAAGGGGTTGACCTGACCCCAGGTAAATTCCAGAAAACCTTTAAATCCGTCCCAAGTAGAAAGTGCTTTGCGGAAATTGGAAAGCTTGATCGGCTGATTGCGCACAGCTACAGGACCAAAGTAGCGTGCAAAAAATGCGGCATAGAGACCATTGTTGCCAAGTGAAACTGAAGTATTAATCCCAATTTCTTTGGCATGTTCCCAAGCCAGATCTTGCGTGAGCCAGTTTACAAGACCTGCTTCTTTGACTGCTGGCTCCAGGTCTTCCAGCTGACGGGCAGTAGCCAGTATTCCGTCAAAATCAGAAACTGCAATGCGATCTGCCAACTGTTGTTTTAAAATACGGACCAAACTGTTCTTTGTATCCCTGGCTGGAAGCTGTCTTACCATTTCTACTTGAGCACCCAGCCGTGCTTTCTCTTCGCTATCCTCTGTCTGCTCCATGGTTTTTCTTAGTTCCACTTCTTTGCGGTAGCTGGCAATAACATTGTATTGCTGCATAAAGGACATGTAATCCGGGTTGTTTTCTGCCAGGGAGTAATGGATTTGATAATTAATGGGGAGCTGTTTTTTCAGGTAGTCAAAATCAAAAGCAATCAGCTTAAACTTGGACAGCAATCCTTCCATTTCTATGATCTGTCCATTGCGTTCAGCAAGATATTTTTCCGATGCGTCGTACTGCTTGCCAATGTATTGTGCAGCAATGGTCTTAATTGAACCCATTGGATCGATCATCCGTTTTAAGGTTGGGTCACGTCCGCTCTCTTCCCTTCCCTCTTTCACATTTAGGGTCTTGCGCATTTCCTCATATACTAGTTTTGCATGCTTAAGAGACATGCGATATTCTGCTTCAAGCCTTGCTTCCCATTCAGTTTGGTAACAAGCGTAGAGACGGAGGAGTCCGCCGGACATCGCTTCATTAAACATCCGGTCAGTTTCCAGGTCTTTGATCCGTTTTTCATCAACTGGAGATTCTCCTACACCACGCAATGAGCTTCCTAATTGATTAATTTGTTCAGGGGTAAGGTTGCGCAGCATTGCCATTGTTGCCAGACGTTCCAAAGTCTTCTTATTCACTTCCTGGATCTGTTTGTTGGAAGTTTCATGTAAAGTATCAAAAAGCGGACCGGAATCACTGGCAGCATTAATAATATGTACTAAGCCATCCAAAAATGCGCTCCACATGGTCCCAAAAACAGCCATGACATACTGTGTACCGTAAATTGCTGCCTGCGATTGTCTCTTTAAAAATTCATCATGCCATGGATATTTTAGGTTTTTCTGTCTGGCTTCTTTTAGAGCAGCGCCGTAACTGTCCCTGGCATCAATCCCGTTTTCTGCCATCACTTGCTCGCGTACCAGGTAAATCCAACCTTCGTCCAGGTAGACATTTTTCATCTGCGTCTGCAAAGCTTGCAGATCAGCAGCATTATAATCCGGGTCTCCTATACCTTTAGCAATCAATGCAGTACTAATCAACATGTCGAGCCTGGTAGTTTCCATCTTGTTGCAGTTGTTCCAAACCCCCATAAGCTGCTGGAGTTCGGAAAGATACGCTTCGTAATACCTGCGGTAACGGAAATAAGTTGAATCCTCAATAAAGCTGAAAGTTTTCTCCCGCATTTCATCCAAACCAGCATTGGTTGCCTTATGAAAATCGTTCATCCTTTGCCACAGATATTCACGAAGAACCAATCTACTCTCGTCTGAAAGCTCCCCAAAGTAATCCGCTACTTTCTCAAAATACTGTTTTTCCAATCGTTTTAATTTATCGTGCTGGTCAAAAATATCTTTATCAAATTTGCGGCACTGCTGGGCCATTTGTTCCGAAATATCTGCTTTGGCTTCTCCTGTTCCTCCTCCACTCAACTTATTCGCAGTCAGGCTTCCTTTTTGAAGCATTGCCCTAAAAGTATCCAGTTCTGTAGAATATTCTGTTCTAATGGCATCAAAGTCTGCAGTATGGTCACCAGCAGAAACTTTTGGGAGTTCTTCCAAAGGAGGTTTCCACATCCCCAGATCCGCTATTACAGGCATCCAAGTTACAGTAATGCTATCCCACTCATCACTTTCAAAAAAGACATTGGACCAAGCCGCACCTACATCAAGCCAAACCCTGTCAGTTGGAGCAGTAATGCGCGCAGGAACTTTGGGAGCATGGTCTTTTCTTATAAAATCCGGCCAGGATGGTCCTTGTGCGGTTTCTTCTAAAAAGGGATATGGAGATCCTCCCAGTTCAAGAGAAGCAACATATCTAAGCGTTGGCCCTTGTTTAAAAACCACTTGCTGGCCATTTACTTCCAACGAGCTGCCAATTTGAAACCCTTTTGTTTCCCCGCTGCTTTCTGGGGTAAAAGTGATTTTAAAATCGCAATTAACACTGCTTGGTTCCGCGGATGGATTAAATGATAAGCTGGAATTAAGCATTAAACCTATAAACTGAAAAGATCCCTTGGAAGGATTCGGCCCAGCAGCATTCCCCTGTGCTTTACCTGAAATAACAAACGGTTCGCCTACTGTAATTTCTGCAGGAAGAGAAATGTTCATTTGCATAGAACCATTGGCACCCGCAACAGTAGGAGGAGTGGTGTTGCGTAAAACTATGTTTTGGAACGAGACCTGGCGGTTATAATTCAAATCTACTTTGCTGCCGGCAGGAGCTGCTGACCAGACTGTTTTCTTACTAGCCTCATATGTTACAAAATGCCGGGTACCTTCAGCATCATCATAATAATCGGAAGAACTGGATTCCCAAGTATTGGTACTGGCTCCTTCGGTTAAAATATCCCGCTCTTGACCCCTTTCTGCTGCCGTAATCCAAGTGAGTGCAAGCTTGCGGATTTTGGGAGCAGCTTTTTCGGGAGTTTGGGCAGTTCCGGGCTGTTGCGTAACCACATTAATAGCAGAAACAATATATGGAAAAATCATACCGCAAGCTGCGCAGCAGATGAAAAGTGCCAGTAAATAATGATAAAAAGGTTTTCTCATTTGACAGGCCAGTCTATATTAATAATCGTATATAAAACTCGGGGTGTCAAGCAAAAGCTCGTTTTCAGATATTCAACCTGTACCCTACCCCAGGCTCAGTGATAATAATGTCTGACAAATCGTATTTATCCAGCTTTTTGCGTAACTGGCTGAAGTAAATCCTAAGATAATGCGAACGGTTAACTGCTTCCGGACCCCAGATTTCTTTTAACAGTTGTTTTTGGGTAACAATTTTACCCACATTTTGCACCAATGCTTTTAATAGGTCGAATTCGGTATTGGTAAGCTTCACGGGCTCACCTTTTATTTCTACATTGCGGATATTAAAGTCAATTTTTAACGGCCCATTTACATAGATCGGTTCTTCTTTTAGGTTAAGGCTATGGCGTAGTGCCACTCTGATCCTGGCTGACAGTTCCTCTGTACTAAACGGTTTGGTTAAATAATCATCTGCTCCGGCATCAAGAAGCGCTAAATCCGGCAACCCCAAATCAAGAAGAACAATGTCCGGTCTAACATTGCCAAGTTCTCTAATCCCTTCTTTCCCTGTTTTTGCCAAAGAAACGTTATACCCTTCAGAGGTCAGGCTGATATCCAAAAGCTTACGCATCGATTTTTCGTCATCAATAACCAGTATTTTTGCCCCTTTACTCATTGAGCAGCTCCCCTAGTTCTGGCTGTTTTTCTATTGGCAAGCTAATCTTTACTTCCAACCCACCCTCTTTTTTGTTATACGCCTCTATTTCACCATCGTGCGCCAGAACAACCCCTTTTACAATTGCAAGGCCAAGGCCAGTACCACCGGGAGGAGCATCTTTGGTACGGTAAAACTTATCAAAAACAAATGGCAGCTCTTCCGTTTTTATCCCGGGACCGTTATCCGAAACTTTAATCACAATTTTTTCATATTCTTTGTCCGCCTTAACCATTATTTCTGTCTCCTCCGGAGTATAATTTGCCGCATTTAACAAAAGGTTTGATAAGGCTTGCTCAAAAAGGGAAAAATCAACCATGATGAGCGGAAGCCCTTCGGAAATTTCAACGCGGATCCGGTGATTCGTCATTTTTTTGCCCAGATGTTTGATAGAAACATGGATTAATTCTCCCACATCCTGCCAATCTTTTTTGGCTGACAAGACCCCGGAAGTTAGCCTGGACATATCAAATAAGTTTGTAACAATCCTGTTTAGGCGTTCCGCTGATTCGGCTAAGTCATGCGCCAGTTCTGTTCTCTTATTCTCATCTTTCAAGGTTTCCAGGGTAGAGGCAATCCCAATCATTGAAGTTACCGGCGTCCTTATTTCATGTGAAACACTGTCTAAAATAGTCTGGTACAGATTTTCTGATATTTTGAGCTCCTTGGCTTCCACTGCCCTCTCCTTGAGCAACTCTCTTTCCAAATAAATCGCCAATTGGTTTGCAGTTGCGACCAAAAAGTTGCTTTCATCTCCAGACAAGCCCCTTGCATGTTCAGGCTGATAAGACAATATTCCGATATTTTCCGAAGGTCCTTTTAGCGGGACGTATAATGCTTTTGCAAAGGCAAGGGTATCTGTAGACCAGCCTGCCATCTCCCCTTTATTAAAACTTAACATGGCAACTGACAATTCCTTTTCATCATTAACAATAAATTTACGCAATACTGCTTCGAAGCTCTTTTTATCGTCCTTAACAATCGCAAGGCATTTGCCCGGAAGTATGACCCCAATTTCCCTTTCTATCTCTTCTATGCAAGCATGGCGGTCTTTGGCACTGGCAATAATAGAGGTAATTCTGTACATCGTGTCTGTCCTGGCTTCTCTTTCAGCCAAAAGCCGCTCGTCTCTCCTAATCTTACTAGTGAGATAACCGGTAATAATCGCAGTAAAGATGTAAACCAGGTTCATGATCATATCTTCTGTTTTTGCAATTACAAAAGTACCAAAAGGAGGGATAAAAAAGAAATTCCAGATCGAAGCGCTTACTATCGCAAATAAAATAATATAAACAAAAGAAACAAATAAACTAAGGACCAAAACTGCCAATAAAAACACATAACCCACTGCCTGATAACCAAAATAAGCCCTCAACAAATAATTGAGAGAAGTAACCGCAACCATCATTAAAACAGTTTTCCATAAATCGCTGATCGCAAGATCTGAAGTAAATGTCATTTTAAACCAGTTGTCTGTATTTGATATTTCCCTGTTGCTAGGAATAACGTGGATAGCAATGTTTTTGGTTTCACTGAGCAACCTACCGGTTGTGGAACCCGTAAAAAAAGACTGGAATGGGCTTTTTTCGGAATGCCCGATTACAATTTGGGTAATGTGCTTTTCTTTGGCAAATTTAGCCAGTTCGGTAGAGATATTCCTGCCGAAAAGGATTAAAGTACCGGCACCCAATTGTTTGGCCAAAATAAAATTGCGTTCCAAGTCACCTTTGTCTTTTTGGCTCCATTTGGGAGCAAAAACCCCGGCATTTTCAACTGCAACCACAAACCATTCACAGCGGTACCTCCTGGCAATTAATGCCCCCCTGCGGATCAATCGCTTGGCATTGGCACTAGGACTTATGCAAACCATGATCCTCTCTACTGTTTGCCAGCTCTCTTTGATGCCATGGGAACGCATGTATTCTTCCAAATCCTCGTCCACTTCCTGCGCAGTCTGCCTTAAAGCAATTTCCCGCAAGGCATTGAGGTTCCCTTCCCTAAAGAAATTTGTTAAAGCATCTGTAATCTTCTCTCTTTTATAAACATCCCCTCTTTTAAGACGGTTTAAAAGTGCATCCACAGTAATATCTACTGCCACCACTTCATCTGCCTTTGCCACCACACTGTCCGGAATCGTTTCCCTAACTGTTACACCGGTTATTTGTTTGATAATATCGTTTAGGCTTTCTAAATGCTGAACATTGAGAGTGGTAATGACCCTGATCCCTGCATTCAAGATCTCTTTTACATCTTCATAGCGTTTTTTGTTTTTGGATCCAGGGACATTGGTATGCGCAAGCTCGTCTACCAGAACCACTCTCGGATGCCTTTTGATAATTGCCTCAGTATTCATCTCTTCCATGACCTTGCCGTTATACTCAACTTTTTTCCTGGGAATAGTTTCTAAAGAAGCAATTTGTTTTTCTGTGTCTGCCCTACCGTGGGACTCAACGTATCCTAGGACAATATCTTCGCCGCGCTGGAGGCGGCGGTTACCTTCGTTTAGCATGGAATAGGTTTTTCCTACACCAGGGGCGTAACCAATGAAAATTTTAAGCTTACCTTTATCTGTGGCTTTGGCTTCCGATCCAGCAGCGATTTTTAAGGCTTCTTCGGGCGTTAGTCTTCTTGAAAAGTCTTCCACTTTAAATTTCTCCTAGCGTAGATCATCCAAACTCGCGTTTAATTTAAGGACATTAACACGTTTCTCTCCAAGAACCCTAAAATCCCTTCCCTCTGTCAGCTGATTGATCAGATTAATTATCTCACCTTTTTGGGCAGAATCAAAGTGCCGTGCTTTTACTATCCGGTCAACCTGAAAAAAGGCTGCCGCAGGGCTAATGTGCGGATCAAGCCCTGAACCTGAAGCATAAAGCTTGGCTTCCCGCGTTGCAACATCGCTTTTTAACTTTGCACTGGTTGCAGAAAGATTGCTTCCTCCAGAGGGCAACGGATTGTAGTCAACTGCCGATGGCCTGGGCCAAAAATATTTATCCTGATCAAACTTCTGCCCGATCAAAGTCGATCCAACCACCCTGCCATGATAAACAAACATGCTTCCGTTAGACTGGTTATTAAACGCTACCTGTCCAATCAGAGTAATAAGAAAAGGATAAATCAAACCAGTTAAGATTGCTGTTAAGATAAAAAATTTAACGCAAATTATAATATTTTTCATATCTTTCCTTCTTCTAACGCACCACTCCAAGGAAAACCAGCAAGAGATCAATTAACTTGATCCCTATAAACGGCGCTACTAAACCACCTAAACCATAAATCTGCAAATTACGCCTAAGCAACGCTTTGGCACTCTGGCTGTGATAAGCCACTCCTCGTAAGGCTAGCGGGATGAGGATAACTATGATTATGGCGTTAAAAATTACTGCACTTAAGATCGCGCTTTGAGGAGAATGGAGCTGCATTATATTTAGGACCGAAAGCGGACCCTGCGCTCCTTGCCCTGCATAGAGCATCCCGAACATCGCTGGAAGGATCGCGAAATATTTAGCTACGTCGTTGGCAATGCTGAAAGTTGTAAGCGCTCCTCTGGTCATAAGCAATTGCTTTCCAATTTCAACAATCTCAATTAACTTGGTTGGGTTACTCTCCAGGTCTACCATGTTCCCAGCCTCTCTGGCAGCCTGCGTACCAGTATTCATGGTCACTCCAACGTCCGACTGAGCAAGCGCAGGTGCATCATTGGTCCCATCCCCTGTCATCGCAACCAAGTGACCGCCTGCTTGCTCTTCCTTAATACGGTCCATTTTTGATTCCGGAGTAGCCTGGGCAATAAAATCATCAACCCCGGCTTCTGCAGCAATTGCAGCTGCAGTAAGAGGATTATCTCCTGTAATCATCACGGTTTTGATCCCCATGACACGCAGTTCTTTAAAGCGTTCCTTAATCCCGCCTTTAACAATATCTTTTAAGTGGATTACTCCTATCACTTTTGAACCGTCGGATACTGCAAGCGGGGTTCCGCCACTGGCTGAAATTCTTTTAATCTCTGTTTCAAGTTTTTCTGGAAATTTTCCGGTGAGCTTACTAATTGCTTCAACCGCACCTTTACGAATCATGCGCATCACATTTCCAGCCCCATCAAGAAGATCAACGCCGCTCATCTGTGTATTAGCTGAAAATGGGATAAACTTGGCCTCGTGCGGCTGGAGCGCTTTGGCACGCAAATCAAACTTATCTTTTGCCAAAACTACAATTGATCTTCCTTCCGGAGTTTCATCGGACAAAGAGGATAATTGTGCTACTTCCGCAAAAGCTTTTTCATCAATCCCGGGAACAGGGATAAATTCGGAAGCCATCCGGTTCCCAATCGTAATAGTTCCGGTCTTATCCAAAAGCAAAACATCAATATCTCCAGCAGCTTCTACTGCTCTGCCGCTCTTGGCAATCACATGCCGCCTGATCAACCGGTCCATCCCAGCAATACCAATAGCACTAAGGAGCCCGCCGATCGTGGTTGGGATCAAGCAGACAAGCAGAGCCACAAGCACTGGAACTGTTACAATAGAGGAGAGATCCTGGCCAGCTGCTTGGCCGCTATAATCAGCAAAAAACTTCAAAGTTACAACTGCCAGCAGAAAAATAATAGTCATGCCGGATAAAACAATGCTTAATGCAATCTCATTGGGAGTCCTTTGCCTTTTCGCTCCCTCAATAAGTGAGATCATCCGGTCAATAAAATTTCCTCCTGGATCAGAGGTAATCTTGATTATGATTTTATCGCTGATCACCCGCGTGCCGCCTGTTACTGCGCTCCGGTCTCCCCCGCTCTCTCTGATCACAGGAGCTGATTCCCCTGTAATTGCGGACTCATCAACACTCGCTACCCCTTCGACCACCTCTCCATCTGCAGGAATAGTATCTCCTGTCTCGCAAATCACCACATCCGCCTTTTTTAATTGTGATGCTGGAATTTTGGTTTCACGGCCATGGTCCAAAAATCTCGCAAAGACCTCTTTTCTTGATTTTTTTAAGCTCTCTGCTTGCGCCTTTCCCCTGCCTTCGGCCAGCGCTTCTGCAAAATTGGCAAAGAGTACCGTAAACCAAAGCCAGATACCGATTAAAAGTTCAAATAATGAAAAAGTCCCTTTTGCAAGATGCCAAAAGAAAAACGCAGTAGTCACCAGCGACCCGACAAAAGTCACAAACATTACAGGGTTGCGCATCTCTTCTTTAGGATGCAGTTTAAGGAATGCGTCCTTGACCGCTGCCAGCACAATTTGGTTATTATTAGCGGTTTCCGCTTTTTTACTCATTTTAAAAGACCCTTCCTTGAAGCATCAGTAAGTGCTCAATCAAAGGACCAAGCGAAAACGCAGGGAAAAAAGTGAGTACCCCTACAATAATAATCACGCCAACCAAAAGAGAGGCAAAAAGAAAATCATCTGTAGTAAAAGTACCTGCAGAAGCAGGTGCAATCCTTTTGACTGCCAAGCTCCCTGCAATAATCATGGCTGGAATGATCACACCAAAACGGCCAATGATCATGCAGATACCGAGCATTACATTATAAAATACAGTGTTTGCGTTTAGTCCCGCGAATGCACTTCCATTATTTTGAGAAGCCGAAGTAAAAGCATATAGTATCTCACTTAAACCATGCGGCCCCTTACTTGATAAACTTGAGAGTGCAACAGGATAAACACAAGCAATGGCAGCCCCGATCAAAATTGCTGCTCCCGGGAGCAGGATGGATAATATGACCATCTGGACTTCTTTTCTCTCAATCTTCTTGCCAAGATATTCCGGAGTGCGGCCAACCATCAAACCAGCCAGAAAGACAGTCAAGAGGACCATGTGCAACATTCCATACATGCCAGAACCGACCCCACCAAAAACAATTTCCCCAAGCATAATATTAAATAACGCTACTCCTCCGGCCAGAGGAGTGAGTGAGGAATGCATAGCATTAACTGAACCATTGGAAGCACAAGTTGTAGCCATGGCCCAAAGCACACTATTGGTAGTTCCAAGCCGTGTTTCCTGGCCTTCATGGATCCCTGTAATAGGAATGGAATATTCTGACCAAAGCGAAAGACCAAGACCAATGGCAAAAATTACAAACATAACAGAAAACAAGAGCCAGCCATGTTTTCGATTCCCAATCATTACTCCAAAAGTATAAACCAGAGAAGCAGGGATTAGGAGAAGGGCAAACATCTCAAGAAAATTGGCAAATGGTGTCGGATTTTCAAATGGATGAGCACTGTTAGCATTAAAAAATCCTCCCCCATTGGTCCCCAGTTGTTTGATGGCAATCTGTGAAGCAGCCGGACCAAGTGGGATCGTTTGCGTGCCCCCTTGTAAGGTAGTTACATTATTATAAGGAGAGAGGGTCTGAACCACCCCTTGAGCGTTTAAAGCTACAGCAAGAAGAATGGATAAAGGGATTAAGATATAAACTAAACCCCTAACCATATCCACCCAGAAATTGCCTAGAGAACTTTGAGACTTTGAGATCAATCCGCGGGTCAAAGCCAAAAACACAGAAATACCGGTTGCTGCACTTAGAAAGTTTTGCACGGTAAGCCCTAGCATCTGAGTTAAATAGCTCATGGTTGTTTCGCCGGCATATGACTGCCAATTTGTATTAGTCATAAAGCTTGCCGCGGTATTAAAAGCGCAGTCCCACGTGACATTTGCAAGATTAGCAGGATTGAGCGGCAGATATTTTTGAACAAGTTGTAGGACAAAAAGAAAAACAAAACCAAGCAGATTAAAACAAATAACTGCTTTGGTATAGTCTTTCCAATCCATTTCCTCGTCTTTATTGATCCCCGAAAGTTTATAGAGGAGCTCTTCCATCCATCCCAAAATCGGTGAAAGAAAAATCTTCTTTCCCTGAAAAACCCTGGCCATGTATGTCCCCAAAAAAGGAGCAAGAGAGATAAGAAGCAACCCGTATAGAATTAACTGCAAATAATCAGCTGTTTTCATGCGGTTATACTCCTGTTAAAACTTTTCCGGATTAAACATAGCGTAAGTTAAATAAACCAATAAAAGCACTGCGATTATTCCAGCAATAATAAAACCCATAGTTTTTACGCCCATCCAATCTTTTTTAATATTATACAGACTAAAGCCCAAATATACAAAATCATGATTGAGAGCAAGCCTAAAACCATGCCCACAATCGCGATACAATAAATAACAAGCAAAATATGCTCTAACATATTACCGTGGGATCGTAACATAGAGTCAAGTTAAATTGGGGTAAAGAGATCCGCAGTAACCGTAAAAAAAGCGTAAAAATTGGGGCTTCTTTTACTTATCAAACCGGACTAAACAATAAAGTCCTGTGGCTCCTGTCTAGTCCATGAAAAGTAACGTTCACACTGCTGCCAACTTTAAAGTCTCTACCTCGATATGCCGGCACTATTCCAAAAAGAGCGCTATCGCTGGTAGTAAGTGCTACAATCGCTCCACTCGGAAGAACACTTTTCACCACCGCCTCATATGGTCTTCCCCTTACAAGCCTAAGGATTATTCCGTCCCTGCTAGCAGTAACACCTACAACCTTTCCTTCTGTGGTCATATCTGTTACTGCTATATCTATTCTTCGTGAGTGACCTTGGCTCCGCGCTAAAGATTCCTTGGCTCCTTTCGCCACATATCCTGCATGTGCTGTCCCACGAGTCGTTATTTCACATCTAAATTCTACCCCTATCATAATAATGCCCCTTTTTATTTAAAGATTGTTTCTATGTTATTGTCGGCAGAGCTAAGAGAAAATTTCACTATTGTTTAAGATTTTTACTAAAATTTAAGGCGTGCTAGATAAAGACATGGGATAGCGGAATTTTATTCGGACTTATTCCAAATTTTCTTTTTTACTTTTACTTCTACTTCTTTAGTAGGATAAATATCGTCTACAATCTCGTCCGGGTCAAACCAAAGTTTGATTTCATGTTCTGCTTCGGGGAGGTTTGCAGAACAATGGACTACATTTTCAAAAAGCCCGCTGGATGTGATCCTGCCATACTGGCCGCGGATACTGGTAGAATCCGCTTCTTCGGGATTGGTGCTACCGGCAAGCTTGCGCACCTTTGCAATTGCACCCTCACCCATGTATACCAAAGCCACAACCCTCTGATATTCTTCGCCATAGGGTTCTCCGCAAAGGTATTTAACAACTTCAGGGAAAAAAGGCTTATCTTTTAGGTGCGCATAGTGTTTTTCTGCCAGCTCGCGGGAAACGTGTACTACTTTTGCTCCAACAATACGGAGTTTTGTCTCGGATAACCTGGTGAGAATGTTTCCGGTAAGAGATTTTTTTAAACCGTCAGGCTTGATGATAACCAGTGTCTGCTCTTCTTTTTCCGCCAAAGCTAAATAATCTCCTTATAAGTTTCGATCACCACGTCAAAAATAGTTAAAATCAACGGGCCAATAATGATCCCTGGAAGACCAAAGAGCTGGATGCCGCCCAAAAGTCCAAAAAGAATAATCAAAGGATGGATATTAGCATTGTCCCCCATAATCTTTGGTTTGATCAGATTATCGATAAAACTGATAACACAAAAACCATAGGCAAAAAGGAAAATCGCCCTCCAATATTCTCCATTAAACGTAGCCATAATAAATAAGTAGATGTCGATCGGCACCCAAACAATCGCAGCTCCAAGCAAGGGAATAATCGAAATAATAGCAGTCAAAGAACCCCAAAGAACCGGACTAGGTACGCCTAAAAAAAGAAAACCTAAGCCCGCCAATACCCCCTGTATAATTCCAACCACCACCTGCCCCAAAATTACCCCACGGCTTAAATTGTCGAACCTCTTTAAGATTTGGCGGTAGCGCTCTTCCGGAATAGGGATAAGGTCCAAAAAGAACTTGTAGATCTCTTTGCTGTGGATAAGAAAATAATAAACGCAAAAAATTGTAACAAAAATATTCAACAAAACATTCGGAATCACCCTAAAGAACGCTTTAGCTACATCAATAAAATCATCGGTAAAATTATTGGTAAAGTCCTTGGCTTGCACTAGGTGACTATTAAGCCACCCTATAACTGGTGAAAGAACATTGTTAGCGGTCTGTGCAGCGCCAAAGTTTGCATTTAGAAAGCGATATCCGTCCCTAACCTCGTAAGCCAAGACCACAGAGACAAAAATAGTCGGTATCAACACCAAAAGGATTATAACCAGGCAAGTAAGCATGGATGCAATGCGTTTGGAAAAAGCTTTGCGCGGCAGAAGAGTTTGAAACCTTAAAAACAACGGGTTAAAGATATAAGCCAGGGCTGCTGCAGAAAGTATGGCAACCACAAACGGACGGATAATTAAAAAAGAGAGAAGCAAAAGCACAATTGCAAAAATGGTTACTGCAACCCTGCGGTAGGTCTCTTGGCGTTCTTCATGGGTGCTCATAATGCTATAGATTATAACTCAAAATCAGGTGCAGGCAAACAAAAATCATTCACGAGTAAATTTCAAACAATCCTTCTTTTTCCAAATCACAGATCTTTTGGTAATCTGCCTCAAGCACAGCTGGATCTTGATGGACCAAGATTACTTCTCCTGGACTGGTAAACAGGTCTATTGTTTTAGGAATTGCCCCTCCCACTTTTGGATTTACGCGAATAACCCGGGCAGACGGAAGTTTTTCAATTATGCTTCTGCCTGGGATGGCTTTAACCGTACCTTCTTGATATGAGATCAGAAATTTGATCATGCAATGTTTAAAGAGTTGGTACGGACGCTCAACTTTTTTTAGAAAATGCTGGGGATTTAAAAAACAATCCAGGGTCAGGTCGAGCTGGTTATGGCCAATACACTCGCTTACAATTTCCGGCGGCATTGAAGCCCCCATCAAGCGTGCACCCACCTCAATTAAAACCGGGCCGGTATCCGTGAGCATAAGTTCCCCATGCGACGGACCATTGGTAAAACCCAATGCATCTAAAACAGAGGCATCATACTTTACCAGTTCATGATTATGATTTATAGGATGAGGCATTAACCTTGCATAATCGTAAATAGGAAAAGAATTCCCAACCACAATCTTACGGTACTGCCAGTGGTCGGTAATATAGTGTTTGTCTTCAAAGCTGACAGTGTTAACAATGCATTCTGTACCTGTAACCCTTTCTTGCGCCAAAACCGAGGTGTTTTCAATACCAAGACTGTTAATATGGTGCATAATCGAATGGAATGCATTTTTTAGCTCTTCCAGGTTATTACAAAAATTGACCCCTTCTGTCCCTGCATCTTCAACCGGCTTTAAAACTATGGGCCAAGTTTTTTGCTCTTCTGCCCAGGACAAAAGCTCAGAAAGATTAACCGCATATTTTTCCTTGATTGCCCGCAATCCCCTTGCCCTTAAGTTTTCCTGCATCATATATTTATTTCTGCGCGCAAGGCTGAGTGCAGTATCATTACTAGGCAGCTTCAATCTCCGGCTTAAACTATCAGCTAAAAGGACCCCGGTTTCTGCCCCAGGGATCACCAACACTAAATTGTATTTTTTTAAGGCTGAAACAACTGTTTCGAGGTTTCCGTCATATTTTATGTTTTCAATAAAGTATTGCGGATGAAAAGCCTCCTGAAGGGATCCGGCAATTTTTGGATTAGACAATACGTGGACGCATTGATAGCCCCGCTTTTTTAAGTGCGGAGCAAAATACTGTCCGGTAGACAAAGCATCTACAATCGCTACTGCCGGCATTTGCTTATGATCTGTCATTTAAAACCTTATTCCTTTCTGCCAACGAAGAAAAGAAAAGTGTTAGCAAATAAAGTATACCACCAAAAACAAAGATACTGCTAAAAGCCAAAAAGAGCGAAGATGGATCCGGGACACTTGCCCCATGAGTTATATGAGAAAAAATAATTTGAAAGGCACAAATCCCAAAAACCGCGCTTAAATTCTGGGCTACATTAAAAATCCCGGCACTCACCCCTTTTTGATTTTTCGGAGTATGGGTAAAAACCAAACGGAAATTTTCCGGTATTAAAAATGCATTGGCAATCCCCCAAAAAACAAAAAACAAGAATGTAATCACAAACCCTGCCATGGACATCCCCCAAGCATAGACAAAAAACAAGGCTGCGCAGGCTACAGTTGCAACCTGGCTTAAGAAGCGGAGCTTGGGATTATCCAGGATTTTACCGATAAACGGCGCACATACAGAATAAGCCACAGAATAAAGGAATAAAAATATTCCGACCTGGTATGCGTTTAACCCTTTAGCAAGCTCCAGATAAAAAGGAATAATGAAATCCGTTCCGGAAAGGATCATAAAAATCAAAAATACCGCAACATTGGCACAAACAAAACCAGCGTTTCTAAAAATCCCCAGTGCCATTAAAGGATATTGGCATTTGTTTTCCCAAAAGATAAAAATAGCCATAATAAGAAACGAAGCAGCAGAGATTGCCAGTATCGGAAGAGAGGTCCAACCCAAGATTGTCCCTGTACTTAAAACATAAGTAATGCCTGAAATGCCAAGGAACGAAAGCACAGCACCCACATAATCAAACCGTTCCTGGGAGACTTCTCTTAGAATTTTCTCTTCAGGAGAGGTTCTGGAACTGATAATTAAGCCTAATATTCCTAAAGGGACATTAACAAAAAATATCCAACGCCAGGAAACAAAATAAGTAATAAAACCTCCCAAAGGCGCACCAGTGGCAATTCCCAAAGCTGCTGCAGTAGTTACAATTCCCATCCCCCACCCCTTGATCTCATCCGGCAAAAACTTGTTCACTGCCCCAAACCCGCAAATCATAAGCATGGCTCCGCCAATACCTTGTACAGCCCTGGCAAAGATCAAAAGGCTGAGATTGAAAGAGAGTCCGCAAAACAAAGACCCAGCAGTAAATAAAAGGTATCCCAAAAAAAGGAGTTTTTTCACTCCAAGCCGGTCTTCGAGCTTCCCAAAAATCAGCATGGTATTGGTTAAAAGCAAAAGATAGACCACAACAATGCTTGAAACTTCGGCAAGGTTTAAGCCAAAAGAACGGGCAATGGTAGGCAGGGAAACGTTTACAATAAAAGCATCGATCTTTACTATAAAGAGGATAAACGCCGCATTAAACACCAGCCAGAAATATTTTCTTTTTTCCATGTGCACTTATAAGAACCTTAGCCATGAGGATATGAGGAAATTGCCCCCCTAAAATCATCAACCAAGACCTGTCTTCTATGCCGGACAAAAGTCCAAGGTGCAGTAACCCCTTCACCGGTTGGCCCTGCAATAGTCATGGAAGTAAATCCTTCTCCACCCACCCCCAGCCCCGCTAAACTGGTCCCATTTTCCACAAAAATAGAAGTATTGATCAAACGAGACACAATCAAACTCCTTTCCACATTTTCCGAATGCATAATTGCAGTATGGTGATATCCATGTTCAGCTTTGATTGCATATTCCATCCCCTGCCTCCAATCTTTTACTCTTACAATCGGCAGCACTGGCATGAGCTGTTCATGCTGGACCAAAGGATGGTTAAACCCAACCTCGCAAAAGAGTAATCTGGTATCAGCTGGAACAGAAATCCCGGCATCTTTGGCAATCAGAGCAGCGTCTTTGCCAATATATTTTCGATTCACCACCAATGCCCCATCTTTTTCCACAAAAATCAGTTTGATCAGTTTATCCAGATCACCACCGGAAATCTCGCACGCTTTATGGCGTGACATCTCTTTTTTAAGCTCATCTGCAACTTGGTCTACTACAAAGACCTCTTTTTCCGCAATACATAAAATATTGTTTTCAAAAGAAGCACCGGTAACAATGTCTTTTGCGGCTTCATCAATTTCAGCGGTCTCGTCAACTATAACCGGAGGATTTCCGGGTCCTGCGGCAATTACTTTCTTACCCGAAGCCATAGCAGTGCGCACTACATCCGGTCCTCCGGTTACTACCAAGAGTTTTATGTCCGGATGTTTCATTAATTGCTGGCTGCTTTCAATAGTTGGGTTTTTCACAGAAAAAACCAGGTTATGCTCGCTTCCAGCATCCCGGATAGCACTATTTACCAACAAAGCTGCGCGATTGGAAACATTTTTAGCTCCTGGATGGGTATTAAAAACTATTACATTGCCCGCTGACAGCATGGTAATAGAATTATTAATAATGGTAGCACCGGGATTGGTAGAAGGAGTAACCGAACCAATAATTCCCCATGGCGATTTGCTCATAAAAGTCAATCCTGAATCTCCGGCAAAAGTAGTAGCCGCGCCATAGTCGCGCATTTCCAACCCCGGGGTTTTTTCAAGCACTAAAGTATTTTTGGCAATTTTATCTTCTACGCGGCCCAAGCCGGTTTCTTCTACTGCCATTTTTGCCAATTCTTCTTTATGGCTAGAAAGCAAGGAGCGTATTTTTGCTATGACCTGTTTTCTAAACTCAAGCGGAGTATCCCGATAATATTCAAATGCCTTTTTAGCTTGTGCAATTGCCTCGTCAATGGTATCTACAATACCTAAATCTTTTTCGGCAAATTCGTTTTCAACATCTTTGGAAAAATATGCGCACATAAAAATCCTCCTTATTTTGCAAACTGGGCATATTATATTACATCCCTACTAGCGTGACAAATCTATTTATCGTATAATAAATTACACATTTGCTTATGATTAAAGAAGGTCAATATCATCCGCTGGGCGCAACTATTAAAGAGAATGGTGTAAATTTTGCCATTTACTCCAAACATGCAGAAGGGATAGATTTGCTGCTCTTTGATAAACCCGAAGCCCTGTATCCATCCAGGATTATTTCAATAGAAAACCAGACCCGCTACATTTGGCATTGTTTCGTCTCAGGACTTAAAGCCAGCCAGCTCTATGCTTACAGGGTTAAAGGACCATACCGTCCTGAAGAAGGGTTAAGGTTCGATCCCAACTGTTTCTTAATAGACCCTTACGCTAAAGCAATCACTGGAAAATTCACATTTGAGCAGCATAAACCAACCCCAAAGTGTGTGGTTATAGATGATAAAGCTTTTAAGTGGGGAAAAGATACCCGGCCCGATATTCCAATGCAAGAAACCGTGATCTATGAAGTACATGTCAAAAGCTTTACTGCCCACCCCTCTTCCAAAGTTGGAAGCCCCGGAACATATCTTGGCTTCATAGAAAAAATCCCCTATCTAAAAAAGCTCGGGATCTCAACCATTGAGCTTTTACCCATACAACACTGCCAAGACGAGGAATTCCTATTGAAAAAAGGTCTTTGCAATTATTGGGGGTACAGCACCTTGGGATTCTTTGCTCCGGACTCCCGTTTTAGTACCAATTCCTCTCCGGGCTGCCAGGTAAATGAATTTAAGCAATTGGTAAAAGAACTTCACAAAGCTGGGATTGAAGTAATTTTAGACGTAGTTTATAACCACACTTGCGAAGGGAACGAAAACGGGCCTACACTTTTTTTTAAGGGGATAGATAATCCGACTTATTATAAACTTAGTCCGGATAAGCGCTATTATATGGATTACACGGGCTGTGGAAACACGCTTAATGCCAGTGATCCTCAAGTAATAAAACTAATTATGGATTCTCTGCGCTACTGGGTAGAAGAGATGCATGTGGATGGGTTCCGTTTTGACCTGGCTTCTGCTCTGGGAAGAAGCGGCAATGGGTTTGAGCCCCTTTCCGCATTTTTTGCGGTTATTCACGAAGACCCATTGCTCTCGAATGTAAAAATGATTGCAGAACCGTGGGATACAAGCTGGGAAGATTATCAAGTTGGAAATTTCCCTGTTGACTGGATGGAATGGAACGGGAAATACAGAGATACAATCAGAAAATTTGTCAAAGGGGATGCTGGGATGGTACCAGAGATGATGCTGCGGCTGCAAGGAAGCCCAGACCTTTACGGGAAAAGCGGGCGTACCCCCTACCATAGCATCAACTTCATCACTGCTCACGACGGTTTTACCTTAAACGACTTGGTCTCCTATGCCGGAAAGCACAATGAGGCAAATCTTGAAGAAAACCGCGACGGCGCCAACGATAATCTTTCCTGGAACTGGGGAGCAGAAGGCCCAACCAATGATCCGGGAATAAATTGCCTCAGAAAACAACTGGCGCGCAATTTTCTTGGCACCCTTTTCCTTTCTGAAGGAGTGCCAATGATCCTGGGAGGAGACGAGTTTGGGCGTACCCAAAAAGGAAACAACAATACCTACTGCCAGGATAATGAAATCAATTATTTTGACTGGACGCTGGCAGAAAAAAACAGGGATCTGGTTGACTTTGTCAGGGATCTAATTAAATTCAGGGAATCCCACCCTCATTTTCTTTGCCGGTCGTTTTTTACCGGCGGGGACACAAATCTTGACAGGCTAAAAGACATTAATTGGGTTGGCCCAAATAGGCAACCAATTGATCCTTATGACCAAGAACTCCGTTCCATGGCCTTTTTGATTGAAGGAAGCGAATTAAAGGATAATCCCGACCAAAAAGATGTTGATATCATGGTAATACTGAATTCTTATTGGGAAGAATTACCATACACTGCCAAGCCTTGTAAAAAAGGTGAGACCAGGATCATGATCTTTGACACTGCATTTGCCGGAGGGTTTTCTGACAAGCATAACGACAAATACCGCAACATCTCAAGTTACACCATCGGGCCCAGGAGTGTGGCGGTGTTTTTGAGGAAGCAGTAGGACTGGACCAGTGTAGAGCGAAAAGTGCAACGAGTTGTTGCACAATTGGCAGATTTCATTTATTCTACCTTATAATATTTAAGGATCCTATCCCTATCCTCACTAGATTTATCACCCTTATAATACAATTCAATAAACACAATCTTCTGCTCTTCCCCATGAAAAGCATATATAATCCTAATTCCGCTTTGTGAACCCTTCCCCTTTAACGCTCTACAGGTGAATTTCTTGATTTTAACAATTTCACATTGTACACCGAGGTTATTCATTAGAAAGCTAGTCGGCGGAGAGGCAGAAGGTAAAATAGCCAAATACTTCTTTAACACATCAAGATCATCTTTTAAGCTTCTAAACCGCCTTAATAGCCGCTTTAAATCTTTTTCAAATTCGGCTAAATACTCATAGTTCATTGCTATCCTCGTCAGGATAGCTCCTAACGGAATAGGCAGGAGTACGATAAAAAACAAGCTCGTAATCAATTACGTCCTTATCTTTTGTTGCCTTCCATGGAACATCCTCATGCGAATAATTGCTTATTTCTGTAGCCGTCTTATCGGAATGGGCAATTAAAACTTTATCGATTATTTCTTTTTCGCTGGCCTTTAATTTGCTCAAATCGGCTTTAGCAAGCGGGATATATCTTTTTTGCGGATAATCATAATATTTATCCTTAATTATCCTTATTTCTCCTTCGTTTTCCATTTGGTCGATAATTTTCACAAATTCGACCGGAGTTGGGCCATACTTGTTTTTAATGTATGCTGCTCCTGTTAATTGCTCCTCATAGGTTTCATAATAATTAAAATCAATAAAATAAAGCAATTTATACAAAACTGTTTCCCCAATGTTAGGTTTTCCCGCGCAACGTTCCAGCATATACAATAAGACCTGTTTAAACTTGTCCAATTTAATTTGGGGCACGGAGATGCGCATGCTTTGCTTGGATGGCTGTTTACTCTCTTTTGGCAAAACAACCTCCAGCTCTTTTTCTAATCCCAAAATATAATCCGTGGACACCTCAAATAGCTTGGAAAAGGCAGCCAGCTCTAAGCCAGACACCCCTCTTTCACTGTTCTCGATTTGGGAAATAGCAGTACGAGGAATTCTTATGGCTTCTGCCACTTCTTCCTGAGACAACCCCATTCTTTCTCTTAATCCTTTTAACCTAGAGGCGATCTCTTTTTGCTCGGTTTTATCTGTCATAACCCACCCCCTTCACATTAAAACATTTTATCAGGTGTTCGATATTCTGTCAATATATATATCGATTTTCGAACATAATAACTTGCGCCCATTTACCTTTTTTTTATTTCTTATCCCCCTTCCAGCCCCTTGTCTTAACTGGTGTACTGGCGCTCTGGTGCGCTGGTGCACTATTATGAGCAATTTGCTTGCCAGGGTTTTTGGCTTACTTCACTAGGTAACAGGGATAAAAGGTGTAGGATTTTTCGACGAGGTGGCGAATTATGCGACAGGAAATGCGAGGAAAAATGCTAGACTGGGAATGCTGGGAGCAGAATAATTAAGGAATGAAATTATTAAGATTTGATTTTGGATCTAAAGAATTCTTCCGTTTCCTTATCAACAAAATAAACATAACACCCTTTTAATCCTCGGGTAAGCAATACACGATAAATATTTCTTACATAATTTTCAAATTGATCTGGCTTTTTTTTCAGGGTGATATCTGCTGTTTCCAGCATATCTCCTTCCATCCTTTTTGTTGTAGGATTATATTTAAAATCTTTACCAAAAATAACCCCAATATATTCGAACTCAAACCCCTGAACAGTATAAATACACCCTACCTGATCAATTCCACCAGGTTTATATGCCCATTGATACCATTTGGGAATGCCTTTTTTTAGGGAGAAACCATCCCTAGCTTCCCAAGGCATAGTAAAAGCTCCTATTACAACATCGTTAACTAACGCCCCGTCTACCTTTGGGTTAGACCATGGCCAACAATAACCAGCCACTAATCTTGCTGAATTTGCCTTCTTTGCTTCCTTTTTTCTGATTTCACCATATAATTCCGTTGGCGAATCAAATATCCTAAAGTCAAATATTGCACTTTTTGATAAGGTTTTTGGTTCATCATTATACCCCAGGACAGATTCGAGCCATTCTAGATAATTATTCGAGCCCATACAACGAAATTGAGTAAGAAGCTCAACCTCATCAATTGAACAATTATATTTTTTTGCATGTTCTTTAATCAATCTAGTATGGCCCGTTTCCTGAAATCTGACATTTTGCTTGTCATCAATGAAAAATACCGCTGTTTTAGCACATCTAATTAACTGTTCTATTGGCGGCATATCAGTCCTATCGATATTCCTTGTGTATTGGTAATTGCTGCTTTTTTCAATCCTATGCGCTTCATCTATAAGCACAACATCTAATTCGTCTTTTTTTACTTTGGAGGGCAAAAATCTATACAAGTTAGAAAACAGTTTTTCTCCTTCTTCCCCCACGATGTGCTTTAAACCCTCTATAAAGGGTTTTGACTTACAACCATAAAACACCTTCTTCTTTCGGAGAGCAGCTTCAGCCAATATATTTAATGCTATTACGGACTTTCCTGTGCCCGGCCCTCCACTCACAATTACCACCGATTTTTCTTTTGTTTTTTGTGCCTTTCGAATTTTTGACCAAATAAGATTCTTGGCTACGATTTGTTCATTAATCAAAGCAAACACAGGCTCATTGCTTATAATCTTAGCAACGTTGTCTAAAAGCTTTTTTGACGGCTCAACAGGACTCTGCATAAACCGATTAAACACCTCAAACCCATGCCCTTTTGAGAGTAATGATTTGATCTTAATCGCCAATTCCAGCACATCGCTTTTGCTATATACTGGGTACTCCTTCATCAAATCATCATATTTTTCGGAAAACAATCCCTCTCCATTCTTTTTTGTGTAATTATGACAATAAGCACAACTAAATAGCTGAAGGGGGCTTTCACCATTAAAATCATCAATAAAACTCCTCAGATATTCGGCATATCCCTTGGCTTGTTGTGATGGATGCGGGATAACTCTTTTGCGTTGCCCTATATAGGTCTCGACAACATTTCCATCGTCTTCCGTTGCTTTTACATCCGTCCACTGTTTTACTTCTATTAGAACAATATTGTCTTTCTCTTCCCCGTCATTTCCAAACAATAAAACGTCTATTCGACTTTCCTGGCTGTAAGGAAGAACGTACTCTAAAACAATCATATTATCTTTAAGCTCAGACAACTCAATAACATCGCTAACTCTTGGCATTGAATTCTGCCATGAAGCAACCTCTGCGGATCCTGGCCGGTACCCACATATCGAAAAATAAT
The DNA here is from genome assembly GCA_026387795.1 of Candidatus Saganbacteria bacterium. Taxonomy (GTDB): domain Bacteria; phylum Margulisbacteria; class WOR-1; order JAPLLA01; family JAPLLA01; genus JAPLLA01. The sequence goes on along the minus strand of JAPLLA010000036.1, from coordinate 30,247 downwards.
TATCAGACATAATATCGGTAAGGCAATTTTCACGAACATCCTTAATAAAAGAATCTGTCGTGGATTGATAAACCAACATCCTAGAGTCGATCATATTTCACATGTCTTCCTTTTGACTTCTTTACTGGATATTTTTTATTGTTTATTTTAATTTTCCTATCCAAAGCATCAACAATATCAATCCCCAAATCCGAACTCATCAATAAGACCCAATACATGACATCCGCCAATTCTTCTCCAATACTTTTTTTACCAGACTTCACATATTGCTCAATTTCCTCCTTTGACTTCCATTGAAAATGCTCCATCACCTCCGCTGCCTCCAAAACCAATGATAACGCGATATCTTTAGGATTGTGAAATTGTTTCCAATCTCTTTTATCCCTAAATTGAATTATTTTTTTTGTAAGTTCGTCTATTTTGTCCATCGTTTATCCTCTTATAAGTTTAAAAGTAATTTTAATGGCTTTTCATGCCCAAATTTTACGCTCCAAACAGGGAAAAGGCAAAGGCTAAACAGGCTTTGGAAGGCTTAGGGCTAGGAGGGCTGGGAGGGATCAAGAATTTAAGAATCAAAACTTTGCAAAACTGCTTCTTCTAACAGCTTTTTATTGGGTATAGATAAACGGTATTTGGAAGCAAAAAGCTTGTTTGAAATTCCTCCAAGGGCGTACTCAACCAAAACCCGATCTTTATCTGCACCCAAAACAATCCCGATCGGCTCATTGTCCCCTGCTCTTAGTTCTTCTTTCTTAAAGTAGTTGAGGTATAAATTCATTTGACCAATATCCTGATGTGTAATGGTCCCGATTTTAAGATCTATTAGGACAAAACATTTCAAGATTATGTTATAAAAAACCAGGTCCACATAAAAATGCTTATTGTTTAATGTAATCCGGAATTGTCTGGCAACAAAAGAGAACCCCCTCCCCAACTCCAATAAAAATTTTTGCATGTTATCTATGATTTTTTGTTCCAGTTCTTTTTCCGAGTATTTATAATTTTCCGAAATGCCCAGAAACTCCAAAACATAGGGGTTTTTAAGCACATCTTCAGGCTTTTCTATTTTATGGCCTTTTGAAGCAAGTTTAAGCACTCCTTTTTTATCCTTACTCAAAGCCAGGCGTTCAAAGAGCATGGAATTTATCTGACGATCTAGTTGGCGGGTGCTCCAACGATTTGCAATACATTCTTTTTCATAAAATGAACGAGCCAATCTATTTTCCACGGAAATTAGGGAAACAATATGTGTCCAGGACAAAAATCCAGGCAGTGCCTGGATTTTTGGATAGTTTAAATATAAACCTCTAAAATTAAAAATATTTGAACGGCTAAAACCTTTCCCATAGCGCTTCTTTAAGTCCCGGGAAACATTATCCAACAATCTTAATCCGTATTCAGGTTTAAGCTTATTTTTCTGTTCATACACCACAATATGCCTTCCTATTTCCCAATAAGTCTTAACCAGGACGCTATTTACTGCCTGGAAAGCCGTTTGCCTGGCTTGTTCCAACAAAAACCCAATAGAATCAATAAGTTTTCTATAATCTTTTCGCATCCTTTTTCACCTCTTTCTATTATCAGAACACCCTTTCACTAGTGCACTATTGTGAGCAATTTGGCTTCCCGCTCTTTTGGTTTATTTCACGAGGGGGTTTATCCCGAGCAAGGTCGAGGGATGTAGGATTTTTCGGCAAGGTGTCGAAGTTTTAGACGGGGTGTTAATAAAATTCCAATATCTAAACCCCTTGTGATAGAATAATAGAAAATGATTATTGATTTGCTTGATAACGCAGAAATGTATTACAATTTCTATCCCTACCTCAAACAAGCACTCAAGTACTTAAAAGAGACCAATTTCCCAGATTTTAAGCCAGGGAAATTTGATATTGATGGCACAAATCTTTACGGCATGATAAATGAATACGAGACCATACCAAAAGAAAAAGGAGTTTGGGAAGCACATCGGAAATACACGGATGTTCAGTTTATTCTACAGGGCCAGGAAATGATGGGTTATGCTCCAATTGGCACACTTAAAGTAAGTAAAGAATATCAGGAAAAAGAAGACTATTTACTGCTGGAAGGTTCCGGAAGTTTTTTTACGGTAAAACCTGGAATGTTTGTTGTTTTTGGTCCAGAAGACGGCCACCAGCCAGGTCTGGCTATTAATTCCCCTTCTCACATTAAAAAAGTAGTACTAAAAGTCCGCTATTAGTGCCCAGGGCCATCTTTAGATTTCCCTGGTTTTCCAGATTCCCCAGGTTTCCCCTTACGCTTATCAGGCCCCATTTGCTTAAACTTTTCCCGCTGTGCAGGGGTCAGTTCCTGGCGGAGCTGTAGCATGGTGTCCATCCTCTTAATCTCCATTTGAGTACGGATCGCTCCCATATTTTTTATGCATTCATAAAGTTTAGCCTTGTCCGGATTATCCTTTTTCAGCTCTTCTGTTAACTGTTTCCCCAGGTTCTTCATTTTCTCCATCTCAGGCTTCAATTCTTCTCTTTCTTTCTTCATAGCAGCCTGGAATTTATCTTTTTGCGCATCCGTTAATTCTAGTTTCTGGACCATATGCTTAAACATATCCCCTTCTTTGGGCTGCCACTTAGAAAACCCCTTTTCCCCAAAAGCAAAAACCGAAGAACCTAAAGCCAAAACCAAAAGTCCAGTCAACACCAGCAAAATCATTCTGTTTTTCATTTCTATTTTCCCCCTCTCATAGTGGTTAGACTCCCATTACTCCGCAAAAGTTCCATTTGTATAAAAAACGTAATCCAAAATCTCGCCATTTGTGCTTTGCTGTTCAAAAACGTAAGACATTACCCCGCGTTCAGGCACCTGCCCCGCAACAAAGCCAATAAAAAAGAGCGCAATAGCAAAACCAGTTACCAAAGTACCTGCAAAAGCTAAGCGGAGCTTGGGAAAAGCATGGAGCTTGTGTTCAATGCCGGAAAAAAGCTGGTCATAGTTCGGTTCGCTTGTGCCTTGTTTTAACCTCGCTATATATCCATCGTAACTAATCATTTTTTCCCAACTCCTTTCTTAGTATCTCTTTGGCCCGGTTCAAGTTAGACTTTACTGTACCCACCGGCAAGTTCAAGGTCTGTGCAATCTCTTCCAGCTTCTTTTCTTCCACTTCTGCCAGAACCAAAATCATTCTTTGTTTAGGATTAAGCTTTTCCAAGGGGCCGTAAAGCTCTCCTGTAACTGATAGGTCAGCTTCCTCTGCCTCAAAAACCCTCATTTTATCCAATAGATCTTTTAAGAGTCGATATCTCTTTTGCTTTTGCAAAAAAGTAATGGCTGTATTAACTGCAATACGGTAAATCCAAGTCCCAACCTCTGCTTCCCCGCGAAACTTAGGAAGCGCTTTATGCACTTTCAGAAACACTTCCTGAAAAAGATCTTCTTTGTCGTGGCACGTTGATACGTACTTGGAAACCAAGCCCCAAACTTTTTGCTTATATGTGATATAAATTCCGCTAAAATCGTATTGGTCCATACTTTGCTCTTACTATAAGATTAGACTCATAAAATACGAGAAAGGTTCCATTACCAAAGCGTACCCAAGCTATAGCGATTCGGATCAGCCTTATAATTAAGGTTGTAGAATGCGCCCAGCCAGTTCATGGGCATTACTTCCGTAGTCTGCGAAACATCCGGTATTTTACCTTTAATATTGATCTGGATCGAATTAGCCACCAAATCAAATCCGATTGTGACCGGTAAAATAATTTGGCGCAAAGTCTTAAAAAATCCCCCGAACATGCGCACCCCTGCTGTAGCAGATAAGTTACCATCAAACCCGCATGTTCCGCTTAAACAAATGCTTAGGTTTGATGCTTTGCAAAAAACATTGTTAAACAGGAGCTGCTGGTTTTTTACGTCAAAATTACCTTCGATCTTTTCAAAGTTGGGCATGGAAAAATCTTTTACCACTTTCCCAATCCCCTCTTCTGCATCCTCAAAAAGAGGCGCTTTCTTTAAATCACAGTGCTTAAGATCAAGGTATCCCCCTCCCACAATTGAATTTTTGTTTCCCCAATTCCCCACCAAAACCACTTTACCGGAAAATTCCCCTTTTAAATCCTTGAATTTTGGAGAGGTTTTATACAAATAAGCCAAGTCCGCATTTTTTACATCAAGCTCTGCCCCCCATCTTTTGACATCCAACTTTAAAAGGCCTAAAATTGTCCCTTTGTAAAACTCTATCGTAGGGATTACAGCCTGGAAAAGACCTTCTTGGACCGACACATTTAAAGGAAAATCTCCTATTTCCAAGCCATATACAGAAAAACCCGAAAATAAAACATTCAGGTTCCCGGACCAACTATCTGTTTTATCTGCTTCTCCAAATAACCTGCCATCTAATGTAACTTTCCCTTTCATTTTATCCACTGTTACTTCCATAGATACCAGAGCAGGTTTGCCAACATGGATATTAAAACCCTTCCTCCACTCGCTCAAATCCAAAACACCATCCAATTTCAAAGAAAAGTCCAGATCTTTCATGTCCGTAACCACGCCAAGAAACTCCAAAGAAGAACGTTCCGTATACATTTTCCAGTCAAGATTGGCACAGTCAGGAGGAAGCATCCCTAACCTGAAAATATTGTTCATTCCAAACGCTTCGCCGCTCAAGCTTAAATTACTATAAGGAGGATACGAAAAGAACCCCTTTAAATTAAAATTGTTCCTAACCTGTTTACCGGTAAATTCCCTAATTACAATATTTTGAGTATCCGCAAAAAGCGATACCTCCCCTTGTTCAAAAATCTGATGCTTTCCGAAAAACATAGAGAGGTCATACCCATCCACATTGACCACAGTCCTGCCTGGTTTTAACTTCCATTTCTCAAACTCCAGCTTAAAATTAATCTCCCCGCCCCCGGTCAAAATACTATCGCCATATTTACCCTTTGCATCATCAATCCTTACTTTTCCATTAAGGCTCAAATCCTTGTTTTTATAGACAAAAGAACACCCACCTGCCAAACTTCCGATTTCAAACTGACCCTGAGTAAAATATTGTTCCAGGTAGTAATCTTTATACCCGTTAAAATAATCGGTTTGGATTTGCACTTTACCTGATACTGATTTCTGGCTGTGGTTATAATCTAAATTTAAAACCAGGTTTTCCTTATTATTCTTCCCCCCTGAAAACTGGACAAGATATCTGTTTTCCGAAGGGTTTTTGACAAACAGATCTACATCAAAAAAAGAACGGGTAAAAGCTTTCCCTGGTTTAGAAGAGTCTGAATAGTCAATCTTGCTGTCGTAAAAATCGATCTCTTTTATAACAAGTGCAAGGCCCTGATTCTCCATTAACTTTTTGATATCGCTATCAAGCAATGCCTCGAAGTTCCATCTTCCTTTTTTATCCCTTGCCACCACCAAGCAAGCACCATAAACCTTAAAATTGGTGATTTTCAGGCGTTTTGAAAGGAGCTGCCAATAATTAAGATCCAAATCTACTTCCTCTACAGAAAAGATCTTTGTACTCTTTGGGAAAAAAAGATCAAAATTTTTGACCAGAAAACCTTTGTAAGGATGGAATTCAATGCCTCCTATCGCAAACCTATACTGCTCCCCCATTTGGGTAATCGAGGCCTTGGCCCAGGGGAGTATTACACGAGGGATAAGGAAATTGTTGATGCCATACCAAAGCAAGACCAAAACAAGAAACAAAAAAACTATTACAGTTAAAAAACGCTTAAGAATTTTATTCCACCCCATAATGAATAAATTATAACACTAAAAACCATTGCTTTTCAGGGGTCAATTTAATAACATATAGAGAAATGAGCTTGCAATCTATTATTAAAATATTAATCAGCCTTTCCATGTACACCTTCATCTTATCCAGTTTATTCGGAGCTGGTCTTGGTTTAACTGTCAGGGAAATCATAGAACCATTAAAAAAGGTAAAAACAGTACTACTGGCTATTCTTGCCAACTTTATTCTTATACCTGCCCTGGCATATGCATTATCAATACTGTTTCATGCAGACTCAGCCCTGCAAACAGGCTTGATCATTATTGCTAGTTGTGCAGGCGCACCGTTTTTGCCAAAACTGGTCACCACTGCAAAAGGAAACTTGGCTTATAGCATCGGTCTCATGGTTTTACTGATGGTGGCAACAGTGGTCTTTATACCTTTGGTCCTGCCGCTATTAATTCCTGGGTTATCTATAAGTCCCTGGGCAATCGCAAAGCCTTTAATCATTCTTATGCTACTCCCTTTAATATTGGGACTTTTGATCCGGGCGCTAAAACCAAATTTTGCCCTATTAATTAAGCCCTTTATAGAAAAAACCTCGTCAATAAGCTTAATTCTGTGGGGTGTTTTAGCTTTGTTGGTAGATTATAAGGTAATTATTTCTGCTTACGGTAGCGGAGTCTATAACCTGACCGGACTGTTTACAATTGGAGCATTATTAATTGGCTATATTTTGGGAGGATCAAATAAAGAAGATAAGATCGTGATGATGTTTGGGTCCGGTGCGCGCAATATTGCTGCAGCATTACTAGTTGCAGTTAGCAACTTTGACACTCCCAGGATCATAACCGTGGTTTTAATCGGCAGCATAGTCCAGTTTGTGTTTTCGTTTGTTCTTGCGCTCTGGTACAAGAGGCGTTAGAAAATCTTCTTCCCAACCACTTTATTTATTTTCGCTTTGGAAATCTCAACATTAAACAAAGCATCCAGATTGTCCATCCATGCTTGGGTCAAATCAACCTCAGCATCAAGCACATCAACGTTTGTCCCTGTCCCGGAATTGTAGCGGGAGTTTGCAACGCTATAGCTCTCTGTGGCAGAATCAACTTCCTGCTGGGTAGCAACAACCACATCCAAAGCACTTTTTAGGGTTAAATATGCGGTATGTACCTGCAAAGCAACATTATCACTAAACTGCTTAAGGTTGGCCTTTTGTGCAGATAAGTTTTCGTTTGCCTCCGAAATCCGGTTTTCTCTTGCTAAACTGTCAAAAAGGGTCCATGAAGCGCTTCCCATTACATTCCAGGAACTAACATCGGATTGAAAGGTGGGATACTTGGTAAGTTGGCTTCCGGAATTTGCTGTTAATAAAACATTGGGCAGATATTCACTCTGTGAAAGCTTAACTTGGTCTTCACTAATGCCAGTGGTCAGTAAATACATTTTCCAGTCCGGGCGGTTGTTAAAAGCGGTTTCCAATAACAAATCATACTCAGGCAGATTATCTACTTTACCGGTAAATCCCTCATCTTTAAGATCAACCGGTTGTTTCATATCGTTGCCCAATGCATTATTAAAAGTATCTTTGGAAATATCAATTCTATATTTGGATTGGATCCAATTAACAGTATCGTCTGCTTCCTGGACTTTTGTCCGGAGTAAATCTGCTTTTGTGCTCATCCCAGCCTTTAACATTGACTCTATTTGTTCACGGTGCGAACGGGCCATGGTCACTGCATCTCTCATCAGTTTTTCAAGCTTAATAGATTTAAGTACTCCAAAATACGCCTGAGACACATTAAAGGTAGTATCAACAACGGTTTGCTGATACTGCTCATTGGCTGAATCCGCCCCTTTTTTGGCAATCCCATATCCAGGATAAAGAGCAGGGACAAAAACCGGTTGGGAGAGTCCAGCCTGAAGCCCTGTAACATTAGCTGTAGCATCGGTACCAAACGTTACATTCTGGGTTACCCCTGCAGTTTTTATTTGCACGGTTGCAGGTGAAGAATAAGCACTATTAAGATGACCATTTAGATTAACAGTTGGGAAAAAGGCGCTAAAGGCTTGGTTTAACCTTGCATTTGCAGCTGCAGCACTCTTTTGCGAGGCAATTACAGTCGGGTTATTTTTTATCGCTGAATTAATACTCTCATTTAAGTCCATTGCCTCTGCGCTTACCACAAAACACATCAAAATAACCAAGGCCACAAAACATTTTTTCATTTTCTTTTCGCCCCTTTCGTTATTCCAGCTTTTGACGGAACTTCATAATGCTAACGCCTAAAATTACTACTGCAATTAAGCACATCGGCCAAATCTCGGGCCATAAATAATTGATCCCTATTCCTTTTAGAAACAATTCCCTGGTAATCGAAAGTAAATAGCGCAAAGGGAGGAAATAGGTAATGCCCTGGATAAATGGCGGCATGTTAGCGATCGGAAAAATAAAACCGGAAAGCACAAGCTGGGGCGCAGTAACCAATAAATTGGCCATGCCAGCTTGGCGTTCATTGCGGGCAAAAGTTGAAATCGCAAGTCTTGTCCCCAGCCCTGCCAACAGATAAACTGCCGATACAATGAATAAAAGTATTACACTGCCGTACATAGGCACTCCAAACCACAACGTCGCAATCAAAAAGCAAATTAAGATATCAAACATTGCAATTGCACCAAAAGGGATTAATTTTCCCATGATAATTTCCGTAGGCTTAAGCGGAGTTACAGAGAGCATTTCCATGGTCCCACGGGTCTTTTCCTTGACAACCGAAGAAACAGTCAGGATCATGCTAATGAGCATGAGCAGTTGCGCAAAAATACCAGGAACATAAAAATAGCGGCTTTCAAGGTCTCCGTTGTACCAAATCCTGGAACGCAGGTCAAAGAGCGGCGCCGCAAACTTGGCAAAACCGTGACGCTGCAAACGTTGATTAAAAATATCCGCACTGGCTTGGCCACCGATTTGGCCAACATATGACTGGGTAATCATGGCAATCGAAGCATTGCTGCCGTCCATGTCCACCTGCACATCAGCAGATTGCTCATGAGCAATCTTTTGTCCGTATTTATGGGGGATATAAATAACCAATTTTGCCTGACCGGTATCAAGATAGTGGGCAATCTG
>JAPLLA010000036.1:0-21389 GCA_026387795.1 Candidatus Saganbacteria bacterium | reverse complement strand
GTATCAAGATAGTGGGCAATCTGTCCGCGATTATCTAAATAAAAATTAAAATCAAAGTATTCTGTACTGTTAAATCTTCTGAGTAACTCACGGCTCTCGTAGGTCTTGTCATCATCAAGCACTGCTGTAGAAAGGTGCTTGATGTCCATTGAAGCCACATAGCCAAAGAGCAGAAGCTGGATGATCGGAAGGCCAATGGCAATAAAAAGCATGCGCCGATCGCGAAATAACTGCAAAAGTTCCTTTTTCATAAAATGAAACAAACGGCTATCAAACATTAATCCAACCTCTTTTTAAACTTTACAATGCTGAGCACAACAAAAAACACGCTTAAGAGCGTCATTAAGATAAAATTGTCCCAAAAACAAGTTAGACCTACCCCTTTTAGATAAATTGCCCTTAAAATATCAATAAAATACCTGGCAGGAACAAAAAGCGATACTATTTGCAGCGCAAAAGGCATATTTTCGATTGGGAAACTAAAGCCGGATAGGAGCATTGCTGGGAGGAGTGTGATGGCTGCTGCCATCTGCATGGCAGCTTGGCTGGAAGTGGCAGTTGCCGAGATAAAAAGACCGAGCGCCATGGTTCCGATTAAAAAGATAAACGCACAAAATAACAGCAAGAGATAGCTTCCTTTGACAGCCACATTAAAAAGGAAGTACCCGCACGCAGTGATTAAGAACATGTCAACAAAAATAATTATTACGTAGGGGAGGATTTTCCCCAGTATTAATTCGTACTTGCGAATCGGGCTGACAATAATGCTTTCAATTGTCCCCTGCTCTTTTTCGGAAATCATTGTAAGAGATGTTAAAAGTGCCGAGACCTGCATTAAAACAACGGCAATTAGGCCCGGGATGAAAAAATCCATTGAGCGAAGATCCTCGTTATACCAAATGCGCGGGATTATATTGACTGGAGAACGGACCGGTTGAACTACCCCCATTTGGTTAAGCTTGAGTCTAATCAGGTCCGCATTAAACTGGGCCCCAATAGACTGTACGTAGCCTACGGCTGACTGGGCCCAAGTTGAGTCCGATCCGTCAACCAAAGCCTGGACTGTAGCGGTTTTTCCACCCCTGATCGCTTGGCCAAACTTATGCGGGATATTAAGTATTACTTTGGCTTCGCCTTTATCCAAGATAACCGGAATTTGTTGGTCTGAATAAATATACGACACATTTTCAAAATATTTATTACTAACAAAGCGATCAATAAAATTGCGGCTTTCCACTGTCTTATCTTTGTCCAGGATCGATATGGGGATATGGTTAACGTCAAGCGTAGCTGCATAACCGTAAAGGACTATCATAAATATCGGCATGGCAAGCATAACAGCGAGTGACATCGGGTCGCGGAAAAGAGTGATAAACTCTTTTTTCATCACGGCAAATAATCGCCTGGGATTAATTGAACTTGATTTCATTTCTTTCCTTTGGCTATTTCAGCTTGTTGTTTTTCAACCAGGAACACAAACACATCTTCCAGCGATGGCAAGATCTTATCTACCCTTTTTACGTTTAAATTCGCTTTGGCCAGAGTTTCGCGTATCTCTTTTTCATATTTAGCGTCGGGAACCAATACATGGAGAAATATCCCATATAGGGAGACATCGCGGCTAAAAGGCTGCGCCCGGAGCAATTCCAAGGCTTTCATTACCTGGTCAACTTCTATTTCAAAAAGGGTATTGCTCATTAATTTTGATTTTAGATTTGCAGGAGAATCGCAGGCAATCATTTGTCCGGCACTGATGAGCGCAATACGGTCGCAGCGTTCTGCCTCGTCCATGTAATGGGTGGTTACAAGAACAGTTACACCGCTGGCTGCCAATTCATTAATAACCACCCAGAATTTTTTACGCGAAATCGGGTCTACCCCTCCAGTTGGCTCGTCAAGAAAAAGAATCTTGGGCTCATGGATAATTGAGCAGCCAAGGGACAAGTGCTGTTTAACAGAAAGGGAAAGAGTTCCTGTGATCGTATCCTTGCTCTCGGTCAATTCCGCTTGTTTAATGATCTTTTCCATTTGCTGTTTACGGGTAGCCCGGTTGGTTTGATACATACCTGCATAAAAATCTATGTTCTCTGCAATGGTCAAATCGTCATAAAGTGAAAATTTCTGGCACATGTATCCGATATTTTGTTTGACCTTGTCAGATTCCTTACCCAATAAAAAACCGCCAACCTTACCAATGCCTGAAGTTGGATCAAGTAGTCCGCATAGCATGCGAATAGTAGTGGTTTTTCCTGCTCCATTCGGCCCCAAAAACCCAAAAACTTCTCCGCGATTTACATTAAAGCTAATATCATTAACAGCAGTAAAGCTGCCAAATTTTTTAACTAGGTTTTTAACTTCTATTGCGATTTCGCTCATGATCCAGTCTCAACCGCCTTAATAAAAGCCTCTTCCAAACTTTTGGTCCCATAATGCTGTTTTATGTTTTCCGGGGTATCACAATTAAGCAAATGCCCCTCCCGGATTAAAGCAATGCGGCTGCAGCGTTCCGCCTCATCCATATAAGGGGTAGTTACAACAATAGTTACATTAGTTAGTCCGTAAAGTATCCGCCAAAATTCACGCCTGGAGATCGGGTCTACTCCCAAGGTTGGCTCATCCAACATTATAATTTCCGGGGTGTGGATTAAATTACAAGCCAAAGCAAGTTTTTTTTGCATGCCGCCTGAGAGATTGCGGCCTCTACGATCACCAAATTTAGCCATCCCCGTAAATTCTAGTAGCTCTTTTCTTTTGGGAACAATGTCTTTTTTGGGCACCCCATAGATTTCAGCAAAAAAATCAATATTTTCATTTACCGTCAACTCACCGTAAAGTGCAAAACGCTGGGGCATGTAACCAATGCGGTCGCGGATTTCTTCTTCCTCGGTCAGGGTATTAAATCCCAAGACAAATGCACTTCCAGTGGTTGGGGTCATGGCAGTAGAAATAAGCCGCATAGTAGTACTTTTGCCTGCGCCGTCCGGACCAACCAAGCCAAAAATTTCTCCCGGTTTAATCTGTAGGTCAAGCCCATTAACCGCAGTGTTAGTGCCGAATTTTTTGGTTAGTTTTTTTGCTTCTATTGCAAATTGCATATGAATTCCCCATCTGCCGGCATGCCAGGCTTCAGGTCATGCTCGGGATTAGGGATAATAACTTTTACCTTGTAAACGTAGGTGGTCCGCTCTTCTTGGGTTTGGATCGGCTTAGGAGTAAACTCTTCTTTATCGGAAATATAAGAAACCTTGCCCATAAAAACCTTGCCAGGATGAGAGTCAACCGTAACTTTTACTTGATCACCCAATTTAAGCTTCCCAACCACGGTTTCTCCCACATACAAGTAAAGTTTAACTTCATCCAAATTTGCCATTGTTACAATGGGTGAACCGGGTACAACCAACTCCCCCATTTCAATTGCTTTGGATAAGATTGAACCTTTAGTTGGAGAAACAATGGTAGTGTAAGATAATTGGTTCTCCGCCAAAGTAAGCGCCGCAGCAGCAGCCTCGTAATTGGTGCGTGCAGTGTCCAATTGATCCGCACTGATTGCCTGGGTAGAAAACATTTCAGTGTTCCGTTCAAATTCTTTTTTTGCTAACTTATATTGTGTTTTAGCCTTGTCAAGTGAAGCCCTATAATCTTGCTTTTCAACCTCAACTAAAATATCGTTGGCCAAAACATCTGACCCCTCATCAACATTGAGCTTGATAATGTAGCCCGTAACCTTGCTGCTGACCACGACTTCCGTCACCTCAATGGTCCCACTCCCATAAATCCCCTTGTTTAAAACCCGAAGCGTAAAAAAGGTCCCATATCCCACCACTATTAAAACAGCAACCAGAATACCAATAACCAGCAACTTTTTATTCATATCTTTCCCTCCTTGAAGAAAAATCTGGGCGCTTCGTCCCTTTAGATGAGGCCTTAATCGGATCCCTAGTGGTATTTTGAGGCTTTAAATAAAGCATTATTAAAGTATCGTGATTATAACATAAGAGAGAATAGCTACAAAGCAAATATCGGGATACCAACTACTTTATTTAATTTTGCTTTAGCAACCTGATAATCGTATTTGGCGCTCCACAAATTAACTTCTGCATTATAAAGGTTCTGCTCTGCCTCTAGTACCGCAAGGTTGGTAGCAATTTGAGCTTTGTAGCTGATCTGTACGTATTTTAAAGTCTTCTCGGACAAATCCGCAGAAACCTTTGTAGCAGCGATTTTTTCTGTGGCCGCTCCCAAATCCAAGACCGCACTGGAAACATCTGCTTCAATTCCGCTTTTCACCAATTCTTCCTGCGCTTTAATGGAATCAGCCAGTGCCTGTGCCTCGTTCACTTTACTTACATTATAAAACCCGTCGAAGATATTCCAGCTCCCGGAAATCATGGCATTCCAACTCCCTAAATCGTAGAGTCGACCTGCTTGCGCAAAATTGGTGTTGGTCCTGCCATAGGCTCCAACCAAGCTGATGTTAGGAGAAAACCCGCCCCACGCTAGTCCCACCCCAGTATCCACAATCCTCTTTGCTTGTAAAAACGACTTCCATTCCGGGCGGTTGTCATAAGTTTTGGACAAAAGCACATTAACATCTAAAGGCATATCTTCAACTATAAATTCAGACTCATTTAGTACTACCTCAGCAGAAGGAGGAAGCCCTAATGCAATATTATATGCAATTTTAGCAAGCGCTAAACCGTTTTTAAGTCCTATTCTCCCCTGCCTTGCATTCGCCAAGGCAGTTTCAACAAATAACAGATCTGCTTTGGTTGCCATTCCTTGTTCATAAAAGACTTGTACTTGCTTTAAATATTTTTCCGTATTATCCATCCTTTTTTCTAAGGCAATCAGCGACTTTTGCACTTTTAGCACATTAAAATAAGCGGTAATAGCATTAAAAGTTACCTCATTCCTATTTTTACTAAAATCCGCACTGATAATCTGGTAACTGGCATCTGCAATATAATAAGCATTGGCCAGTTTGCCGCCGGTAAAAATCGGCTGGCTTAGAGAAAAAGAATAAGTGGAAACATTGGCAGCTTCGTCAGGATAAATAGAAAAGGCTCCCATACTGGGGATGGCTACTGTCATCGGCTGGTTATAATTTTTACCAGTACTGCCATTAAGTGTAATATGTGGGACCAGTGCTGATCCTGCCTCAAAAAGCCTGGCGTTGGCAGCATCCAGGTTTTTTCTTGCGGAAACCATTTGCGGATTGTTTTTAACCGCGTAATCAACGCTTTCGTTCAAAGTCATCGCAGATGCAAAATTACAATAACCAAGAAACAATAACCAAACAATAACCAATAGACCAAAGGACAAAAGAACGTATGAACGAAAGAACTGAAGAACACTGTTCATGGGCTCATAAGTTCTTAGGTTCATAGGTTCATGAGTTTTTAAGTTTTTAAGTTGCATTAGATTTCTTCCTCCACAGGCAGCACAAAAACCTTGACCCCTTCTTTAATATATTCGGTTTTTAAGGCTTTCATTTCTTTTAAAAGCTTATCTTTGGTGCTTTCATCGGTCACAACCATTATTCCAGTATTGGTCCCTGGCCATACCTGCGTATCCAAATGCGGCTCAGAGTGTCCGCCAACACCGTGTAAAGCAGGAAGCTTAGTGTACTGCTTGGCACCGACTCTTTTCATGGCAGCCATGACTTGTTCTTCCAATGCAGGAGCATAAAGAATAAGAATCCCTTTCATATTATTTACCTCCTGAGGTCGAGGGGCCTGCGTGCCGGTTTTTAAGCTTGCTTTCAACAATGTAATAAAGGGTTGGCACAAATACCAAGCTGATGGTTGCAGAAACAATTAACCCGCCTAAAACTGCCACAGACATCCCTTTCCAAAATCCGGACCCTTCTCCCCTTCCCAAAAGGATCGGCATAAGCCCCAAGCTCGCAGTAGCAGTAGTCATCAAAATCGGGCGCAGCCTATTTCTGCCCGCCTCTAAAATCGCTTCTTTTAACTCTATACCGCGCGCTCTTAAAATATTGGTAAAATCTACTAACACGATCGAGTTTTTAACGGCAATACCAACAACCATGATCAGTCCTATAAATGACATAACTCCAAAAGGGGTCCCGCTTAAAAACAGCGACCAAACCACCCCTGCCAAAGCAAAAGGTATAGCAAACATAATAATAAAAGGATCAAGAAAAGATTCAAACTGCGCAACCATTACTAAATAGATCAATGCCATGCCAAGCATGAGCGCCATCAGCAATGAAGAAAAGCTCTCTTTCATTTGTTCCGCGCTCCCTGCCATTTTGATGGTGATATCCTGGGGAAGAGAGGTCTTGTTTATGATCTTTTGGATATCACCAATAATATCGCCCAGAGGACGTCCATAAGTGTCGGATTGTATGGTCATGTAGCGCTGTTGGTTTTTCCGCTCAATGGTCTGCGGAGCACTCTTTAATTCAAAGTGTGCAATATTTGATAAGGCAATGTTTTTACCTGTGCGGGTAGTAATAAAAACATTTTTAATATCTTCAATATTTTTACGATTTGATTCTTTTAAGCGGACAAAAATATCGTATTCGTTCCCTTCATCGCGATATTTGGTAGCAGTATTGCCGTAAAGATACCACCTGGTAAACATGGCAATATCGGACACCGAAAGCCCCAGGTCCGCGGCTTTGGCACGGTCAATGTTTAAAGCATATTCCGGATTGGTCTTTTCGCGGGACAAAATCGGGTCCACTATTCCGGGAACACTTTTAATTTTATCTTTAAGCAGTGCAGCCACATCGTCAATTTTCCCAAAATCCATTCCGTAGATTTCCAGTGTAATCGGCTTGCCGCCACCGGTTATGGCATTGGCACCGGATTCAGCAAAATCGATGCTTTTAAGGCCGGGGATCGAAAAAGCAACATCTGTAATCTGCTTTTGGATTTCTTTTAAGGTCCTCTTTCTTTTATCCAAAGGCACAACCTTGAGATAAACTTTACCGTAATTGGGTCCGGTCTGCGTAGAAAGGCTCGTTCTGGCACTGTTACCAGCAGTAACAAGGACAAATTGCAGCTCCGGGACCGACTGCTGAATGCGGCTTTCCAAGGTTTTCATAACTGCGGTAGTCTGGTTTAAGTTGGCCCCTGCAGGCAAAGCTATATTTGCAGTAATAGAACCGCTATCCTGGTCAGGAAAAAACTCAGTACCAACAAACATAAACAGGAACATGCTGACCAAAAAGAACCCAACACAAACAGAAACAACCAGTCTTCTTCGATTCAAAGCAAAAGCGAGTACTTTTTTGTAGGCACCTTCAACTGCCTGGAACCATTCTTCACTGCGTTCGTATAATTTTTCCAGAAACGGATACTTGTTCTCTCCCTTTTTCCTTACATCAAGGACAGTAGAACAGAGCATTGGGGTTAAGGTCATGGCCGTAACCAACGACATGCTAATGATCACAATAGTAATTAAAGAAAATTCCCTAAAAAATATCGCGATGAAACCTTGCACCAAAAGCAGTGGAATAAAAATAACCAGGTTGGTGGTAGTAGAAGCAATAACCGCACCGGAAACCTCCCCTGCCCCATAGATTGAACCCTCTTTAGGAGGCTCGTGTTTTAATTCTCTATGACGATAAATGTTTTCCAATATAACAATCGCATCGTCCACAACCACGCCAATGGAAATAATTATTGAAGCCAGAGAAAGCATATTAATGGAAGTACCGGACAAAAACATATAAATAAATGCGGCAATAATGGATGCGGGCATAGCCAACGAAATAATAAAAGAACCGCGGACGTTTCTTAAAAAGAAAAGCACTGTAAGCACCACAAAGAAAAATGCCCAATAAAGGGTATGGGTCAACTCATTTACTGTGCGGAGTATGTATTCCGAAGTATCCTGGATGTAGGTAATTTTCACATCGGCAGGAAGCTCTCCTTTTATTTCATCCAATACTTTTCTAATTCCAGCCACAACTTGAACCGTATTAGCTCCGGATTGTTTTTGGATTTGTACCATTACCCCTGATTGCCCGTCTACTTCGGTAATGCTGTCCGGCTCTTTAAAATAATCCGAAACTTCTGCTATATCGAAAAGATAAATATCCCGGCCCTGAAAACTTCCAACAATAACTTGTTTGATCTCATCAACACTGGTAAACTCTCCGGGAATACGAATGCTATATTCCAGTTCTTTGGTTTTAAAGCTGCCTGCAGGCATGGAAAGGTTTGCAGCAGCAAGCGCCTGGTTGATTTGAGCAACCGAAAGATGGTAAGCCTCCAAACGGCTGCGGTCTATATCCACATTAATTTGTCTTTTGAGCCCACCGGAAATATTTACTGTACCAACCCCGGAAACCCTTTTTAAGCTGTTAGTAATTTTTTTATCTACAAGGTCATAGAGCCCCGAGTAAGAGTCATCCGCAGAAATCCCCAGCACCAAAACCGGGATCTGTGAAAGGTCAAACTTAAAAATCGCTGGAGAGTCTACATCCTTAGGCAATTTGGCACGGATCAGGTCCATTTTGTCCCGCACATCCGCAGAAGCAGGATCCAGGTTTGTCCCCCATTTAAAATTGAGAGTAACTGTAGATAGGTTTTCGGTACTATTGGACTGAATCTTGTCTACGTTTGGAACGGTTGCTACTGCATCTTCAATCACTTTTGATACCGTAGTTTCAATATCTTCTGCACTTGCCCCGGGATAAGTGGTAATAATAGTTAGGGTTGGAATAGAAATATTAGGTAAAAAATCGAGCGAAAGCCTGGAATAACTAAACACCCCTACTATTACCAAAACGATAAATATGGATAAAGTAAAAAGGGGCTTGGTTACAAAATTCCTGATCATTGCTTTTCTTCCTCTATCTTGCTTCCTTCTTTTACTACCCTTTGACCAACGGTAATTACTTTGTCGTTTGGCGTGATACCGGAAATAATCTCAATATCATTATTTTGCATAATACCCAACTTCACCGGTTTTTTTACTGCTACACTATTTTCCGCAACAAACACAAAAGGCTCATCTCCTCCAAGTACTGCATCAAAAGGAAGAATCATGGCCCCGCTCTTGCTGCTTAAAACCAGGTCCACACGCGCAAACATACCGGGTTTAATACGGTGGTTGGCATTGGCCATGCGGATTTCTACTTGTGTAGTACGGCTTAAAGGATCAATCACTGGCCTGACATTGGCAATTTTTCCGCGAAAAACTTCTCCAGGATATGCATCAAAACTAACTGCTACTACTGTACCTTTGGCTATTTTGCTGTAATATTTTTCCGGGACATCTGCATAGATTTTTATGCTATTTATCCCGTATACCATAAAAACAGGGCTCATACCAGTTACCTGGCTGGTAACTTGTTCTCCCACTTTTACCAGCTGCATCCCCACCACCCCATCGATTGGAGATTTTACTACCATGTCTTCATAGAGATCATTATCGGGTTTAATTCCCGATACATATGACAAAAGCTTGGTTTCCTTGTTGACCCAATCCCCTTCTTGTACATAGATTTCTTCAACCCGTCCCGCCATTTTTGGACGAACAGAGACTTCCATCTCCCCTTTTACGTCTCCGGTCAAAATCAAACGGTCAGAAATTGTGCCAATGGTTGGAATCACTGCAACTACAGAGACCGATCGCTCTTCCTGGACTACTTTTCCACCTTGTAGGCGCACTACAATCCTAAAAAGTATCAAACACACCAGCAAAACCACTACTATCCAAATAATCCTCTTTAATTTCATTATGATCCCCCTTTATTTATTGGGAATTTCTACCACATGAGCCACAATCCTAAGTAAATCTTCGCGGTCCTTGGCAGAAAGTTTACTTAATATATGCACTAGAAATTTCCTTCTCTGGTTTAAAATTGTATGCATTGCTTTTTTGCTTTTTTCAGACAACCTGACCCTCACAATGCGGCGGTCATCCGGATCGGCTGCTCTTAACACATAGCCATATCTAACCAAACGGTCAATCATCATCGTCATATTCCCCAGCGTAACCTCCATTATCCGGCTCAAGTCTCCCATAGTAGAATTATCATGATGAGATAACGTGTAGATCACACGAAATTGGACATGGGTTAAATCCGCCTTCCCGCAACCGTGAGGCATAGCAGAACCAAAGGTCCTACCGATCATGGTCATCAACTCGCCAAATTTATCCACATACGCATTTATATCTTTTTCCGTCATCTTTCACCTACAATAGTTAACATGGTGAATATTTTACATGCTGAACTAATTTTGTCAAGCCGCTTTTTTGGGTTTATAATGCCGGCATGTCTTTTACACCTTTTATCGCAGCGTTCTTTATGATTGCAGTAGCAGAACTGGGAGACAAAACCCAGCTTTTAACCATGGGATTTGCCACCCGCTACCCGATCCGCATTGTAATCCCAGCAGTCGCTTTGGCCACTGCCTTACTGATGGGCTTGGCCGTAATCTTTGGTGGAGCAATCAATGCTTACATACCACAGTTTTACTTGGGATTGGCTGCAGGAATAGTTTTTATTGGCTTTGGATTGTGGACTATTTTCGGCAAAGAAGAAGATGAAGAGAAAATTGAAGCAAAACACAACCAAAGTCCTTTTTGGGTTATTTTCTCTTCTTTTTTCCTGGCAGAGCTTGGAGACAAAACCCAGCTTGCAACTCTTACGCTTTCTGCACAGTACGGCTCCCCTATCCTAGTTTGGTTGGGAGCAACTCTTGGGATGGTCGCAGTAAACATTGTTGCCGCAGTGTTTGGAAAATGGATGAAGCATATTATTCCTGAGAAAGCATTGAAGTGGACCGGGGCAATTCTGTTTATTGGATTTGGGGTAGCTACGCTTATAGGATTACTCATAAAGTAATCTTTGAGCTGGAAACCTGCGGCTAAACGCCGCGGTTTCCAAAAATACACCATAAAAAAAGGAAACCGAGACGTTCAGTCTCAGGTTTCCTTTTTTTTTGAATCCTAACTACTACTTCTTAACCGGCATCATCTTACCCATCCCGGCTTTATCCATCATCGGTTTACATCCCATCTTTTTGTCTGCCGGGGCTTGAGGCTTCATCATTCCTGGCTGCATCATTTGCGGGCCCATCATTTGCGGCCCCATATTACACTGTCCTCCAGGCCCTCCCATGAGTCCAGACAATAAAATTAATACCACAGCAACCGCAATCACCACTGAAATAATCTGGCCGATTAATTTAGTGGCTTTGGTCTCTTTAGTTGCCAAAACCCAAAGAATATAAGCAAAACCCAAAGGAAAAGAAATTACCAAAATCACACCCAAAAGCATGCTCAAAATATTCATTTATACTCACCTCCCTTCGCTAAAAAATACTTTCATCAAAAGCGTATTTGTAACCACTGATACGGAACTAAAAGCCATGGCAGCACCTGCAATAACAGGGTTTAAAAGAAACCCGGTAAAAGGGTACAATATCCCGGCTGCAATAGGAATACCCAAAGCATTGTAAATAAAAGCCCAAAAGAGGTTTTGGCGGATTTTAAGCATGGTATAACTGCTTAATTTGATTGCAGTTACCACGTCGCGTAAATCGTTTTTCACCAAAACAATCTCCCCGGTTTCAATTGCAATATCTGTACCGCTGCCAATAGCAATGCCAACATCCGCTTGCGCCAAAGCAGGAGCATCGTTTATGCCATCTCCTACCATTGCCACTTTTTTACCTTTTAACTGAAGCTCTTTGATCGCTTTGGATTTATCTTGCGGCAGCACTTCCGCTAAAACACGCTCAATTCCTGCTTCTTTTGCAATGGCCTCTGCGGTCCTTGTATTGTCTCCTGTAATCATTATCACCTCTAAACCCAGGCGATATAGAGCTGAGATTGCATCCTTAGTATTAGGTTTTAACTTGTCTGCTGCTGCAACTAAACCTATCAAAGCATTCTGCTTTGCCACAAAAATCACGGTTTTTCCTTCTTGTTCCAATTTTTGCAACTCTGGTTCCAGCTCCCCAATGGAAATTCCTTTCTCTTCCATCATTTTTCTATTACCAAGAAGAATCGTCTCGCCATTAAAAAATACTTCTACCCCTTTACCAGAAACAGAACTAAAAGTATCTGGATCAGGAATCTCCAGTCCTTCTTCTTTCGCTTTTTTTAAGATTGCCTCAGCCAAAGGATGCTCTGACCTCTTCTCCGCTACCCCCGCATAAAACAGTATTTCCTGTTTGACATCTGTAATTTCCGCTTTCCCCTGCGTAAGAGTCCCCGTCTTATCGAAAACTATCGTACTTACAGAAGAAACCAACTGCAGCGCCGCCGCATCTTTAATTAATATCCCGCGTTCTGCCCCCATCCCAGTCCCCACCATCACTGCTGTAGGGGTTGCAAGCCCCAAAGCACAAGGACAAGCAATCACCAGAACTGCAATGCCAATAGTAAGTGCAAACCCAAAACTTTGTCCCAAAATCAACCAAAATAGAAAAGCAGCCAAAGCAATCAAAAGTACTGCAGGGACAAAAACAGCAGAAACCCGGTCTGCCAAAGCCTCGATTGGGGCTTTGCTTCCTTGCGCCTCTTCTACCAAGCGGATTACCTGCGCTAGAAAAGTTGCATCTCCTACTTTTTCCGCCCTAAATTTAAAAGCACCGGTTTTGTTAATGGTCCCGCCGATCACTTTTGCACCTGCTGCTTTTTCCACTGGGATACTTTCTCCTGTTACCATAGATTCATCAACAGAAGAATTTCCTTCAACAAGTATCCCATCAACAGGAATACGTCCTCCTGGCTTAACCACCAAAATATCCCCAACTACAACCCCTCTAATATCAATCTCTATCTCTTTGTTATTCCTAACTACCAAAGCAGTTTTAGGACGCAGCCCAACCAGCTTTTTAATCGCCGCAGAAGTCCTTCCTTTGGTTACACCCTCAAGGTATTTCCCCAAAAGGATAAAAGTGACTAAAAATGCCACAACTTCATAGTAAAGGTTCTCCATCCCAAATACGGGATTTCCCAGCCAGATCATGACCGTAGCGTATACACTATATATATAGGCAGCACCCACCCCCAAAGAGACCAAAGTGTCCATATTTGCGGTTTTGGTCTTGGGCAAAGAAAAAATGCCGCGTTTAAAAAATATGCCGGCAATAAACATAATCGGCGTAGCAAGTACAAATTCAATTGTAGCCGCATTTTGCATAACATAAACAGGCAGAGGAAGTCCAAATATGGAATGGAACATATAATAAAGAAGCGGTAGACTAAAAATTAAAGCAGCAAAAAACCTGTTACGCATCCCATTAATCTCTCTTTCCCTGGCTTTTTGCTCCAAGTCCCCCTGCGCGTCTTTAGTCTTAATGACCTTATATCCAGTAGCTTCTATGATTTTTTCCAAGGGAATGATATCGGTAATAGATGAGTCATATTCAACCAACGCTTTTTCTGAGGCAAAGTTAACAGAGGCTTTTTTTACGCCTTTATGCTTTTTGAGGGCGTTTTCTATAGATTCCGCACAAGAAGCGCAGTGCATACCGGAAATGGGGATAATTGTCTTTTGTGTAAGAGCCATATGTTTTTTTACTTTAAAAGCTCTTTAATTTTATCCAGGAGGACTTCGGAATCATACGGCTTTATAAGATAAGCGTCTGCACCAGCGGCAAAACCTGCTGTTTGCTCTATTTTAGCAGTACGCGCAGACAAAATAACAATGGGGATATGCTTGTACTTTTCATCCGCTTTCAAAAATTCGCAAATGCGATAGCTCCGTCAAGCGCCAAAATCGTTTTGTACCCTGCTGCACCCAATTGCGCTTGCACAATCAGGGCCAAGTCTTTTTCGTCTTCGATCACTAAAATAGTTTGGACCATACCATACACCCCCTGTAGCGCTCATATTGTAGCCCAATCTTATTTGACATTCAAACCACTACTTTCTAAAATGATTCTATATGTTACAGAATTTTGGTATATCACCAGAAAAGCAAAAAGCCTTGGAATACAAGCTAAGTAAGCTAGGTATCAAAGAACAGGATGTGACCCAAAAATTCATCCGTTCCGGTGGTTCCGGCGGACAAAATGTAAACAAAACCTCTACTTGTGTCTACTTAAAACACCGACCTTCTGGGATTGAGGTAAAAATGTCACGCGAACGCTCCCAATCCCTGAACCGTTTTTTGGCCTGGAGACTGCTGGCAGATAAAATAGAAGAAAGAATCCTTGGGATCAAGAGTGCAAAACAAAAAGCAATCGAAAAGATCCGCAGGCAAAAACGCCGCCGCTCAAAAAGATCAAAAGAAAGAATGCTCCAGGACAAAAAATTTACCAGCGAAAAGAAAAAACTGCGTCAGACTCTCTACTAAAAGTTCCCGCCCATGCAAAGCGCCAGGTACGGTCCGCTTAAATCCAGCGTCTTTCCTGGATCCGTATAGTCTCCCCTGCCCAAAGTATTAAACTTACAGGCAAAATATCCTGCTTTAAGGCCTGTGTGCCAAACTGGGTTGATCCTTTTACGAAAATCTAGACCCACTAACCCTGCCCAGGTAGTACCATTGCGGACAGTATCTTGTCCAACCATAGATTCATTGGTCTTATTAATAGAATATCCTCCCAAGGCTAATCCTACCCCTAAATCTATTCCCACAATCCAATCGTCATTAATAATTGGCTTATACTGAGAATGGAGCATCCCAAACATTGTTCCTACAGAATACGACCAGAAATCTGCCCCTACTTTTTTTGAAGAAGCACCGCTGGCACCGCCAAAAAGACCACCCAAGGCCCAATTGGGATTCATGTTCACCAAAAATCCACCAGCCCCACCCATCATAGAAGTAAGATCATCTACCTGGGAAGGCTTATTTGCATTCACTGCAGTAGAAGGGAGAAAATAAAAGAATCCGCCGGCCCCACCCATGTTTGACCCTTTTACATATCCGGTAGCACGTGCAGAATTAAGCATGACGTTCGTTTCATGGTCGCGAATCTGGTTCAAATCATCAACATCCATATCCAAAAGGGCCCTCTTAATTTGCCCTTTATTGGCAATCACTACTTCTTTGACCACATTTTTCTCAAAAATAATTTCATCGTTCTCCACGGTTATTTGCTGTGGAGCTTTTACTGCTTTTGCATGTTTAATCGGCTTTTTCGCTACCAAATCATCCGATTTAATAACTTTCACTACTGTTGGAGGATTATCGTTTTTCGGCGGAACAGCAAAAGCAGCAGAAGCACAAGCAACACAAAAAACCACCAAGATCAAAACCACTGTTTTCTTTAACATATTATTCCCTCCTAATTGAATCAGCGATAAGACTGATTAGAAATGCACCCCAGAATAAATTCTGGGGAATTTTCTCTCATGGATTCCCCACATTTTAATGTGGGGAGCCAGTTGCTAACTAGTCTCAGCGACATTTTACAGACTAACCACTTAAATCTCAACTAGCCATATTTAATTTTTAGCAGCAATAAATATACGCTTAAAGCTAAAGTCGCGGTATTGGCAAATATTACCGGGACAGAACCAATCAAAATTCCATAAACTAGCCATAAGACAATGCCGATAGAAAACAGAACATACATCAACAAAGACAAGTCTTTAGTTTCTTTAATTTTTGCAACTTTAACTACTTGGGGAACAAAAGAAATGGTAGTCAAAAAAGCAGCGGCAATTCCTATCCAAAGGATGTAATCAAAGCTCATTTATTATGTCCCCATTACCTTAATAATAATTCTTTTTTTCTTAGTATTAAGCCAAAGATATTCGGTTGCGGTTTTCATAATTGGCTCTGATTGTAGCAAATTTATACCAAAAAACCCATCTAAAAAATGAAATTAAAGCCCGTTTTTGTCGAAAATTATATAGAGGGAAAAAATCACTTAAAAAGGAGTATTTGGATGGTTTTAGTAGGAGCAGCTTCAGAGGCAAGCGCCATCGACAGACATCAACAGCAACAACTTTTGTTGCATCAAATCATAGTAAAAATAAACAGACTCCCGATGACTTCCAAAATTTTTCGGACCGATTAGAAAGAGTAGAAATTCTTTGCGGGGAAACACATCTTCAGGAAATTTTTCCCCCGATAGAAATACCCCTGCAGGACATACTAAGGCTCAACGACAGAAACAGAAATGATTATTTTGAAGCTGCGCTTCCGCTTGCAGCAGTAGCAAAAACCCTACAAAGACAAGCAAGCATAACTTTAACCATAAAAGGCGAAGCTGCCCTAGTTTTACATATTCCCGCAATTCCTGCTGGCAGCTCATTAATCCCCTTAATTGAACACCTGCAAGCAGCTACACAAGAAATTGAAGCTCAAACAAGACAACTTGTGACTCCTTCTACAATTTATGCTTCCATAAAAGCAAGCTGCGAACAGTTAAGAATACAAAGTGTTGGAGATCCTTCTCCTAATCATAATATAGATGTCTCAAGTGTAACCCTGGAAAGATTAAAAATAGCAGCATTTTTAACCCAATACATAAGTAGAGACTGCAAAAGCTTATCCAGACAAGATCTTCCTGCCCTATTGGCAGAATTAAAAACCAGCGGTTTTGTAAGAGAAATTACCATACAAAAGACAACTTCTCCGGCCGGCATAGTTGAAACGCATGGCATGCTGGTTACTCCCGGACTTATAAAAATGGCAATCCTCCATCCAAAAGACCTGCAACCGATCATAGAAAGGCTCGCTAACCCCAGGGAACAAGGGTTAGCAGCTCTAATTGTTCGCGCAATCATCCTAAAATGGGAAGCAATCCAAGAAAGAAACGACCCTTCAGAAAGAAAACTTGACGCTTTACTGCAGGAAGCTGGCAGTGCCTGGTTCCTTAAAACAATGTTGGAACATTTCATAACAGGCCAAGAAAGCGCTGCAAGGGAAAAAGAATATTCTCGGCCTATGATGCCTGTGTCATTGACTTCCAGCCCTAGCCAGCACTAAAAAATTACGCAATAAATCTACTTTAAAAATGAAATCCTCCTGTTTTATTGCCGAAAAACAGACAAGATAAAAAAGGAGAAACAATCATGTCATCAGTAACCATGATGTTAGGAGCTGGATCCCCAAAACATCGCATTGTAATAGCCAGGGAACCCAGGACCAATGTCCCTATTAATCTTTGTACCAATAAACAGGAATTCCCTTTTCTCAAAACAGATGCCCTCACCCCAACGCACCCTATCTTAGCAGAATCCCAAGAACAATTGGTAGGGGTCAGAGCAGATGTATCCGACCCCACCTCTTTAGTCTTTACCAGTGGAAAGTTGTCCATACAAGCCGAACCCTGGACAGAAGATACAATCGAACAGGTTCTTTCTACTTATACAGCTGTCTTGTTATTCAACATAGAAAATCCTGCTGACCAAGAAACCGCTAGAATGATATTACAAAAGAAAAAAGAGATTGGATCCAACACTCAAATTTTATTATTTGGATCCTTGGAACAAAAACAAGCATTAAAAAAAGCAGTGGGAGAAGAAGACTGGGAAATAGGCGGCCTAGTATTTGATTTTTTTGTTGTTAGCGGCGGATCTTTTGTTCCTCCTACCAGGGTACGCAGTAAAGTAAAAGAAGCAGCTAAGCTCTGGTTAGGTAAACAAGAAGCAAAGGAAAGATTAGCTACTTTTACCTATACGCTTCTTTCTGTTTTGCAGCTAAAAGATGCATATACCGCCGGACACTCTACTAGGACCACGGCTTATGCCTTGGCTCTTGCTAAATTACTAGGCATCCCCCCTTACCAAATCTCACTATTAAAAAAAGCTGGATTACTGCACGATATTGGAAAAGTAGGTGTCCCAGATGCGGTTTTATTAAAACCAGGAAATTTAGAACCCGATGAATTTGAGAAGATTAAAGCCCATCCAGCAATCGGAGCAACTTTATTAGATTCGATGCTTACTGGCAGAGAAAGGGGAATAATCGGGCTAGTAAGGTCCCATCATGAAAAAGTTAACGGTAGAGGATATCCTGATGGCACAAAAGCTAGCGACGGAGCACCTCTTCTGCACCGTATCCTCCCTGTAGCAGACGCATGGGATGCCATGACCTCTGACCGTCCATATCGTAAAGGACTCACCACAGAAATTGCCTTAGCTGAAATCAGAAAATGGACCGGTCAACAGTTCGATCCAGAAGCAGCACATGCTTTTGAACAAGCCCTAGGAGAAGGGATAGAAATCGTAGGGGATTAAACAGATTTCTTCTTTGCTACCACTACTTTTCTTTGCGCTAGAGGGACATACTCCATTTTTTCAGAAACATTCTTATAAGCCGGCCGGATAATCTTTTTAGAAGTAGTCAATTCTTCAATCCTGTGCGCCATCCACCCGGAAATCCTGGCCATGGCAAACAGCGGAGTATACAGATCTTCTTCTAGTCCCAGCGAACGATAAACAAAACCGGAATAAAAATCCACATTCGCACAAATTGGCTTGTCTGAATGCTTGAACTCGGCAAAAACTTCCGGGACCAGCTCTTCAATCAACATATAAAGTGCCAATTCATCTTCTTTTTTCTTCTCTTCTGCCAAACGAATAGCATAATCCTTTAAAACTACGGCACGCGGATCGGATTTAGTATAGACCGCATGGCCAAAACCATAGATTTTACCAGTTCGATTGCCAACTTCCCCTCTTAAGATCTTTAGTAGATATTCT
This sequence comes from Candidatus Saganbacteria bacterium, assembly GCA_026387795.1. GTDB lineage: Bacteria > Margulisbacteria > WOR-1 > JAPLLA01 > JAPLLA01 > JAPLLA01. Next base: position 2,789 of record JAPLLA010000036.1, on the reverse strand, counting down.
TTAACCTCTTTACGATCCGCCCAGTCCTTTACGTTCTTTTTAATATCCTTCATCATTTCCATAACGCTCTTATTCGCACCGCCATGTAGCGGCCCTTTGAGCGAACCCACCGCCCCTGCAATTGCAGAATAAGCATCTGTAGCACTGGAAGAAATTACTCTGGTAGTAAAAGTAGAGTTATTCCCTCCCCCATGGTCAGCATGAAGGATCAAGGCCACATCCAGCACCCGCGCTTCAGTTTCTGTATATTCATGGTTTTGCCGCATCATGTAGAAAAAGTTTTCTGCGGTACTTAGTTTTTTGTTAGGCGGCTGGATAAAAAGACTCTTCCCTTTAAATTTATGCAGCATCCCATGGTAAGCATAGGCAATAATTACTGGGAACTTGGCTACCAGGCTGATCGCTTGTCGGATCTGGTTCTCAATATCCAAATCATCAGCATGTGGATCTGTACTGTATAAAGCTAAAACACTGCGTGCCAAGCTATTCATAATATTGTGCGAACGGAAACGGAGGATAATATCACGTGGAAAGTTTTGCGGCAGGTTCCTAGCTTTATTATGGATTTTAATAAATTCATCCAGCTCTTTTTGGTTTGGCAATTCACCAAAAAGAAGAAGGTATGCCACTTCTTCGTAACCATAGCGGTTTTCCTGGTAAAGGCCGTTAATGATATCCGCAACGTTCATGCCGCGATATTCAAGGCGGCCTTCTACTGGTTTTACTTCTTCGTCCACTTTTTCAAAACCGATAACTGTAGAGATGCCTGTTAGCCCAACCAATACTCCACTTCCATCTTCATTGCGCAGTCCTCTTTTTACGTTAAACGCACGGTAAAGGTCCTGGCTAATCTTGTCATTGGCCACAATCTTTTTTGCCGCTTTTTTTACAAAATTTTCAGTCTGTTTGTCCATCTTTAATCTCTCCTAACCCTTGTTTTTGGAAACCTGAGGCTAAACGCCTCGGTTTCCAAAATAGTTTCTTAGAAATTCTCGAGGAAACCGCGACATTCAGTCGCAGGTTTCCGAGAAAGCCTTTCACAACTCCATTATCATTTATTATAACACCAAAAAATCCAAATCCAAATAATTCGAAACATAATCCCTCACAGAATCTTCCAATGCCCTAAACTTAAAATTTACCTTGCTCTGCTTAAGTTTTTCTACATCAGCTTCAGTAAAGTATTGGTACTGGCCACGCATGTAGTCCGGCATATCAATGTATTCTATGGCCGCTGGGATCCCAAGCGCTGAAAAAATCGCCTTAACCAAATCGTTCCAGCTTCTCGCCTTCCCTGTCCCCACATTGTAAATACCTTTTACGCCCGGATGCTTAAAAAATTGGAACATCAAATCCACAACATCCTTAATATACACAAAATCCCTTTGCTGCTCCCCGTCTTTATACTCCGGCTTATAAGACTTAAACAATCTGACCTTGCCGTCTTTTTTAATCTGCTCAAACGCTTTAACTATAACACTGCGCATCTCTTTCTTGTGATACTCATTAGGCCCAAAAACATTAAAATATTTCCATCCGACCAACTTATCCTGCAATTTATTGTTAATAACCCAGAGGTCAAAAAGCTGTTTGGATTCACCGTAAAGATTTAGTGGTTTAAGCCTTAGGCTATTTTGATCATCATCCGAATAGCCATAATTACCGTCTCCGTAAGTAGCAGCGGAACTGGCATAGTAAAAAGGTATCCCTTTCTCCAGCGCCCACTGTGCCAAAAGTTTGGAATACGCATAATTATTGGTCAAAAGATACTCGCGATTGGTTTCTAAAGTGGAAGAACATGCGCCAATATGAAAAATCGCTTCGACATTTGAAGGATACTGTTTATTCTTAATCTGTTCAATAAAATCTACTTTATCCGCATATCCAGAATAACTTTTCCCCTCAAGATTGCGCTTCTTTTCTTTGTTATCCGAGAGATTATCTACAATAAGTAAATCCGTGATGCCTTCTTGGTTTAACTTCCAGAGAAAGCAGCTGCCAATAAAGCCTGCACCACCGGTAAGGATAATCATATGCGCTTAAGGATCCCTTTCTCCCACTCAAAACCCAGACGCGTACGGTTCTTTGTCAACTCTTTACCAAATACATAGCCGGAAACCAGAGGAAGTGCAACCGAAGGCTCAACCCAAGCCATGGCAAACTGCGCTTTGTGTTCAATTTTCCCCCAAGACCGGGCTTCACTAAGAGTTGAACTGGATAGTCCTCCATCTTGAGTAACCGCTGTCGTCATTTGGATTGCATAATCGTGGCCTTTTTCCCTGCCATGCGTATATGCCATTACAATTGAATCATTAATATAGTTTTTGGGAACTCCGCCTGCAACATAGATTGCTGCGGTTTTCTTTGATTTTAAAACAATCTGCAGTATTTCTTCGTTATCCTGTATGGAATCAATTGCTACCACTGCTTTTCCTTTTCTTTTGGCACGGATGCGGTAATCCGTAAGACCAATGCCTATTGAAGAATCGTTTAAAGCAGGGACAAAAACCGGAATTTTATGTTTATGACACTGGTAAAGGATTGATTCTTCGTCTTCTAGATAACTAGCAACGTTTTCTAAGTACTCACGGCTCGAATAGTTGCCTGGCTCCATTTGTTCCGCTACCCAGCCGCACCAGAAATCTGTCTGCCAAAACTTAACCTCATCGGTATAAGTATCGTAAATGCGGTCAATTCTAAGATCGTTTAAAACATTATCATCTGCATCCGGGGTACCAATAAAGTGGTCGTGGCCGCGGGCTGCATAGATATCTTGAAAAATAATCGCT
>JAPLLA010000019.1 GCA_026387795.1 Candidatus Saganbacteria bacterium | reverse complement strand
AAATCGAGCGCGGTTTTATCAAAAAAAGTTTTAAAGCCTTTGATAAGCAAGCTTTTAAGATACATTTTTCTTCGCTGATAATATCACAAATACCTAGTAGTAGTAAAGATTTGGGGGCGATCAAATTTAATTCCCAATCTAAATCCGTCCTAAAGAATAGGTTGTTTGGGGATGAATATATAAAGTTTACTTTAAATATGCAAGGTAAAAATAAAGTACCGCCCAGAAACCTGAAAACCGGCTTTTCTTAAATTCATGGAATGCAACTCCACAAATTTTGACAAATTTATGGACATGAAATCAAATGACCAGAAAAAACAGCCAGAAAAAACAACTTGAAAACCCCATTATAGTGTTCCATAATACCTATAACATATTACATAATACGTAATAAGTATGGGGGTGTTTTAGACATGTTTAACCGCAAAATCATAAAATATCTAAATACATGGAAAGACCGAAAGGGTCGCAAACCCCTGATCATTAGAGGGGCCAGGCAAGTAGGAAAAACCGTAAGCATTAAGATGTTTGCTGGGGAATCTTTTCCGGATATGGTTTATCTAAATTTAGAAGATCCGGAACAGGAGCGTTTATTCCGAAATCCGCTTTCTTTGGAAGATTTTGAAAAGATCGTCCAGCTTAAGTTTGGCAAAACACTAAAAGAAGGGACAACCCTATTATTTATAGATGAGATCCAGAACTCCCCCGCACTAATAAAACTGCTCCGTTTTTTCTACGAAGAAAAACCGCTGCTTCACGTTATTGCCGCAGGATCTCTAATGGAAGTCCGCATGAAAAAAGAGGGGTTTTCTTTCCCTGTCGGACGGGTTGAATATGCATATCTTCACCCGCTGGACTTTTTTGAGTTTCTGGAAGCAATTGGAGAAAAAGAAACGCTCTCCTATTTAAGCAATTTTTCTCCTGACACTGCCATACCGGGACCCATTCATGACATGAGCTCCAAGCTTTTTGGAGAATATTTAATGGTTGGTGGCATGCCAGAGGCAGTCAAGGCCTACGTAGAAGAAAAAAACCTTTCTCTTCTTCCTCATATTTACAATTCACTTTTTACTTCTTACCTGGAAGATATTCCCAAATATGCTGCGGAGGCAAGCGCAAAATACCTCGTTCACATAATAGAAAACGCCCCTCTTTTTGCCGGGCAAACCATCACTTACGAAAACTTCGCAGGGTCGGGGTTTAAAAGCCGTGAAATCAGCTCGGCGTTTGACACACTGGAAAAAGCCATGCTGGTTTATCGCGCTGCAGCCAGCAACTCCGTTGCACTACCTTTAACGCCGAAAATAAAAAAGGCCCCAAAATTAATTTTTCTTGATGCGGGCCTGGTAAATTATCGTTTGGGCATAAGAGATGTTTTATTGGGTAAAATTGAACTAAATGAGTTTTTCCGAGGCAAAATTGCAGAGCAGGTTACGGGACAGCAGCTTTTGGCCTTGGAAGAAAATCGCACACCTTCTCTCTCTTATTGGTATAGGGACGTACCCGGAAGCACTGCTGAAGTTGACTTTGTGCTCCCTTTTTCCGGGAGCATCCTTGCAATTGAAGTAAAATCCGGCAAAAGCGGGCACCTCAAATCATTAAGGGAATTTGCCAAATTAACTGGGATAAAAAAGCTTTTCAGGGTTTACAATGGGCTCTTTGCCAAGGAAGAGGTTTCGACCAAAGAAATATCTTTTACGCTTGTCTCAATCCCTTTTTACCTGCTTCCCCAAATAAAAAATCTGGCTGAACAAATATAAGCAAACAAAATGATGGCACCTGTCTACTGTTTAGTGTTGTGTGGACTTTAAAGAGCCGCCTTCCTGCTTCTTAGCAAATCGCAAATTCCTCCCCAATTGCGCTATCGCCTATTACGCAAATAGCGCTTTGCTTTCCCTTCGCTTAATCTGGGTAATTCGAGTAACAAAATTAGAGGCCTAAATAGATTGGGGTTATAAGTGATAGCACAATCCGTGAGACAATTGGAGAAAACAAACCACCTGTTACATCTACAATTATTGTTCCCCCCAGCTAAGAAATGCTGGAAATGGCAAGAATTCGTTTTGCGTGGTAGAATGCTGGCCTGTGAAAAAAATATCGTTGATAGGGATGCTTTTCTTCTTTTGCCTGGCAGTAACTGCCTTTGCAACAGAAAATAACTATGACCAGTCTCTGCAAAAGGGTTTTGCTCTCTCAAAAGAGGGAAAATTTGCAGATGCCAGAAAGATGTTTGAAACCTGCACAGATGAGTCATATGCCTTGTCCGAATATTCCGGGTTTGGGATAGCGGAAAGTTATTTCAACGAAAAAGATTATTTGAAAGCCCTACAAAATTATCAGCTCGTCATGAATAAGTACCCTAAAAGCGCTTTGATCCCTTTTACCTTACTCCAAAGCGGCAAGTGTTACATGAACCTAAAGAATTTTGCCAAAGCAGAAAGCATTTTTAATAAAATTATCGGCAACGACGACCTTTCTGCTGCAGTAAAAGAGGCTTCATTTCTTTTGAATGAGACAGAAAAAACCATTGAAGAAGCTGCTCCCCCAGCCAAAAAGAAAAAAGTGAAAGTTCCGGTTGAAAAGACAGTAGTTTTAAACCCCGCAGACTCTTCGGACAACCTGGAGCTTTTATATAAAGATGCGTTGAAAAAGAGATATACTTCCAAAAACAGGAAATATTACCGCGGTTTTATTGAGGCCGTAAACTTTTGGGCAAATAAAGATTACAGGAGCGCATCCGATGCTTTTAAAACTATGTATAGCCGCTACCCAGGGATGCTACTTGGCAAGTACTCCTATTTAATGTATGGCAGATCCGAGCTTAGGAGAAGCAAAACCAAAGAAGCGATCAATATTTTTGAGGGGTGCGGCAAATTTGGCACCCCGATTGCACCGGAAGCAGCTTACTACCTCTCTTTTGCATACGCTTATGCCGGGGAAGAAGAAGAGAGCCTCCAGTCCCTAAAAACAGTGGTGGAGGTCTACCCGCACAGCACTTACGCAGAGCAAGCAGCTTTTGACCTGGCAAAAAGATACGAGAAAAAACTCGATTTTGACTCCGCAATCTCCATCTATAAAAGATTCCTGGCCAAATATCCGGGCAGCCCGATCGTAGATGATGCTGCGGCCAATTTGGGCTTCCTTTATTATAGGATCGGATCCATGGAGTCTGCTTACGAAAGCTTGAAGTCATCGTATGAAAAATACAAAAACTACGAAAGCGGCGAACAGCTCACTTATTGGCTGGCAAAAGCTGCGGAAGTTACGGACCATAAAGACCAGGCAGTGGATTGTTACCAAAGAATCATCAGAAACAATCGCTATAGTTATTACGCTTTTAGGGCGGGCCTGCAGCTCAAAAAATACGGAGAGTCAATTGAAAGGGCCCAAACAAAACCCAGCGTAGACCTCTCCATCTTTAAAATTAAAGAAAAAGAGAGCGATGAGGAAATGTCTCCCATCTTGGACCTTTGGGGCGCACTGTTAAAGAAAGCGGATTACTCCGGACAAGTATCAGAAGAAGACTTAAAACAAAATCCTGTTTATCAAAGATACTCCGCGCTCTTTAGCCTGGGGCTTTACAGGTTTGCTGCAATTGAAGCCGCAGACCTGGCACGCAATGATAAGATTTTGTACCCCTTGGGAAAAGTTCTTTTTGCAATCGGTGAATTTAGGGGCCCTACTCTTTTAGCTGATAATTATTTAAGCACTGCTACGGAAAAAGGGAAGCTCGATTCTGTACCCCAGGACCTTTGGCCGCTTGCCTATCCTTTGGCTTACTGGAAAGAAGTGGATTTTTATTCCAAACTCCACGGGACAGACCCATACTTTGTACTTTCTGTAATGAGGGAAGAGAGCAGGTTTGGCTCATCGGCAGTTTCACGCTCTTCTGCAAGGGGACTAATGCAGATTATGCCCAAAACCGGAAAAGGTTTGGCCAGAATGCTTGGGTTTAGGGATTATGCGACCCCAAAACTTTTTGACCCCCAAGTAAATATCTCCATGGGAGCATATTATTTGTCCGATCTTTTGAACCGGTTTTATGGGATAGAATATTATGCTTTGGCTGCTTACAACGGCGGTCCAAGCCGGGTTAGCAAGTGGATTGACGAGCTGGGGGGAGCAACTGACCTGGATGTAGATGTTTTTGTGGAAAGTATCCCTTTGCGAGAAACCAGGAATTATGTTAAAAAGGTAATGCGTTCCTACCAACAATACAAGAGGATTTATGGTAGCAGATGAGCTTTTAAACCAAGACCCGCAAACCGAAGACCTCCTTTTTTCCGGGCTTCGCCCAACCAAGCTTGACCATTTTGTAGGACAGCAAAAAATTAAAGAGAATTTACTGGTGCACATGGATGCAGCCAGGCAACGCGGAGAATCTTTGGAGCACCTCCTATTCTACGGACCGCCGGGACTGGGAAAAACCACTCTCTCACACATTATTGCAGGCGAGATGGGTGTAGAGATAAAAATCACGTCCGGTCCTGCAATCGAGCGTCCAGGCGACCTTGCAGCCATACTTACAAACCTCAAAGAAAAAGATGTTTTATTTATTGATGAGATCCACCGCTTGAATCACGTAGTGGAAGAAGTTCTGTATCCTGCTATGGAAGACTTTGGCTTGGATATTGTGATCGGTAAAGGTCCAAGTGCGCGTTCGATCCGCCTAGACTTGCCAAAGTTTACCTTGATCGGAGCAACTACCAGAGCAGGCCTGCTTTCTTCTCCTTTGAGAGATAGATTTGGAATGGTTTGCAGGCTCGAGTTTTATAACTTGGATGAATTGAAGCAGATTATCACTCGCGCAGCCAAAGTGCTGGATATTCCCATTGACCCAGTTGGTGCAGATGAAATTGCAAAGCGCTCAAGAGGGACTCCTAGGATTGCTACCCGATTATTACGAAGGGTCAGGGATTACGCAGAAGTAAAAACGAAGGGAAGGATTGATAAGGCCACCGCCCAGATGGCACTTTCTGCCCTGGAAATTGATGAGTTGGGACTGGATAAAATCGACCGCAAAATCCTCTCTTCAATAATTGAGAAGTTTGGGGGCGGACCAGTGGGCCTGGATACTTTGGCAAATGCAATCGGAGAAGAGTCGGATACAATTGAAGATGTGATCGAACCATACTTGATGCAGATCGGGTTTGTAGACCGCACTCCCAGAGGACGCACTGCAACACCTGCTGCTTATAAACACTTGGGGCTTAAATCCCCTGCAAAAGAAAATTCGAAACAAGAGAAGCTTTTTTGATGTTATAATATGGAGACCATGAAAAAACGCAAAGCATCACTTAAAAGAAAAACCAGCGAAACAGACATCAAGCTCGACTTAGTCGTCGATGGTACAGGGAAAAGCAAGATCAAAACCGGGATCGGGTTTTTTGACCACATGCTTGAGCTATTTTCCAAACACGGGCTATTTGACCTCAAACTTTCCTGCAAAGGCGATATACATATAGATATGCACCACACAGTAGAAGACGTGGGCATTGTGCTGGGCCAAGCTTTCCGAGTTGCTCTAGGAGACAAAAAAGGGATTGAACGTTATGCGGAAAATAAAGTGCCAATGGACGAAGCTTTGGCAGAAGTGGTAATTGATGTATCAGGCAGGCCTCATCTTACGTATGCCGTACAATTGCCATATAAGCCTTTTTCTGAATTTGACGCTGAAACAGTAAAAGAGTTTTTTGAAGCATTGGTGCTCAATGCAGGCATTAATATACATATTAATCTGATCCGCGGGGAAAATACCCACCACATCATTGAAGCAATCTTCAAGGCTTTTGCAGTAGCACTAAGAAAAGCGTGCCAGATTAACCCCAGAAAAAGAGGGGTACCCTCGACAAAGGGAATCCTATGAGTTGGAAACCTGAGTCTAAACGCCTCGGTTTCCATAAAAGAGGATTCAAATGATTTTCGAACCAAGAACTTACCGCCAACAACTCTCCAGTCAAGATTTGATCTCTTTCACTGTAATTGAAAAAGAGACTGACCTTTTGATCCTGGCAAACCGGAATTTAAAAGACCAAGCCTTGGAACTGGTGAAAAAATACCGGCTTGAGCTTGAAACCTACATTGCACAAAATCCTATTTTCCAAAGCAGTTTAGCGCCGGTTAAGGTTTCGTTTTTTTCTCCCAAGATTGTAAAAGAAATGGCTAAAGCAGGAGAAGCAGCAAAGGTTGGCCCCATGGCAGCAGTAGCAGGTGCGGTTGCGGAATTTGTGGGAAGAGGCCTTTTGAAATATTCTCAGGAAATCATTGTAGAAAACGGCGGGGACATTTTTATGCGGAGCGAGGTAACCAGGCGGATCGGCGTATTTGCAGGAGTCCATTCCCCTTTTACCCATAAAATCGCCATAGAGATCGATCCTTCCGACATGCCGCTTGGAGTTTGTACTTCCGCAGGAACTGTTGGCCACTCTTTAAGCTTTGGAAAAGCAGACGCAGTGGTTACAATCGCAAAATCTACTGCGCTTGCAGACGCAGCAGCTACCGCAATCGGGAATTTAGTAAAAACCGTTCAAGATATTGAAAAGGGATTGGAGCTGGCAACAAGAATCAGAGGACTCAAGGGAGCTCTCATTATAAAAGATGATCAGCTCGGGGTTAGAGGCAAGATGCGGATTGTGAAAACATAATTCCGCCTCCACCCCCACCTCACACCTCACCCTATGCCCTACTTATCGAAACCTTATTCTTAACGTCCCTCTCCATTTTCCAATGGAGAGGGAAAACATAGGTGGTTTTTGATAATACACAGAACGTTGTTTATATTAGCAACAACTTCTTTATTGCTAAACCGTATAATTTTAACGCCTTGCTCTTCTATGATTTTTTGGCGTAAAGCATCATACTCTTGCTGCTTAAGATGAACAGGGCCATCTAGCTCAATACCCAGCTTATATTCCGGGCAATAAAAATCAAGAATGAAACCGTAAAAAACATACTGTCTCCTAAACTTTTTTCCAAAAAACCTGCGGTTCCTTAAGCATGGCCAAAGAATCTGCTCCGCTTTAGTTGATTCTTTCCTCAATTCCCTAGCACGTAACATTTTTCTTCTTTTAGCCATCGAAAACCTCCACATTGCCCTCTCTATCGTAAGATGGAGAGGGCGAATTATTGGCTACTAAACAGATAGTAATCCTTGGGTGAGGAAGGTTGTGGTGGCGGGGAAAACTTAATCAATAACCTTCGGCGTCACCAAAAACACCACTTCGCTCTTTGCTCTTTGATCGCTCTCATAATGAAAAAACCAGCCTAAAAGAGGAATGTCTCCAAAAAACGGGATCTTGCCGTGGTTCTTGCTTTCCTGGTTACTAATGAGCCCTGCAATCGCAATTGTCTCTCCGTCTTTTACGGTTAAGGTAGTACTTGCGTTACGTGTTGCAATCACAGGAAACTCTCCTGCAAGAGTTGTCCGCCACTCTGAAATAGAGCTTACCTCTGGCTTAATAGTTGCAGTAATAATTTTTTCTTTGCTTACATAAGGAAGAATTTTAAGGCTGATACCGCTGTCAATGTAATCCACACTCCAAAGAGTCGTGGATCCGGAGTTTGTGGCAGGAACAGCAAAGGGGATTTTACTGCCAATGTTTATCTGGGCCTCTTCACCATTTAAGACTGTAAGGGAAGGCCGAGCCAAAAGCTCTGCTTCGCCGCTTGCAATCATAAGGCTCACAATAACATTTAAGTCTTCTTTCTTTTTGATGCTACCATCTTCTTTTGCTACAGAAAAAACAAAGCCGGACTGCTCATTTCCAAACGTAATCCCAATCTTTTCCAGTCCTGATTGCGCAACTTCGATCATTTCTGCTTGGAGGAAGATTTTGGGGACAGGGACATCCAGCTTATTGATCAGCTCTTTTGCCCGCAGTAAGTTATTCTTTTTACCTTTGATAACCAATTGGTTAGAATTCCCGTCGCACAAAGCAGTTACGCCCAAATCCATCTTGCAGACAAGGTCTGCCATTTTTTTGGGAGAAACATATTTTAAACCCATAACTTCTTCGGTATTTATATAACCGGAATTACCGATATCCTGGGGCAAAGCAGAAACAATATAAAAGTCCCCTTCTCTTTCAAACCCAAAACCATTGGAACGTAAAATCTCTTCCATTAATTTTAGCGGATCCGCATCTTTGACCTGCAAAGTTACTTTCTTGCCTGCCAAAACACTCTTGTCTCCGCTAAAAATAACATTAACGCCGGCACGCCGGCCAAGAAGCTGGACTGCGTCGAACACCGCGGCATCGCTAAACGAAATCATTTCCGCAGCAAAAACCTCAATCTGTAAAATCAATATAATTAATAATATTAACCTCGCTAGCCTAATCACGCTCGAGCTCCATTTCATTTTCTTTAATTCTTAATACCCTGTATTTGCCCAATAAATCACCTGTTTGGACGACCCTACCTCGCCCACCAATTTCCACCAACGCACACGGTTTTGCTCCCAAATTGATGCCAACCAGCAAGGCTTGGGAGTTTTCGGAAACCGCTACAAGGTCTCCTCCATAAACAAGTGTGATTTTTGGCGGGAAAGCCCCATTTTTTAAGCCTTGGGTAGAATAAATCAACCCATCTGTAACTTCTGGGGAAGGAGACGATTCGGAGGCTTCTTGTTGCTCCAAGGAAACTGGCTCCTTTTCTTTTTCGGCGGGTTGTTCTGCGGTACAGCCGGCCAATAAAATCAAAAGCAAAAAGACACACATCATTGGGAGAAAAAGCGAGGATCCGGATCCTCGCTTTTTCGCTGATTCATGCTTGCGCAACCGTATCAGCATATACAAAAAACCTCCGGATCAACAAAACAATATTTGTTTTCAATTAACCCGTGTTTAACCCATTGGTTACGGATATATTGCACATGGTTATAAAAATCACGGTTTCCATTAACAATATGAAAATGGAACGATTTTTGCCATTTGAATGGGGGGAAATGGTGGTTGGGGCCGTATTGTGATATAAATTGGGTTCGTAATCGTTGGACAATGCGGTCAAAATCCCGGATTGCATCCAAAAGGCGACGATAATCATCGTCGCCTTTTGCGACATCGTCGCCCCCAATGATCCGATTCGCATTCCGCGAAAAATTCCGTTTCAAAAATTGCATTATGTCCGAAAAATCATGTTGTTTATTGTGTTGAATCAATAAATGGATATGTTGTGGGTTGATTTTATATGCAAATAACCCAAAAAACTTCAATTTTTGGCAAAACCGGAGTTCCTCAATAAATAAATCACTCAAAACATCGTGGTTAAAAAATGGATATCCTTCATGTGTGTTTGTGGTTATAAAATAAACGCCGTCAGGCGCATATATCCGTTTTTGGGAATTGCGATGCCTTTTCATATGTGCTTTTGTCACCCCAAACACATATGAGCAATTTGCTTGCCACCCCCCCCCTCGCCTTTCCCTCACAAAAAAGCGACAATGATCATTGTCGCTTTTTTGATACCGTCGTGTTTTTCGTCACATCGCCGAAAAATGCGACATCAAAACGTCGCCAACCGCCACAACACGTAAATCGCAATCCCAACCGTAGCAATAATGCCAACCGCATCCCAGCCAATGCGGCGGAAAATGTGTTTTTCTGTGCGGTAAACCATGCCGATTGCAGCTACTGCAGTGGCAATAATGGCAAACAAGGCTGTAACTGAATTTTCGATCGAAACCAGAGGAAGGATTGGGCTGATCCGGTTAAAACAATCTACAATAAAAATGATGGCCATGTTAAAAACACTACTTGTAAAAAGTGTCCCTACCGCAACATCAAGCGCCCCGATCATTACTGCAGAAACAGAAACCGTCAGTTCAGGCAGAGTTGCAGCTGCACCTACCAGTAGTGCCCCAACAATAGTGGTGCTCAGTCCATAAAAATCTGCGATTTCTGCTGCCAGGATGGGGAGCCACGCACCTGCTGCTACTACCAGCAAAGCAAAAAATGCGAAACGTAAGTATGCCCCAAAAGCAGAGGTTTTTTTGTATTCATGAAACTCGAGTTTTTTGACCTTCTTATCAAGAAATTTGACTTCATCCCTGTGTTCAAAATGGAAAATGATCCTTTGGGCAAAAAAGAATATTATAATAATGAAAATGGAGTAGATCCCTATACCAAAAACCGAAATTGGCGGGAGAAGCTTGCCCACCAAAACCCCCATCCCCCCGATTGCCAAAAGTATGATGGCCAGACCAGCGGTAATAAGATGCCCGGTCTCTTCTTCAATGTCTTTTAACATTGGGCCTTTGCCGTAAAAATTGTAGATAATATCCAAAATTCCGATAATGAGCATGTTAAAGAGGCATGCCCCAAAAAGAGGTGCAATAGCCAGGTCCGGCATCCTGATTGTAGTTACTGCGCTAATGCCGTTTGCGATTTCAGGAAGCGAAGTAATGAATCCAAGTAACGCTATCCCGATCCAGGTACGGTTGAGCCCAGTGCGTTCGGCAATGATATCACCGTATTTTATTAAACGGCTACCTGCCCAAAGTATGATTAAAGCTGAAACTGCAAAAGCCAGCCAAATGTATAACATAAATGCCCCCTTTTGAGCTTCATTTTAACACAAAAAAAATATGGGGCAAAGTGAAATCCGAGCCTAAAATGATCGATAAATATATGTGAGAGACAGGCAAAGACAAAATATGCGAAAAATAACAGGGAGGTAATTTTTATGCCGGGTGGAGAGCCAATAGAGCTAGGTAAACAAGGGGTCGGCGCCAGAGAATATGCACGCAAGGGATATGAAAAAGGAAAACAAGGTGCACGAAAAGCTTGGACTGAAATAAAAGGCGGTTTCCAAAATCCCGCTTATATGCCTGCTATTCGTACCCGTACAGTTCCAATATATAATTTAGCGCTTGCAGGAGGCTTAACCGGTTCTCATGTGCAAGAACAATACAATTGTTATGGAACTGCAAGCAGATGGATGGGAGCTACAGCCGGAAGATTATGGAACGGCGCAATGATGATGGCTACAACCGGGGGACCTGGTGGCCCAGGCACCATGGGAGGAAATACTGGGATGGGAGGTTCTGGCCAAGCGCCAGCCCCAGACAAACAACAGGAACATTTTGATCGCGTACAAGAACTGATGAGAAAATTCGAGGGGAACTGGACCGACTCATTGAAGTACAGGTATGCCCTAATTTTTGGAGGAATTGGATCGGTAGTAGGAATAGCTTTAAAAATGATGACCATGGTTCCAATCAAAAGCATCTCTTCCTACGCAATAGAAGGGGTGTTGGTAGGAGGGGTTGCAGGAGCAGTTATAGCTTTAGTCCTTATTTTACTCGCTAAGGGTGGCGGACGGATTGCCAGAGGGGGACTTAGTGCTATTCAACAAGAAGCGCAACAGTTAGACAAGGACCGACAAAAAGCCCTCGAAGCAATTGCTGCTGAACGCGCAAAAGAAAGCGCCTCTTATTATACAGGGAAAAAGGGACACAGAATTGAAAAAGCATCCGAAAGATACGGATTGCTTCAAATGGTTTTTAGAAATGGGGTGCTCCGCACCGACAGAGAGACAAACAACCAACTTTGGGATGACATCGAAGCCTTTACTGCTTTGGAAGAGGCTTTGGATGTGGATGCTTTCCTCGATCAAACAGACGGGGTCTCCCAAAAAGATCAAGCCAAAGAATTAAAAGAAAGAATCGATGCTTTTCTTACCGGGAATGATGCCTACTTCAACTTAAACGATGACACCAAAGGATCAAAAACGAATTTAACAGATACATCTGCAAGACTTGGAAGATTAATTACAGCAGCCGAAGGGGTAGAAACACTGCGCACCTTGGCAGGTCAAATGGAATCAGATGCACTTAGAATTAACCCTGCTATTGATACTTTAGACGCAGCAGGAACGCTTCTTTTTACAGGAGAAGTCGGGGAAGTAACTATAGCCGGGATCACCAAACGCGCTGCCAAACTCATAGCAGATGTGAGGGCTACTGGCTTAGTTCTGGATGCCACTCTTGATGCTTTTGAATCTCGGATCAGAAACATGGGTAAAAGACGTCTTGGCGAATTAATTGCTGTTCTGGAAACAAACAGCCCTACGGTGGCAGAAGAATTCAAAAGACACCTTGCACAAGGAGAAAACCCCGCAATCTTTGGTGCAGAAACCATAAGAGAATTAACCGAAGCCAAAGATCCCAAAGATGCAGCAGAAAGAAAAATGGCAGCTGCACTTACTGGGATCCAAGAATTCGCAGATGATGCTATGGCAACTATCCCGGCAGACCGATTAGCAGATGCCCAAGCAGCATTCAGGGCTGCAACAGATGCACTGCGTGAAGCAAAAGACGCAGGAGTAGAAAAAGCAAAGAGGAACACACTTCAAGAAGCGGTTCGAAACACCTCTCCCAAGATTAAAGCAGCCGAAAAAGCAGAAGCAAAAGCAACTGCTGACCAGGAAGTTGTTGACAGGATTGCCATTATTGAAAGGGTACTTGACCCAACCAACCCTTTTGACCTAAGTGCTGCCATTGCTCTTCGCGATTCAGGGTTTAAGCCTAAAGATGTCGCTGATAAGAAAGATCTAGTAGACAAAGAACAAGCTTTAAAAGATAAAATCGATGACGTAGAAAGAACCAATGCTGCCGCTGCTACCCAAGCTGCGGCTGACCAGGAAGTCATTGACAGGATTGCTGAAATTGACTGGGTCCTTAATCCTACCAGAACTTTTGATCTTGTCGAAGCTAGAATGGTCCGCGATGATATCTTTACTCCTAAAGATGTTGCTGATAAGAAAGATCTAGTAGACAAAGAAAAAGCTTTAATAGATAAAATCACAGAAGTAGAAAGAACCAATGCTGCCGCTGCTGAAAAGGTAACTGCTGACCAGGAAGTGGTTGACAGGATTGCTCTTATTGACAGGGCTCTTGATCCAACCAACCCTTTTGACCTAACTGCCGCTATTGATCTTCGCAATAACGTTTTTACTCCTAAAGATATTGCTGATAAGAAAGATCTAGTAGACAAAGAAAAAGCTCTAAAAGATACAATCGATGACGTAGAAAGAACCAATGCTGCCGCTGCTACACAAGCTGCGGCTGACCAGGAAGTTGTTGACAGGATTGCTCTTATTGACAGGGCTCTTGATCCAACCAACCCTTTTGACCTAACTGCCGCTATTGATCTTCGCAATGCGGGCTTTACTCCTAAAGCCATTGCTGACCAGAAAGATTTAGAACAAAAAGAACAAGCTTTAAAAGATAAAATCGATGATGTGGAAGAAGCAAATAGACAAGCTGCCAGAGTTGCTGAAGAAGCTGCCAGAGCTGCTGCCGCACAACCTAAACCAGCTCCAGAAGATCCGGCAGTTACTGCTCAAAAAGAAGCGGCTTTAAGATTGCTTGCAAAAATGAAAGCAGGAAGATCCGGTGGAACTCCAACAGGGTTTCCTCCAGGACTAACACTAGAAGCAAGTAAAGCAGTTCTAATCCAAGACATACACGATAAACAAGCAGAAATACAAGAAGCAGAAGAAATGCTCGCAAATTCCGCTTTAGCAAGTTTACATGCAGACATCCGTAGCAATATAGTAAAAACATATCTCGCCTTGTTTGCAGAAGAAAAAGCAGCTCAAGAAGGAGCTCAGGCTATCCCTGTACCGGAAAACGCAGATACCGCAGATGCCCATGATGCCCTAAGAGGCGCAAGCTACATGTTAGAGCTTGTCTTAAGACATGCTTCTGGTGATATTGAAAACTTAGAAGCAGCTTTGCCTGCTGCTGCTGCTGAACTGGGCGCCCCCATCCTTTCTATGGAAGATCTACACGGAACCTGCTTCCAAAAAGCAGCTGCAGAAACAAGTTTAAATCTTTATCTTATCAGCTCTATGCTTAGCGGAGCAGCACGAGTAGACGGAGCACTGGCACTGGCTTTCTTAGATACATTAATAGGTGTGAGCGTAGAAACTTCGCCACTAAACCAAAAAGCTCAAGAGGCAAAAGCTGCCTTGACTCCTCCAGTCCCAGAAGAACCAGAAACCGTAGAAACAGTAGAAGGAGTATTTATTGATGATGGGGTTCCTCCTGTGTCTTTAACGGGAACAACAGCTGCAACCCCCCTCTCCACAGCAGCACAAACACTTCAAGAAGTAGTGGTCTTGCTGCAAAGTGCTGAAGCAGAAATGCGGGCAGCAGCAGATGATTTCTTGGGCAAAAGGGTCAACGGAGCAGAATCCAAAGCAGCTGTAGCCACCCAAAAAAGAGAAGCCGTAGAGAAAGAAATTACAGAAGTTGGAAAAAGAATTGATGAAGAAAAAGCAAGAATCGAAAAAGCTCCGGACCATACCGTAGCAGGAACCCCTGCTTATACATATCTTAAGGCACTTGAAGCAGCGCAAGCAACAGTAGACACCCGCCGTGCAGCAATCGCCGCCAGACTAGAAGAAATAGAAGCGGGATTATTGGACGTAGCTCCTTCTTCCGCTCCCATGACTGCACCTGCTGGCTCGGGCCCTGCAGAATTAAGGACCTGGGCAAAAAGATTGTCTACGGAAGCAAGCGAAAGAAAAGATCGTAGAGCAGCTCTTGAAGCAGAAAAATCCGGCCTTTTAGGAGAACTCGATGGCTTGCCAGCAAGACTGGAATCATTATTTGCAGAAGCAGACTCTGCTTACCAGGGAAATCTTGCTGCCTATACCGGAGCAGCCGGAAGAGAACAAAAAACACAAGAAGACCTTTTACCTGGAAAAAAGCAAAACCTAGGACGCGCAAAAGGAGCAGAAACACATGCTGCAAGAAAAGTAAAAGCAGAAAGAGATCATTTAGTTGCCACCAAAGTAGAAGCTTCGGGAGTACCAATACCTGCTTACGCAGCCATTGATATTATCTTGGGCTTTTTGCCTGCAGATGAAGCAGCTTCAATTAGAAACGCCATAATCGGCCCAGTAGCCATAGATCCCGCAACCATAAGCAGGTCTCTGTCTGTAGGCAGAAGAATGCTCCAAGATGCCCAAGCAGGCATTCTGGTTGCTGCAGATAATTTGTTGGGAGGAAAACTAAGAGGAGTTAAGGAGAGGCAACAATCCACCCAGCAGGAACTTGAAGGCTTAAGCAGAACAATAGAAGAAAAAAGAAGGGACATTGAAACTCTCAACACAACACTGGAAACAGTAACTAAGCCAGCGTTAGCAGAAGAACTGGAGCAAGCTTCCAGAGCACTAGTACAAGAACTGGAACAGAGGACCGTTGCTCTCCGAGGAGAGTTAGCCGGCCTCCAAGCTACTGGCG
The DNA here is from genome assembly GCA_026387795.1 of Candidatus Saganbacteria bacterium. GTDB lineage: Bacteria > Margulisbacteria > WOR-1 > JAPLLA01 > JAPLLA01 > JAPLLA01. The sequence continues at coordinate 52,428 of JAPLLA010000019.1, read as the reverse complement.
ACAAAGATTCAGAAAAACTTGCAGGCATGCGCAGAAGAAGAGAAATAGAAAGAGAAATCGGGAAAATAGAAGAAGAGATAGGAGAAAGATTTACTGTTGAAGAAAGAAGGATCACAACTGCAAAAGCAGAAAAAGAAAGAGAAGTTGCAGATAGAGTTAGGGACCTCGGAGAAGAAATTGCAGGACTAGAAGGAAAGCGGCCAGGCATTAGCGAACGCCAAAATGCGCTTGGGCCACAAGAATCCGCCCTGGACGCGCAACTTAGAACTATTGCTCAAAAGGCACAAGAAGCACTTGATGCTTTTCAAGCATTAGCTGCACAATTCAAAGGAATGCAAGAAGCCGAACATTTAGCTTCTGCAGGAGCCCAGGCAGCAGCAGCAACATTTGCAGCCTTAGCCGAAGGCCCTGGAGCAAGGAACGTTACTCCTGAAACATCAGGACTTGGAACCGGCGGAGCAACCGTTGTTGCAGCAGATGCAGTAGCAGGTACTGGAAGAGGAGAAGGCGACCAAGCAAGACACGAAGGCCCAGCAGAAGTAGCACGCGTTACTCTAGATAGAGCCTTAGAAGAAAGCGGGGCTGCAGGAACCGTCCCAGTCACCCCTCCGGCAAGAGAAGAAGATGCATTGCGTACTGACGCGGGAGGATCCGCAGTAGAGCTAGAATTAAGAAGAGGGTTACCAAGACATTCAAGACCTGTAACCTCTTTTCTAACTGCAGATGAACAAGCTATGCTTTCAGGACTAGGTAAAGGTAAAAAAGCTACGGTTGCAGCAACTACAGCACCTGCACCAGCAGAACAAGTAGAAGCACCCACTCCAGCAGCAGCGCCAATCGCAACTGCAGTAGCTGAACCAGAACCAGTAGCTGTCGCTGCACCTGCGCCGCTAAGCGCAAAAGACGCAGCAGTTGCAGGCATGCGAAACGCAATCGCAGCAAGTAGGGCAGCGCTTAAAAAGGTTGCAGGAACAGACCCAGCAAACGCGTAAATAATTTTAATCCGCTAAAAAAAAACCGCTGGAAACGAAATTTCCTCTAAATCCGCACGACAATATAAAAAAGGAGCCTTTCATATGTCCGGACCCAGTGTAGATGGAGCAACTGCAAGAAGAGTAAGCATAAGAACTTTTGTGCTTCCGGGAGCAGCAAGGGTCCGCACTCCCCTGCCCCAAACCCAAACCCCTTTCCAGACCCTCTGGCTCAGGAAAATATTTATAAGAGAAGAAATCTCTGCACGGGAAAAGATGTTAGTAGTAAAAACTGGCCTTTCCAAGCATGCTGCAGTCCTGCTCCCCAAAATCGAAACCGCAATTACGGAAACAACCGCAGCATTGGAAAAACAAACCAAAGATCTTGCACAAGCAGAAGCTGCTGCTTCGCAGGAATTTAGTGCTACTTCCGAAGTAAAAGAGTTAAGCTCTCAAATCGCTGAATTAACTGCTGCCTTAGACGGTATCCGCGATGCAGCTGCAGTTGTTTTAGGCGCGCTTACAACTCCTGGTCTTGAAGCAGCAGATAGAAACGAGCTAGAAGCGGCAAAAATAGAAGGGGAAGAACAAGCAGGAGAGCTAAGCGCTGCTTTGACAGGCTGCAGGGATACCTTGGCAGCTTTCAAAACCGTACTAATGAGACCGGTAGAAACATTGCGCCAGACTATTGAAGCAGAAAAGCCGGCTTTAGTAGAAAGGGAACGCGGTCTTAGAGAAACCAAGGCTACCATTGAGAGACAACAAGCTGACCGAACAACAGAAATCCGGGCAGATGAGGCAACGCTGGCAGAGCTAAGAGAAGAAGAAGCTGCAGTAAATAGAGATCTAACTGCTCTCTCCCCTGCTTCTGCTGCGATATTAAACAGGACATACCCAGCAGAAACCATCGAGGACCTTACAACCTTAAGAGAAACAGTGCTATTGATTGAGAACAAGCTTCTCCCTCTTTTAGTGTTGGGAACAGTTCTTTCTACCCAATACGGTGAGGACCTAAGTTTATTGCGCGGTAAAATCCGTGATTTATTCCAATCCCTTATCGACCAAAAATTGAGAGAAGAAGAAGGCATTTTAAATGCTGCACTGCCAAAAGTTAAAGAAGATTTTGGGTTTTTGTGCAGTATTGAACATTACCCGGAACATCCCGGGTTTGGAAGATTTTCCCTCCCATTTCTCCATTCCGCCCATGAAACAATCACTGCTCTACTCCATAAATGGAAAGCTTTTGAGAAAGCCATCGATTCTCCTTGCCTTGCAGGGATCAAGACCAGTACTTATAAAATTGTTTTGGAGAAGTTAGACATGATGATAGCAATAAAAAGCAAAGCAGTGGATGACCCCGTAGCATTTGCGCTCTGTGCAGAAGAAGAACTGCTGGAAGCAGTCCCTCACTTGGAAACTGTTATGCAAAACCAGGGACAGGGATATAATGCATATTTAGAAGATTCGGATGCCCCTTATCACTCGTCAGAGGGCCCTTTGCCTCGCAATTATAGTTATTTATACCAGGATCCATGGGTAACCCTGATAAACAGCGGATTGCAAGTTACAGAATCCTGTATTCCGGAATACGAAAGAGTAGTAGCAGCCCATCCCTCTCACCCAGATATTGCCAAAATCAACAGCCGCTTAACTGCTTTAAGAGAGGCTAAAGAAAAACTAGAAATCGCTGCTGTTATTATCAGGGAAAAAGAAATTATGGACCAGGCAAATGAAGACATTTTCTGCCCCGGGAAAACCACAGGCATGTACCACAGGGCTCAAGCTGGCCGTCCTGAAACATTTCGGGGATCACAGCTTCACTCTATGCTCTCTGTGCGCTCTATGCTGCAGCTTGGCACAGGCTTATGGCTAGCCCTTCGCTTCAAATATCCCCAAAATACTATTATTGCCCAAAAGATTGAAAAAAGAGGAACTGCTATGAGAACTATTGGCGCAGTTATTTCTTCAAGGGAAAAAAACATTAAAATAGCAAGAGATGCGGCATTGTCAGAAGAAGACGTTCTTTATGAGAGTCAGCATTATGAGGATCTTCTCCGGGAAATTAGCGCTGCAGCAGAAACCTCTCCTGAAACTCTGGGCAAATACAAAAAAGCTATGCTGGTCCTTGCCAGAGAGATTCTTTCTACGCGCCTAAACATCCTCTGGCCAAATGCAAACCAAAAGTGTTATCCGGACCGGCCTTTTGATGCTTTAATTGACCAATTACAAGCCGCATTTAGAAATTTAACTACTGCAATTTCAAAAACAAGAGCATAAAAAAACAAAAGGAGAGCTCCGAATAATTCGATTTTGGAAACCTGAGACTAAACGTCTCGGTTTCCAAAATGAGTTGCTCTAGAGATAAATCTGGAAACCGCGGCGTTCAGCCGCAGGTTTCCAGCTCTCAGAAAGCTAATTTTTCGGAGGTCTCTAAAAGGAAGGTTTTTTAAATGCTGTGTGCAGATGTGGCTAGCGGGCCGAGAAGAGTAAGCGATATTACCATATACCGCCCTACTGCTATTACAAAAGCTGTTATAAAAACTTTTTTGCCGGAAACTGTTACCCCCTTCCAAGCTGCTTGGCTTAGACTGCTTTCCGCACGCACAGAAATAAAGGACAGGGAAGCATTCTTGGAACATAGCCGCTCTTTCTTGGAAGGGTGGCCTACTACGGAAATAGGCAGAACTGCCATAGCTGTAGATGAAAGCAACCGCGCGCTTGAATCCCAAAGAAGCGCTATTGCCCTTGCAGAAGCTGCTACGTTAAAAGAATTTGACGCAACTCCAGAGGTCCAAGAATTAAGCACTCAAATTACTGATTTAAATGCTGTCTTAGAAGGCATAAAGGGTGCAATTGCTGTTGTTTTAGACGCGCTCAAAGCTCCTGGTCTTGAAGCAAAAGATAGAGATGAGTTAGAAGGGGTTCAAAGAGAAGGAGAAGAACAAGCAGGAGAACTAACTGCTGTTTTAACAGGATGCAGGGATTCCTTAGCAAATTTCAAAGCCATACTTATGAAACCCGTAGAAGAAATGCGCACAGCACTGGCAATCGCAGACGCAACTTCCCCTGCTCGTAGATTGTGGCTACATGAACGAGATTCAATAGAATATCATGCTCGCATTGAAAGAGAAGTGCGGGAAGCAGAAGAAAGGCTTGCGGTATTAAGAAAAGAGTTGCCGCTGGTTATGCAAGAGGTTTCAGGCTTCTCCCCTGCTGCAGCTATGGTTGTATTGGGAGAGTATAAAGGAAGTGCTTTGGAAGACCTAAAAACTTTGCGCGAAGCAAGCCGATTGCTGCGCGAAGAGATTGGTCCTCTTTTAGCGGAATCGATGTTTTATGGCAGGGACCCGGCTGCCATAGCATTGGCAGACCTAAAGAGGCAACTACATGAAGCAAGGTGGGACGAAGAAGAACTTGCAAAAAAAGCCCTTCCTAAAATAGACGACCCCGTGGAAGAATGTGAACAGAAGATAGTTTTTTTGGGAAAGCAGATTGCAATCTGGCAGGTTTTTTGCCAAGAGACAGGCTATGATATGAGCTCCTTTCATTTAGAGTGTCTAAAAAAGGAGCTAGCAAGCAAAAAAGAAGATCTAACACGACGCGCCTTTTTCTCAGTAAAAGACCTAGAGGGTACAGCTAGCAAGGGGCTCTCTTTTTTGAATCCTGAGTGTCCTGAATTTCGCACCGGCTTATCCGACCTTCTGTTTTTTGCCAAGAAAAACCCGGAATGGCTGGTAAAGCTCCCCCTTGCTGAACTCCAAATAGCTTGCGAAAAAGTTCAAGCTTTCCTTGGCGAGTGGGAAAAAATGCGAGCCAGGATTGGCGATCCAGAGTTTGGTAAAGAAGAAATCAAAGGCTACACCAAGGCGCTTTCCGAACTCCAAAAAGCAATTGATTTAAAAAGCGGAAAAACTGGTGACCTAGTTGCTTTCCACAAAGCACAAGAAGCAGAAGATTTGGCCCGCCACCCGGTTATGGAAGCTTATTTAAATTTGGCAAAAGATTGGGTTTCTTATATACCCTCCCCTGCTTATTCTGTGGCTAAGCAATCAAAAAGAGAAGCAGCAGCAGAAGCGCTCCCTTGGTTAAAAGAACGGATCGCTTTTTGGGAAGGTTTGCTTTGGGAAAATCCTGGATTAGCCGATAAAATTAATTCGCATTTAACAGAATTAAGGGCCTTGGAAACAACCGCGAAACAGCAAGCTTAAGCATCCGTTTGCCCCTAAAAAATCGGTCAAAAAATGCAATTTTTGCCTAAATATTACGATATATATATAGGACAGAAAAAGGAAGGTTATTTAAATGCAGAGTCCCGGTGTAAGAGGACTAATAAGAACAGGCGATCTCGTTCTGTTTCGTTCTCATCAAAAACCTACAATAAGACCCACATTACCAGCAGAGGTCTCTGCTTTTCAAGCTGCTTGGCTTAAGGTAATCTCTGCGCGGGAAGAAATCGATACCCTCACAGGTTCATTGGAACAAAAACGCCCCTTGGCAGATCAAGCCACCGCTTCTTTGAAAGAAACAGCAAGAACAATAGAAGAAAAAAGCGGGGAACTGGCAGCTCAGAGAAGCGCCATTGCCAATGCAGAATCAGGGGTATTGCAAGAATTTGACGCCAATGCAGAAGCAAAAGATTTAAGTGCTCAAATTACTGAGTTAAATGCTGCCTTAAGCGGTATAAATAATGCGCTTGCTGTTGTTTTAGGCGCGCTTACAACTCCTGGTCTTGAAGAAGCAGGTAAGGATGAGTTAGAAGGAGCAAAAAGAGAAGGAGAAGAACAAGCAGGAGACCTAACTGCTGCTTTGAAAGGATGCAGGGATTCCTTGGCAGCTTTCAAAGCTGTACTTATGGGACCAGTAGAAGACATGCGTAGAGCACTGGTAGAAGCAGAAAGAGAAGCAAATCTTCCGGGGTTAGAAGAACAAGCACGGCAGTTAAGAGAATCTTCCGCGCGTCTGGGAAGGGAAGTGCAAGAAGAAGGAGCAAGGATTGATGCTTTAAGAGAAACTTTGGGGACTGCTACACAAGACCTGCTGGGCATCTCCCCTGCTGCAATTATGGTTGTTTCCAGGCAGTATGCAGGTACCACTTTGGCAGACCTAAAAACCTTGGTTGAAGCAGAACGATTGGTCCGCGAAGAACTACTCCCTCTTTTGGAAGACGGGACAGAGCTTCACGCTCAATACACCGCGGACTTGGAAACCCTTGGACGCGTAATTGGGGAACTAAAACAAAGCTTACATGAAGCAAAGCTTAGAGAAGAAGCCCAAGTAATTGCAGCTCTTTCTGGCAAAGCCCAGGAATATTTGGCCGCAAGAACGCAACCCGGAGCAACACGTGATTTACCGGAAAGTTTTAGGGACCTGGCAGCAGTCGAAGATAGCTTGGCTGCTATAGAATCAGTTTTAACTTTTCTGGGAGAGCACATTGCAAGCTGGCAAAGCTTTGCCGCAGAAGTTAATCATCCTAAAAGTTCCCTTCGCATGACTGTTTTACAACACGCCTTGGCAACAGCTAAGAGTGATAAAAAAGTTTTGACCTTTGCCAAATTAGTAGCGGAAGAAAGTAGAACTATCGGGGAATTATTGGGGGCAGAACCGCCAGTGCATTTTAGCACTGTAATGACCAGCGCAAGGGAAAATCCCGATGAATTAGCAGCCTATTCTCTTCCCGAACTCCAAGCAGTTTATGAAAAAGCCCAAACACTAAAAGCTGCATGGGAAACTGCCAGAACCAGTTTAAACGACCCAGCCTTTGCACAAGATAAAATTGAGGGTTATGCCAGGGCCCTTGTAGAACTTCAAAAAATAATTGACTTAAAAATCGGGAGGACCAATGACCCGGTTGCATTCCACAAGGCACAAGAAACGGAATTTCTGGCCAGGCATGCAGATATAAAGACTTATTTGGAATGGAAAAGGGATCCTGCTAATACTGCTCCCCTCCCGCCTTCTTTTAGGGCAGCCGGGATCGAGGAAGAACAAGGTTACAGAACAGTAGCTCAAACCCTCTCTTGGCTAAGGAGCAGAATTGCGTTTTGGGAAAGATTGTCTATTGAAAAGCCGGACTTAACTATCCCCATCAACGCACAGTTGGCTGAACTAAGGATCCTGGAACAACGAGTTGCAGTTGTACACATGGAAAGGCAAATGAGCCTGGCCAGGAAAGCAGAAAATGATATATTGAAAATGGCAACTGGTTATGCTCCCGAGGAAGTAGAAGACACCTATGGAGTGGCACTGGAACAGCCTGAATTCTTGGACCACACTTCTTTAGCACTGCTTCAGGCTACTCAGAAAATTTTAGGGGATATCTTGGTGGTTTGGGAACCGCTTAGCAGTGAATTCCCGGAAAGCAGTGAAGCTTCCAAAAAAACCGAAAACCTTAAAACCGCTCGAATAATATTAGGGACTGCTATAGAAGAAAAGGAAGCTGTATTTGCTAATGCAAAAAGAAAAACCGAAAAAGCCGAAGCAGATCTTTTTCCAAATACCGACGCAGGTGTTGCTTGGACCCGGATCAGAGACCGCATGGAAAACGGCCCCAGAACAACCAATGATACCAGTTTAGCAATCCTAGAAGAAACCAGCCATCGCATGGGAGAAGCATTGCGGCTATGGCAGGGTGCGGATGCTGCTTTTTCCCCAGACCACCCTTTTGGGGAACTGGCAAAAAGAAAACGGGAAGGTTTGGAGGCCCTTAATCAAGCGATTAAATTAAGAAAAGATGATGTTGCCGCTGCCAGAACAAGCGCAGAAGGAGATCAAGAACGTGCCTGGTCCACTACCCATCATCGCCAAATTGACGGACATATAAGAAATATCATTAGACAGCATGCATCGGAAACAGACCGGGTTGCTGCTTTGGCTACTGGCTGGGATGTGGCTGCCTTGGAAGGGGTCTTGGATGGTTTTGCCAGAAGTGTTCCTATTTGGGAAAGAGCGAATGCTAGGTTCCCACATGAAAAACCTTTTGAAGCAGAAGTAGCACATGCCAGAACTGCTTTAAGCCTAACCAAAAAAGCCCTGGCCCGCCGCTTACATAAAGAAGCTCTGGAACAAATAGATCCCATTTACCTGGTTACAGGACCAGGTGGAACCGTAGGGATGAATACAGCTGCAGCTGTAAGCATTGCTGCTGCTGGAAGCGGAAATTTAGAGGCTTTAAACAAGGAAACATTGGACCAATTAAGGATCACCCGCTCTCTAGTTGACAAAGAACTTGGAATTTGGACCAAAGCATTAGAAAAAGGAAGACGGATTTTTACCTCTCCGGAAGACGCCGCACTTTTACAGTCTATGGTAGACATAGCGGGCGCCAAAACCAAAGCACTGGAAAACTTGGACCGAGTCATTGCACAGAAAGAAGCAGCACCAGTACAAACTGTAAAATTTTACGCGGGCGGAGCAGAAGGGGTCATCACTTTCCCAGGGAAAAACATACACGGCCTCACCAGCATTGGAGCAAGGGCAAAAAACGAAGATGCTATTTTGTATTATGAAGATGCCCAAAGGAAGGTTTTTGTTTGTTTTGACGGCATGGGAGGACACGCAGGGGGAGAAGTTGCCAGCCGCATAGCAGCAGAGGTTTTTTCCAAAGCTCTTGGCGAAGGTAAAACTTTGCAAGAATGTATTGCACTGGCTCAAGCAAAAATATTGGAAGAAGTAGAAAAAGATCTTGCTGCTGCAGCTTTAGACGGAAGGCCGGAAAAACAAACCTTAAAAGGAATGGGAAGTACTGTTGCTGCTTACGAGGTCCGCGGAAATACTTTAACTGTAGTTAACATAGGTGACGCCCCTGTTTATGTCCTTAAACAAAACGGGACCTTGCATCAAGTGTCGTTCGACGACAACTTAGCCGTTGAAGGATATAAAATGGATAAAGGAGATTACCCTACCCAACCCATAGGCGGAGAAGAGCTAAGAGAATATCATGAAATTTTTAGGGGGTTTCCTAATAATCACATAATTTTGAGAGCCTTGGGCCAAACCAACAGTACTCCGCATGTTTTTACCTGCGAATTGGAAGAAGGGGATATTGTCTTGGGAATGACTGACGGTCCGCGGGACAACCTTCCTTTTAACGCTGCCTCAAAAAAGCCCGGAGAAGAAAAGTTTGCTTCTTTTGTTGAGCTGCTGGACCCCACATCTTCTTTAGTTGACTTAGCTGCAAACATTTACCAGGCCTCTGTAGAAACAATGAGAGCAAACGGTGGTGCACATGGGGACAATGTCTCTGTTTTTGCTTATAAACACACCAGAGTTTCTGTCCCGGAACCTCCTACGCCGCCGCAAAAAAGCGCTCTTAAAACAGCCCAAGAAGCAGAAGCGGATTTGCAAGCACAGCAAGGAGACAAAAAGGATGTAGTTAGGGCTATTTTTAATCAAGGCATAGCAATCTCAACCAGCGGCGCAGAACTGGCAAGAATGCACTCCCTGGAAAATCTTTTTACCGCTTTATCCGCCTTACGGCAGTATTGTGCACTTTGGGAAACAGCAGCCCAGGCAGATCCGGCAAATGCACAAATTCGAGAAAAAATTGAACACCGCACAGCAGCCATCGCCAAAATCGGGGCTGCCATAGAAGCAAAAGTTGCTGCTGCCCAAACCCAAATTGTGGCAGCATTAAATACACCTGAAAATGAAGTTTTAAGACGGATTATTCTTGGATACCTGCAGTGGCATAGTGATCCCGAAGCATTTAACACTGCGTTTAGCTCTCTCTTCCCGCATAAAGTCAACAGACCCGGCGGGAAAGTTTCTTTCTCTCACCCAACTTTGGCTGCGGTCTCTTTAACTGCAGAAAATCTTACGGAGTTCATTGGCCTGCTTACAAAAGAACCAGATACCTTGCTAAAAATGAGAGAAATGATAAAAACATATGTAACCAGTGGGAAGGGTATTGCCAGAGTAGCTAACTACAAAAAAGAATATCTGGGCAAGTTACACGGCCTGCTGGGAGTAGTTGCACAAGCAGCAGCTCTTGCGCCCCGTCCGGTAAAAAGTGTAAAAGCAGTTTTACTGGGGGAGCTTTTTGGAAAGTTTACACCGGATGAGGTCAGTGGCCTGGCCATGCCCAAAGCTTCCGGCGGAGTAATGCGCGTTGCCACTGCAAGTGATTTTTACACTTATGTAGAACTTTACCTTAGGGACCCGCTTGCATGCATCCGCGCGGAAAATCAGGTATTGGCTGATTTATATGCTTCTCTGCCAAAAACTAAAACCGGAGGACTCCTTGGTTGGAAAGCAAAAGTCGGCGGGCTTACCCCTCAAGCAGAAAAACAATTTGACCAGGCAGTGCGCAGAACCATGTTAACCAGAACAAAAATCGAGGCAGCTTTGTTTCCAAATGGGCACAAAATAACGCTTGCAGCAGAAATCACTCCGGACAAATATGGGGAAGTGGCTGACAACCCATTCCTGCGCCAACATGACTGTTCTCCTGCGCTACTCAATGCAGAATTGGGAAAACCCCTGGAACACGGTGAAGTTGCAGGGATAAACAAAGGGGAAAAAGACAGCGCAGGAGATCCTTCTGTTGTTTTTGAATTTGTGATAGCCGCAAAAAAAGAAGCAATCTCCCGCCTTGCCGCGGGATTATTAAATGCCCCTGACCACGTAGTCGGCTTAGCCAAAAACATTTTCGAGCAGCTCCACATTTCATATTCAGATAAGCAATCCAGGGAAAAAGGCCAAACTGGGCAATTTTTAACTCAGGCTTTTTTCATGAAAAAAGGCGGATGTTGCAGGCATCGTTCACCGGTACTGCAAATGGCTTACCAGGAAGCAGGGATCAGAAGCGCTGTTTACATGGGTTTTGCTGAAAAATCCGCTCACTTTCCAGGCATGCTATCCGGTGCACACGAATGGGTAATGTTTGATCCTTTTGACAGCGGCACAATGACTCATCTGGCAGATCCCAATCGCCAATACGATGATGCAAACCCCAATGCCAGGTATCTTGGCTCCGCCGTAGAAAGCGTTGCTTCTGGCTGGACTGCAGCAGACCATCCGGAATTATTTGACCGCAATACCCATATCTATAATTTTAAGTCTATGTCCGATACCTATCGCAGGTTTACCGGCAAGATTGGAGATAAAGAGATAAGCTATTTCGTAGCAGTAGAAAGATTTAATTTTATCTGGCGTCCGCATTTATCGTTTAATCTGTCTGAATTACAAAGGGAAGTACAAAGCCAAGCCTAATAAATCCCCAGCTTGTTTTTAATGTGGCTCAAAATCCTCTGGCAGAAAAACCCCAAGTCGCGGCGAGGCGAAAGTTTTTTTAGAATGTTTTCCAACACTTGTTTGGCTTCCGGCGAAGAATCGTGGAGGTATTTTTCCACATGCTGGCTAAAGCGGTCTTCGGTTTCTTCCATCATCTTTTCTGCTTTGCGCAGCTTGTCTTCTCTTTCGTCCCTTCCAAAAGACCGCGGTTCTCTTTCTATCACTTGCTGCCACTGCCTGGCCCACCCTAGCCCAGATAAGTACTCCGCCACTATCCTTTGTGCTTCTTTTTCTGGATTAGAATCCGCCGGCAATGCCATATTTCACCGTCCTGCTGGGATCTGCATCTTCCGATAAATTTACAACCATTATAAACGCTTCTGTAGACCCGGCAGCAATAGTGCCAAGAGAAGAAGATCCGCTCCCCATGGGAAAATCTTCCGCATTATAAAAGAAGTAAAACACCGTACAACCGGTAGCGGAAGTGCTCCCGTTATTCCTGACTGTCCCGTTGATGTTCATTGTTGTACCGGTCCTATTAATAGAATCTGTTTGGATCCCTATTCTCTCACTTAGCGTAAAATTCAAAGTGCTCCCTTGACCGGTGTATACCGTAGCTTCTCCGGAAGAAGAACCATAACGGGTAGTCCCTACTGTTTCTACTTGATAAGTAGCAGGGAGCAAATCGGAAAGGATGTAACTACCGGATGAGTTTGTTTGAGCGGATTTAGAATGGTCGGTTACGATCCTCACTGTAATTCCGCTTAGAAGTTCCGTTAAAACATTGCGCACTTTCCCGGAAATGGATCCTTTGTCTGTAACTGTAACTTGTGCTTGCCCGGAAATGCCCGAAGCAGTAGCAATAACATATCCTATCCCTGTTGATGCCCCTGCATAAAACTTTCCGGTTGCATCCACTGTCCCAACTCCTCCCCACACGCTCCAAGTTGGGCTAATGGTAATTGGGCGTCCTCCGGAATCATAACCTGTGGCATAAAACTGTGCAGTTAGTCCTGCACCTACTGTCTCGGAAAAAGGGGAAATGCGGATCTCGGTCATGGCTCCTGTGTAGCTGCAGCCACCCAAGGAAATGACAAATGACAAATAACAAATGACAAAAAGCACGAAACTAAATACAGCAAATAAGTTGGAAACCTGAGGCTGAACGCCTCGGTTTCCAAAAAAAATCCCTCTGAAATATCTGGAAACCGCGACGTTTAGTCGCAGGTTTCCAGCTCTAAGGAAAATTTTAATGGTTTTCAAGGTAAGACGCGTCACTTCACCAGCTGCGAATCTTTGACTACTATCCGTCCACCCACAATCGTATGCATCACTTTGCCTTGGAGTTTCATTCCGTCAAAGGGAGAGTTCTTGGAGCGTGAGGAAAATTTCGAGGCATCTACGGTCCACTCTTTTTTTGGATCCACAATTGTCACATCCGCATCTGAACCAACCTTGAGCGTCCCTTTGTTTATCTTAAGGATGTTCGCAGGCATAATGGTTAATTTTGGGACTGCTTGCAAAGGAGTAAGCGCTTTGGTGTTTACAAGAAAAGTAATCACCAGTGCAAGTGCGGTTTCAAACCCAACCATCCCATTTGAGGCCAAACCAAACTCTACATTCTTTTCTTCTATGACATGGGGCGCATGGTCTGTGGCAATTGCATCAATGGTCCCGTCTCCCAGCCCTTTGATAATTGCCTTAACGTCTTTTGCGGTACGCAAGGGAGGATTTACTTTTGCATTGGTATTGTATCCGCGTACCGCTTCTTCTGTAAGAGAAAAGTAGTGCGGCGCGGTTTCTGCCGTGACTTTGACTCCCCTTTTCTTTGCCTGACGGACCAGGTCCACAGAACCGGAAGTTGAAACATGTGCAATGTGTACTCTGCCGAATTTTTCCGCAAGTCTTAGATCCCTTTCCACCATAATCTCTTCCGCCAGTTTTGGGATCCCTTTTAAGCCCAGCTCCGTAGAAAGCGCACCTTCGTTCATTTCTCCGCCGGAAGAAAGCATGCTGTCTTCACAATGGGAAATTACCGGAAGATCAAATTGCGACAGATACTGGAGAGCCATTCTCATTAGTTCCGCATTCATAATCGGCTTGCCGTCATCCGAAAATCCTTTTGCCCCTTCTTCCAGCATAAAACCGATCTCTGCCAATTCTTCTCCTTTAAGCCCTTTGCTCACTGCCCCAATTGGAAAAACGTTGATGAGTCCTTCTTTTTGCGCTTTTGAGATTGCATATTGAATCTGCGCCCGGTTATCCAGCGGCGGTTCTGTGTTGGCCATGCAGGCAATTGAGGTGTAACCGCCCAAAGCTGCAGAGCGGGTCCCGGATGCAATGGTTTCTTCTTCCGGATTTCCGGGATCTCTTAAGTGGCAGTGCATATCAACCAATCCGGGCAAAACCCAAGCATTGGCAGCGTCAATAGTTTCTGCGCCGGAGGAGGTAATTTTGTCTGCAATTTTTATGATCTTACCGTTTTCAATTAAGAGGTCTTTTACTGCGTCCAGTTTTGAAGAAGGATCTATAATGCGGCCTTTTTTAACCAGCAGACGCGTCATCGTCACTGTGCTCCTTCCTTAAACGGAAACGGATCCCTTTGCGGACCGTGCCTAAAAGTTCTTTAATCCCTCCGGCTTTTTCTTCTTCCGGAAGTTTCTTTTCTTTTTTAATTTTTTCGTAAGCAAAAGAAGCTGCTCTTTGTTCCGCATCTTTTTTGCTCCCGCCCCTGCCCAGTCCCAGCACCCGGTTTTTTACTTTTACCTGCACCCAAAAAACCCTTTTGTGCTTTGGGCCGCTCTCTTTTACTACACGGTAAAGAGGTAGCCCCCATTTTTCTTTTTGAGAAATTTCCTGCAAAGCGCTCTTGTAGTCGCGGATAAATCCTTCGGTGCTCACTTTTTCCACTTCTTCGCTGATTGCGGAGATTACAAAATCGCGCGCTTTACCGATTCCGGAATCCAGGTAAATGGCCCCCAGAATAGACTCAAAAGCATTGGCAATGTTACTTCTCCTGCGCCTGCCGCCTGTACGCGCTTCGTTGCTCCCCAAAAGCAGGTAGTCACCAAGGCCCAATTGCCTTCCGATATTTGCCAATGTTACATCGGATACAGTTGCGGACCGGATTTTGGTAAGATCCCCTTCCTGTTTAGCGGGAAATTTATTGAAGAGGTATTCGCTCATGATAAGTTTTAGCACGGCATCGCCCATTCATTTGCGTAAGAACTATGAGTAACGGATCGGTTAAGAAGGCCTTTATTCAAAAAAGAGAGGCTGATCTTGTCTTCCAGCTCTTTAAGTTGCGCTAGTCGTTCTTCCGATATCATTGACTTAACATTTTACATCATATAAAATAAATTATCAATTGCCAAAAGGAGTTTTAGCATGGGAATTCTTTCGCCGGTTATGGCTTTTATAGTACAACAGGAGTTGGGCTTCCCTGCCCCTTCCGAAAAAGAAAAAATCGAAAAAGCGATCAAGCGCTATAAGTTTATCCTTGCCCAATATCCCAACCGTTCGGACATTCGGGAAATCATGTTTGGCATGGCAGACCTCTTGGTGGGCCGCGGCGAAGGCGGAGACTATAAGCAGGCACAGCGTCTTTACCAAAACATCATTGAAACCAGCGGCTCCGCACATTTAACCGCACGCGCCAAAATCGGCTTAGCTGAACTCTATGTCCCTTCCGGCAAGGGTGCGGAGATAGCAGATGCGATTGCTCTGTGCGATAGCGCATCCAAGCATTTGGGCAAAGACCTGGCAAACTTCTTTGCAGCCAAAGCCGTGATAGTAGAAGCGGACCTTCGGATGACTCGCGATGCCACAAACGACCACAATTTAGCTCTTAAGCTTTTTGAAAAACTGGCAAAAAACAAAAAAGCGCACTGGTATTTTAGAGCCAGGGCATTCCTGGGAATAGGGGAATTAATTCTTTACCACAAGCCCGGCAAGTTAAACGACGGAATAAAATCGTGCCAAGACGCATTAAAAATCCTCAAAGAACGTACGGACGATTACTTTTACATTAAGAGCAAGGTAATACTTTCGGAACTCTATATACGGAGAGCAAAAAAAGAGGATTTTGAAAAAGCACAAAAGCTTTGTAAAGAAATTATTGCTTCAAAAAGCGGATACAGCGACCTGGTTAACCGGAGCAAATTAAACTTGGCAGAAATGCTGAAAAACCCTAAAGCCATAAAGCTTTACCAGGAAGTCATGGAGAGCGAAGCGCTCGACCCCTACCTTATCAACAAAGCCAAAGAAGTTGAAAAAACCCTCCAGCAAAAAGAAAAGACCCAATGGGCTAAACGGAAATAATCATGGGGAAGACAATCTCCGAAAAAATATTATCAAATCATAGTGGCACAGATGCTTATGCCGGGGACATCGTTATTGCCAGCCTAGATTTTTTAATGGGCCAAGACGGGACCTCTGGAGTTGCAATTGATTCTTTTCGCAAAATGCACGGCCAAAAACCTTTTGATGCATCCAAGGTAGCGATCTGTATTGACCACAGTGCTCCCAGCCCAAACATCGGGGTTTCTGCCATCCACCAAAAGATCCGTAGTTTTGTGGCAGAAACAGGAGTTGTACTCTATGACGTAGGCTGCGGGGTTTGCCATCAGTTAGTTCCTGAACAAGGACACGTTGTTCCCGGTGATTTAGTAATCGGGGCAGATTCACACACTTGCACCTACGGTGCCATCAATGTTTTTTCAACCGGCGTAGGGTCCACTGACCTTACTGCAGGAATTATCTCCGGAAAACTCTGGTTCAAAGTACCGGAAACCATGAAAATTATCTACACAGGCAAGCTTCCCAAGGGAGTCTTTTCAAAAGACCTCATCCTATACACCATCGGTAAAATTACCGCAGACGGAGCAACTTATCAGGCTATTGAGTTTGGTGGACCGGTAATTTCCGATCTATCGGTTGAAGCGCGTTTTACTATTTCAAACATGGCTATAGAAGCAGGGGCAAAGGTTGGGCTTATGGAAGCAGACGAGAAAATCTTAGATTGGGTTAAAAAACATTCTAAGAAAAAAATGAGCCCTCAATCGCCTGATGCGGACGCAAAATATGCTTCTGTAAAAGAGTTTGATGTTTCCAAAATCGAACCGCAAATTGCAAAGCCGTGCAGAAGGATTTATTGGAACTTGCACTAACGGAAGAATGGAAGACTTACGGATTGCTGCAGGAATTCTAAAGGGTAAAAAAGTAAACAAAGAAACCAGATTGATAGTGGCTCCTGCTTCCAGGCAGATTTTTAAGGATGCTTTAAAAGAAGGTTTGATCGAAACTTTTGTGGAAGCAAATGCCGTAGTGGTTGCGCCTGGATGTGGCCCATGTGTCGGCACTCATCAAGGAGTACCTGCTGACGGAGAAAATGCTATTTCTACTGCAAACCGCAACTTTAAAGGTAGAATGGGAAATCCGAATGCGTTTATATACCTCGCATCTCCTGCCACTGTAGCTGCCTCTGTAATCGAAGGAAAGATCGCGGACCCGCGAAATTACCTCTAAAAAACTGAATTTTACCGCCATTTTCGTCGATATATATATGAGGAGAGGAAGTTGCTATGAGCGGTATAACTGCCACATCTTTGCTTGTACCTCGGCCCATTTTATCTGCGCTGCCCCAGTCTGCAGAAAAAGGGATAGAAGGACAAGGACAAGTAGATCCCGCCGCCCCCACCCCTCCCATAGAAACTCCCCCACCACAAATTAACCAAGGGACCATAGTTGCAATCATAGAATTTGCGGGCGGAGCAGTTGCCGCTATTACCGCCGAAGAAATTGAAAGAGAAATCCAGTCACCGGAACAGCTCAACCGCACAGACCTGATCCAGCTTAGATATAAACTCTTCACGGAAAAAATCGGAAAACTCAAAGAAGGGAAAACAGTTACTGCTTTTGAGATTTTGGACCCGGACATGAAGTTTTTGTATGCTTTGAACGTACTTCTTTCCCAAGATCTTGGGGAAGAAATGCTTGCTAAATTTGAAGCGCAGCTTCTCCCTGTCAAAACCCCGGACAAGCCTTACTTAATTATGCTCTTTGCTTTTATCCTCTACGGAAACGGTAAGATCAAAATAGAAAAAGCGGAAGAGCTGGTCAAAAAAGCAGTGGCATCGGGACCGGAATTGACGGAGATTTATTTTAACGCTTACCGATTTTTTGCCGCCGCCAATAAGTTTGACCAGGCTTACTACTATTTAATCAACGGGCTAAGGGCGGGATGCAAGCTGCCGTTGGATAAAAACCCTGCGCCAAAAAACGCTTTGGTAGATTTTGGGCTTTTATCCGAATGCGTGCCAATGGAAATGCTCCTGGAGGTCCCTGCTTTTTTGCTTTTGGAATCCGAATTTGACCTGCAAAACAAAAAATACGACTCTGCTTTGGGTTGGATAGAAATCACCATAAAAATTACGGGAAAAACCCCTTTCCCAAATGAAAAACAAAAAGCAATCTTCTTTGCCGACCTGGAACTTAAAAAAGCAAAGATCCTAATGGCACAGGAAGAATACATGGACGCATACAAGTCCCTGGAATCAGCGGTAAAGGTCTATGACGAAGCTGCAGAAAAAAACCCGGAAAATGCGGGACTACAGTTACGATTGGCAAGCATCTTTCTGGCACTGTTGCAGATAAATAAGTTTCTTCCCGGTTACCAGCCTTATTTACGCTACCACTTGGGCAGATGCATTCCTTCAATG
Organism: Candidatus Saganbacteria bacterium; assembly: GCA_026387795.1. Classification (GTDB taxonomy): domain Bacteria; phylum Margulisbacteria; class WOR-1; order JAPLLA01; family JAPLLA01; genus JAPLLA01. Next base: position 34,508 of record JAPLLA010000019.1, on the reverse strand, counting down.
AAAGCTGCGCTTAAATCGGCGGAAAAAACGGCAAAAGAAGATGTGAGCATGCTCTTTGATATTAGCCAGCTTTATGTCTCTATGGGAGAAACTGCGGATGCGATTCGTATTATGGAAAAACTGGTTTCCCTGGCCCCCAAAAATACGCAATATGCCATGCAATTGGGAGACCTTTATTTATCCGGAGGAGATATTGATAAGGCTTTTGAAAACTACGAAAAAGCACTGGCCATAGCAGGAGAAGATCCCATGTTAACCGCAAACCTGCACATCCGTTTTGCTTTTATCCAAACTCAGGCAGAAACAAACTTGGTCAGGATCCGGGCAGGAAAACCAAACATTGCCCAGTCCCTGCTTAACTTTGGGGTAACCGCACTCCTTACTTATTTTAACCCCAGCTATCTGCTCTCCCAAACCATAGGAAAGCTGACCGGTGCAATTTTCAACAAAAAATATTCTGAAGAGGAATGGGATAAGATCAATAAAAAAGCCGTAGACCTGGAAAGCCGCTCTTTTTACCGCACCGCCGAACTGATCAAGCAGCAAAACCGTCCCGATGTTTTTTTCTATATTGTTGAAGCGGTTTTTACGCAAAGCGCCTCGCTTTTAAAGCAAGCCTCGGAAATGAAAGAAAAAAGCGTTACCAACCCCGAGGAAATAGAAGGGATCAAGGAAATTGCGGCAGCGCTAAAACAACAAGCCGGCTACATTATAGAAGGGACCTTTAAAAAGAGCTTCATAAAAAAACTCGGCACAGATTTTGAAAAAGCAAAAGCAGCAAAAAGCACGGAAGAAATGCTGAAGATTGTTTCGCTTTATTTTGACCTTTTCTTTTTTATCACCGATAAAATAGGAGATAAAAATGCTCCTCCTGCCCTGGTAGATGCGCTGGAGCTTGTACGCGGAATGGTTTTTGAAGAAGGGATCAAGCGTATCGGAGAAATCCGCACTTTAGCGGAAGATACCCTGGATCTGAATTTGGGAATGGATTTATTCCAACTCTCTTCGCGGATAATGGATGCCTTGGTAAAGAAAAAGGAAGGGAGCAAAGACCGCAAAATTAAAAGAGCGGAAGAAGCAGTAAGAGAAGAAGTGCTTGAGACCTTGGCTGTTAATATTAAGGTTGCAACAGCAAACCGCAATTTGCCTGCTTTAATGGAGTTTGGCAAAGCGATTCGGTTTTTTGGGCCTTTTTCCTATAAAGCGTGGGAAGAAGCCCTCAAATTGGCAGAGGGAAACAGGGAAAAGCTTGTCGAGATTGGAGGGATACTGGTTTCGCTCTGGGAAGAAGAATCCCAGGATCTGGTGCAGGAACTAGGGAATAAAGAATCACTAAAAAAACTGGCAACTATTACTTATCAAAAAATCCGCGACCTCTCTTCCGGAGAAGAGCGCTTGGTTGCCTGCAGACAGCTGTGGGTATTAGGTGACTACGAAAGCGCATATCTTGGTTATGTTGCAACCATTGACGAATTTAAGGCCCAAAAAGACCCTGCAAAACTTGCAAACCTTTTTTATGAGCTGGCACACATATCCGAAGCAAGGGGAAACCACGAATTAAAGAAGGAACCTCGGAACAAAAAACCGCATTTAAAGACGAGCTGGAAATACTAAAAAGCGGAGTTCTCCCTGATTTTTTGTTAATCAAAAGCGAAACGCGTTTTCCGGCCATGCAAATTCGCTCCGCCATACTTTTGGCAGTAAGCTGGACCAGGACCGCCCCTTCTTTAAAACACCTGGAAAGGGCCATAGAAGATTTATATTTGGCAAACAACTTACGCGCAACTGCAAGCGTAAAAGCCAATGAGGAAAAATTGGAAGTAGAAATTAAAGAAGAAAAAATCGATGCCATCAAAATTACGGTTTCCAAAAAGGGAAAACAAAAAACAAAAACCGAAGTGATCCTGCGTGAACTGGGTTATGCAGGACTAAACCCGGGAGATCCCTTGCCTGCAGATCTTTCCACGCTTTCCGGACGGATTTCCGAAGCCAGCACGTTTAAAAACCTTTGTTATAAAAGACTTTAAATTTGTAGAAAAAGATGGGGAAAGGACTTTGGTTGTGGAAATTGACGAGCCTTATTCCGGGGCTTTAACCATAAGAGGCGGGGGAGGAAAAGACCAGTTTCTTTTTGGCTTAGGAGGAAAATATCTTAACCTTTTTGGGGGAGGAGAAAAAATAGGCGGGATGCTTACTACCCATTTTTTCTTCCCAGCGGGCCATAAGTTCATGTACAACATTGGCGGCAACATCTTTTACGAAGACCCTCATCTTTTTGTTTTTGGAAAAGATCATCCCGTATCCGGAAGGTTTGAAGCGGAACGCGCATCCCGGGTCAATTATATCGATGGATCGCTTGAAACTATTATGGGGGCAAGCATTACTCTGGGAGTAAAAATTGCCCCGAAAACCACGCTCCTGGTTTCTCCAAGTTTTTATTATACTGCTCCGGAATCCGGAAATTATGAAATTTTCCAGCCCGGGTTAAAAGTAGCGCTCGAAGTAGACGGCCGCGACAACTGGCTGCTCCCCAAATCCGGATATTATTTTCTTACTTCTGTTTCAGGGGGAGCGTACTTTGGGTCTACAACCAATGCGGAAAATCAGAAGGAAAAATTTAGCCAATTCTTTTTTGCAAATAACAACGAAGGCCGTTTTTATGTTCAGCTTCCGGTAGGAATGGTGCTTGCTTTTAGGGGGGTAGTTGGTTTTGGGGTCAATCTTTTTGGTGGAGATATTTATAATACCGCTGGACCCCTTAATCCCTATGTACGCGCTTCCAGTAATCCCTATGCCATGGGCCCAGGAATTGTGGCAGGGAGCATGGAGCTGCGCGCTCCGGTAATTGAAATACCAAACTCAAAAGGAACCAAGCTTCAATTTTACGGATTTGGGGATGCGGGATATGTGTTTAACGGCGGGGTTGCTTACGGGGCGGGCGTGGGGGTCAGAATGTACATCCCTCTGCTTGGGGTTATTAATATTGGGTGGGGCGGGCCTGGGAATTGGCCGCTAGGATTTTTCTTCTGGGCCGGGGACCAGGGCTGGAATTAAATATTTCACTAATTCGCGTTGATCCCAAATTACTCAAATCTATTTGGGGGGTTTATAAATTCGAATAATAAGAGATAGCGCAATTGGTGAAAAATTTGAGATTTTTCTATAAAAACTATGCTTTTCAAAAACTGCCTGCGAATCTAGACCCCTCCTTTTTTGGGTGCTATAATCCCTCATAATGATTTTAAAAGGAAAAGCAAGGCGCTTCAGCCAAAATAACGATATTAATACGGATTATATTATCTCCGGGCGCTACAAGTTTAAAATCCAAGACCCGGTAGAGCTGGCAAAGCATGTAATGGAAGACCTGGATCCCAATTTTTATCAAAGGATCCAGCCCGGAGACTTTATTGTAGCGGGCTCAAACTTTGGCTGCGGTTCATCCCGCGAACAAGCTCCTCAAGCTATAAAGTACGCAAATATTTCGGCAGTGCTGGCCAAATCTTTTGCCAGAATTTTCTATCGCAACTCTTTTAATTTGGGGTTGCCGGCTTTGGAGCTTGATACAGACGGAATTGATGATGGGGACGATCTAGAAGTAGATTTAGATAAGGGGATGGTAACCAATAAGACCAAAGGTAAAGAATTAAAATTCAGCCCCCTCCCCCCAACCATGCAAACATTATTGTCCGATGGCGGGCTGGTAGAACATTTCAAAAAACACGGGGGATTCAAGCTATGACCTATAACGTAACCCTTATCCCGGGTGATGGGACCGGGCCAGAAATCGCAGAAACAACCAGAAAAGTACTCGAAGCTACCGGAGTAAAGTTTAATTGGGATATCCAGCATGCAGGTGTGGATATCATGGAAAAAGCAGGCACACCCCTCCCTCAAAACGTTATTGAGTCTATTCGCAAGAACAAAGTTGCCATCAAAGGCCCCATTACTACTCCGATTGGTAAAGGTTTTAGGAGCGTAAATGTTGCTCTAAGAAAAGAGCTGGACCTTTATGTTTGTCTGCGCCCTGCAAAATATTATGTTGGCGTGCGTTCAAAGTACGAAAACATTGATTTGGTAATTGTCAGGGAAAATACCGAAGATCTGTATGCAGGGATCGAGTTTGAAGTGGACAAGCCGGAAACAGAAACACTCATTGAAACCATTGAAAAACTTAGCCACCGCCACATTAACGAACACTCCGGAATAAGCATTAAGCCCATCTCCCGCGCCTGTACGCAAAGAATTGTGCGCTACGCTTTTGATTATGCAATAAAATACGGCCGCAAAAAAGTAACTGCTGTAACCAAAGCAAACATCATGAAGTTTACAGACGGCTTATTTTTTGACGAAGCCAGAAAAGTAGCAAAAGAATATGCGGGCAAAATAGAATATGAAGAGAGATTGATAGACAACATGTGCATGCAGTTAGTACAAAAACCCGAACTATATGATGTATTAGTACTCCCAAATCTTTATGGCGATATTATCTCTGATCTTTGTGCAGGGCTAATCGGGGGTCTGGGGATTGCACCAGGAGCAAACATTGGTAAAGACATTGCTTTGTTTGAACCAGTACACGGAAGTGCGCCAAAGTATAAGGGGCAAAACAAGGTTAATCCTACTGCTATGATCCTTTCAGGCGTTTTGATGTTGGAATATCTGGGAGAAATTGACGCTGCAAAAAAACTGGAAAAAGCAGTGGCAGATATAATTAGAGAAGGAAAAGACGTTACTTACGACATGAAGCTGGACAGAAACGATCCTACTGCTGTAGGGACATCCGAAATGGGAGATGCAATCATCCGGCAGCTGTGCTCCTAGTCCTCCCATCTAATATGGACTCCATTGCTTCAATCACTGTATCAACCTCCGGGGAAAAAATATCTCTATGCCCTCTTTGTTTCCCCCGCATCGATACAAAGCCAAAGTCGCGTTCACCTGTGAGCAACCAAAAAAACTTTTGGTCTTCACTTGCAGCAATAGTAACTTTTGGCGTCCCCACTGCCGAAGCCAGGTGTGCAGGCCCTGTCTCAGCGGAAAGAAAAGTCCTGCATCTTCTGATCACTTCTGCTTCTGCTAAAACATCACCGTAAAACAGTTTTACGTTCTCCCTGCGTGAAGGATGTTTTTTCTGAAGCTCTTGCATAAATTCACGATGATCCTGCCAGGCGTAGTTGTCTCTCCCTGGATGGGTTCCAGAAAAAAAACTACCTGTAACCAAAAGTATTTGAAAATTTTGTTCCAAAAAATGGTCTGCTACTTCCGCAAAATTTCTCCATGGCCATATGAATCTATCCACATCATATGAGGCAGAGGCCAAATGCATTCCTATGGTCCTTCCTGCTTCCAGTCCGCCACGTTGAAAAAACCCTTCTGCAGTCTCGACTTCCCTGTCACTGGTCCAAACCAGAGGCTGCGCTCTAAAATCTGCAGGAAGCTCCTGGCCCGAAAGCTCCAGTGCTTTTTGGATAACTGCTACAGATCCGTGAATAACAGTGGGGGGAGTGGCATCTACCACGTGACTTAAGTATTGCTTAAGAATAGGGGCCACTTCAACAGGTATAAGGTCCCTTGCACATTTTCTAAAATAGTCTTCTGTTTCCTTGCTCCCGACCCAACAAGCAGCTTCAGGCGTAAGCTTGAGCATTTGGGAAAGAGTCTCTGCCCCTGTTCCATAATCATCTGTCAATGGGATCCCAAGCACCCTTTGTCTTTCCAGCAATTCCCTTATAATATTTGGCCGATTACCTCTTACGTCCAGAGCCTCTCCTTTTTCTCTCATATCGTCAAGTTTATAGCGCCACAAATGTTCTGCTTGTCTGCTCATAGGCACAAGCACCGTCCTGCCAGGGAAAAACCTGCTCATCCCCTCAAGCACAGGGCTAAAGTCCATGAGAGAACCGAGTCGTTTTACCGGACAACTGACTATTACACGATCAAACATATTCCGCTCCTACTAACCAAAATGAAGTTTCGCTCCTATTTCATCTGCCAGCAATCCCTTTACCCTCACCTCTAGCCCATAGTCGCTGTTCCCTGCTTCAACCTCTTTAAATGCCTTCACTACATCGCATTGCGTATCGCCCCTATATCCAACCACTTCAATTGCAGATTGTGCTACCCTTGCACCATTAAAAAATAGCGCTTCTTTGGGGACCAAATACACAGTCTCGTCTTGCGCCAGCCTCCCTGCGTCGCTGATATATTCTCTTCCTAAAACAGTAAGCTCAAACCTTGGTCCTAAAACCCTAAGCGCCATCCGGCTCTTCCCCTTTTTATCGGTTAATATATCAAAAATCCTCCCTTGTTCAGCCGCGCTTAATTTATATTCGGGCCTTTGTACGTTATAATCCCTATCCATAAAACCGCCGTCAACTAAAGCTTGTCTTATTTCTTTTCCGCGCCCTTCCAATCTGGAAAAATGCCCGGGCAGCAATGCCGTATCCAATTGGAAGCTCCCTCTTCCTTCTTGCACTGTACGATTAATTCTTCCGGATTTATCTATATACCTCCTGCGTAACAAGGCCCCCCAAATTACAGAGGCTTTCTCATGAAACGCAGACAAGTCTGCCATTGTTACAAATCCTCGACTTTTTCCTATAATTTCAAAAACCGCATCGGGATGAGCTGCTTTTTCTTTCGGATATTTTTGATCGGGAACAATGCAGGGTATTGCATGAAGGATCTCTCCCCCGGGGACATAAACCGGAACTTGGGCCAGTTCTTCCGGACTCGCTGCAACTGCCCTAACCTCATCCGGAAGAGAATCAAAATTCGCAGGGTCTAGGTCTAAAAGAGAAGGGGGCTGTACAATTGGGGCTCCGGATCCTGTCCCCAATGTTTCTCCTATTACAAGCTTCCCTCCTACTTCGCCGGCTAATTTTCCTTTTATGGTAATTGTTATTGTATATTCTTGGGAGCCGTCATCCAAAGCGCTCAAAGCTCGCATTACACTGCATGCCTCTCCATAATGTGTAGCAGCAATTATTGCACTGCCCATTGCTTCTTCTCCGCTTACAAACTGCGGTACAAGCAACTCTTCGTCTTCAAACCTCAAATATGCATCTTGGCCAACGTAGTCTCTTCCCTCTACAGTAAGTTCTACCCGGCTTCCAACAACTCTTAATGCTACCGGCCTTTCCCTGTCATGCATTTTTAATTGATTAAATAAAAGCGTTGTTTCCGGAGTAGTCAGAGAAACCCTGCCTTTCTGTATTACGCCCCTGGCATTTACATATCCGCACTTGCCCATTTCTCGCCAGATTGTTGGGCCCATATCTTCAAAGGCATCCAAGACCTCGTCTTGCTCCAGGGTCCGGTCCAAATCAAACCCTTCTCTGGTCATCGCGCTAAATGCTGGTTGGACATTCCCTTTTGTATCAATATACCCCTTTTTAATTAAAGCATCCCAAACACCCTTTGCCCTATCTCCAAAAGTAGCTAGAACTGCCAAGGCAAAACGGGGCTTAAAATGGGAACGGATAATCTCGAAAACTGTTCCAGGGTGTGATCTTGCAACCTCTTGATACTTTCTAACACATGGGGATCCATCTGTTGGGGTTACCGGCATTTTTATTCCTCCTCGCTCTTAATAAAGGCGATGCCAAAGCTTTTCTGCCTTCATTTGTCATTTGACATTGGACATTTGTCATTAGGGCCATAGGCCCTTATATATATATCGACAAATTTGAGGCCAGATTGCAGAAAATTAAGGGGTTTATAATTGCAAATCCGATAGTCTAAACCATTTGTTTAATGAACTGTGAAACTCTCCAAGCAGCAATAACATGCGCTTTTAAAAACTTGGCATACCCTTCTTTTAAAAGCGGGGAAGAAACCGTTTCCAAATGGCCTTCAGATTCTTCATATTCTTTAAAAGGGACCACTGTTCTTTCTGGCATAGTATACACTTGCTGGCGAGGTTCTAATTCCTGGGCCCGTTCAAGCGCCCAATTCAAAAATCCCAATGTTTCACCTTCTATTTTTGTGGGCTGCACAGTTACAACGCTGGCGCCAATTCTAAATGCGGCTCCTGCTGCATGCCTTCCATTGATGCTTGCTGCCATAGAAATAATCCCTTCTCTGGCTGTCAGGGAAATGCATTCGCCAACAAAACGCAGCGGATATCTCCCCTCAAAAAAGTCTTGCGCCCTACCAATGTAAAAAGCAATTGCAGCTGCTCCCAATTGTGCTCCTATTGCCATCTCTCCTGCTTGCTGCCACGTGTATCCATGGATATCTTTAAATGGTTTTTCAGTAGGAACCCCTATGGTCGCATTAGCAGCTAAGCCTAATTGATATAATTCAGAAATAACCCGGTAGCTTTCAATGTGTCCGGAAGCAACTTTAATTAAGGTTTGAGGATGTCCACCGTCCAAAACTATTCCGTCTGCAACCATCTCTTCTACAGTAGGCGGCTCAAACTGCTCTAGAAATTCTCTCCTCATTCCCAGTTCTTGTCTTTCTTTGCGAGGAATCAATTCCAATAAATCCTGTTTGGTAAGAGGGCCAAACTGCATAATCTCCACACTGGCCTGTCCCTTTGGAGCAGCGTGGACATTTGCTTTGGTCAGTTGCATCACAAAAAAACGGTAAGCGGCACGGCCATGTACCAAAGGATCAAATTTTTTTAAGTTATCAATACCCAAAAATTCGCACAATGCTTCTTTAGGCAGCAGCTCGCGCATCAAGTCAGCGTGAGAAACTTCTACCGATGGGTCTGGCTCAAAAAGTCCAGATCCCTCATTACGTGTTGCTGGGACGTAGCCAGTCTTGTCTTCTATTAGAAGTCGTAAGATTGCGTCGTTTGAGGTAGATCCTCCAGTAAAACTATTGCCACCAAGTGCCAAGATTCTTGGGTCCGCAGTATCTGCAGCTAATTCCTTTTTACCCCAAAACTCTTGCCTTAAAACATCTGCTTTTGAGGCCTGTCCTGCTGCTTGGGCATTTTTCCACGCGTCTCTTCTTGCGGCAATAATTACTTGTGCAGTTTCTACCCGCGCACATGCATCACAGCCATATAATCTTCTTAATGCAATCATCTTTCCCCTCCGCAATTATATCGAAAACAGATACTGTAAATTTCACTTTTTATATGTAAGATCCGCCATAAATTTGCTAAGCTTACTCTTACCATGAAAACATACGAAATCATCCCCCACCCTTCAGACGTAGGAATTATTGCTTACGGAAAAACCTTGAAAAAAACGTTTGAAAATGCAGCCTCTGGAATGCTCTCTTTGATTGTTGATCTTAAAGGTGTACGTTCAAAAACCTCTTTTGACATTACTGTTGAAGCTCAAAACCAGGAAGAGCTTTTGGTAAACTGGTTAAATGAGCTTCTTTTTCTGGAAGATAGTCAGCATCTACTTTTTAAAAGCTTCAAGATTTTTTCCCTTTCCAAAACAGAATTAAAAGCAGAGGTAAAAGGAGAAAAAATCGATCCCAAAAAACACCAAATCCTGCGCTCCGTCAAAGCCGCCACCTACAACCAGCTGGGAATAAAAGAGACAGAAAAAGGGTGGCAGGTCCGCGTTGTTTTTGATGTATAATTTATGCCAAAGGGGGTAAACACATGAACATCCCATTTTTAAACTTAAATGACATCCAGATCATGACCAACCTGGTTTTGGCCTTGGCCTTGGGCGGACTGATCGGATACTTCAGGGAAAAAGAGCGGAAAGTAGCCGGACTTAGAACGCACACCCTGGTTGCCATTGGCTCTTGCCTGGCCATGCAAATGTCTATCTACATGGCACAACTTGCTCCAGGAGGAGACCCCGGAAGGATTGCTGCAGGGGTAGTAGCTGGGATTGGATTTCTGGGTGCGGGGGCAATTTTCCAAGCTGGCGGATCTGTAATAGGGCTGACTACTGCTGCTTCAATTTGGGGAGCGTCTATGATTGGCATGGCAGTAGGATGTAATTTCTATATGGGCGCAATTGCTGCTACTGTCTTTATCCTTTTCACCTTACAGATCCTGCGCGAAGTAGAGCACAAGTATATCCACAAAGAACATCGCAATGAATGATTTTGATATCCGCGGATTTTTAGAGACCTCTTTTTTGGACTGGGACGGCAAGATTGTTTCTGTGCTTTTTATCCCAGGCTGCAACTTCCGCTGCCCTTTTTGCCACAACAGCATTCTAATTACCCGACCGGAAAAGATGAAGAAAATCAAAATTGAGGATATCGAGGCTTTTATACAAGAAAGAAAAGATTTTATAGACGGGATTGTAATCACGGGAGGGGAACCTACCTTGAATACTTGGCTGCCAGAGCTCTGTAAAAGATTTAAAAAATTAGGATTACTGGTAAAGCTTGATACTAACGGCACCAATCCGAAAATGCTTTTAGAATTGATCAATTCTAAGCTGGTAGATTATGTTGCCATGGACTACAAGGGTCCGCTGGACGAACGATATGATCTCTCAAGCGGAGTCAAAGCCGATCCTGCTAAAATCAAAGAAAGCATCGATGTGATTATAAATGCTGAAGTCGACCATGAATTTAGGCTCACCGTAGTCCCAACCCTGCATAATAAAGAATCTATTATTGAAATGCTAAAAGCCATTCCCAAAGCAAAAAGAGTGGTCCTGCAGCAATTTGTAAACAAAGAAACCCTGGATAAAAGCTTTGAGACCATTAAGCCCTATGAAGCCGACGAATTGAAAGTTTTTGCCGAAGCTGGTAAAGTATATGTTCCAAATATAACGTTGAGGGGTGTTTAAAATGTTTTATGATCCAACTTTTTTATTATTAATTCCGGCGATTATCTTGGCAATCTATGCCCAGTTTAAGGTGAAAGGGACCTACGCAAAGTATTCCCAGGTACAAGCTTCTTCGGGTATAACCGGGGCACAGCTGGCAAGAGAACTTTTGTCCAAAGGCGGGATAGGAGAAGTAGCAGTTGAGTCCATTCCTGGAGACCTTTCCGACCATTATGACCCCAGGGACAAAAAACTGCGGCTTTCAGAAACAAACTATTCTGATCACTCTGTTGCTGCTTTGGGTGTGGTTGCACACGAAGTAGGCCATGCTTTGCAAGATGCCAAAAACTACGCACCCTTAAAAATTAGAAACAATTTTGTTCCTGTAGCCAGCTTTGGATCTAACCTAGCCATGCCTATGTTTTTTATAGGGCTACTCATGAGCTATGGGCCATTAATGGATTTGGGGATCATTGCTTTTTCCCTGGCAGTTGCTTTCCAGCTCATCACGCTGCCAGTTGAATTCAATGCCAGCAAGCGCGCCCTTGCTTTGCTTGGAGATGGGCGATACTTGAACCAAGAAGAGCTTCCTATGGCAAAACAAGTACTTAATGCCGCTGCCCTTACTTACGTTGCAGCTACTGCCATGGCAGTCCTTAACCTGATCCGCTTGATTGCGCTACGCAGCTCCAGGGAAGATTAAAATGCCTTCCCCTGTTCTGGTAATTTTTGGACAGACTGCAGTTGGCAAAAGCGCAGTTGCCCTAGAACTTGCCAAAGAACTCCATGGTGAAATTATATCCGCTGATTCAATGCAGGTTTATCGCGGCATGGATATTGGAACAGCCAAGCCTTCCAAAAAAGAACAATCCCTCATTCCCCATCACTTAATTGACATCCGCAATCCGGACGAAAGCTGGACTGTTGTGGATTTTGTAAAAGAGGCAAAGGAGTTAATCCCGGAAATACAAAAAAGGAAAAAGGTCCCAATTATTGTTGGCGGCACCGGACTATATCTATGGAGTCTATTAGAAGGCTTTTCTTTCCCTAGTTTGGCCGCTGATCCAGCACTAAGAAAAGAACTGGAAGAAAGGAATGCGGAAGATTTGCATCATGAACTGCAAACAGTTGATCCGGATGCAGCAGCAAAAATACATCCTAATAACAAAAAAAGGGTTGTCCGTGCTTTAGAGGTTTTTAAGCTTACGGGAACGCCTTTTAGCCGGTTCAATAAAAAAGAAAAGAAGGAAACAAGTACAAATTCCCCACATTTAAATGTGGGGAATCACCAGTTTCTTCTATTTGGATTAACCCTTCCAAATGAAGAGGTTTATGCAAGGATCAACCAGCGCGTAGATCAGATGATTGAAAAAGGATTAGTTACTGAAGTTGAGGCTTTAGTTAAAAAAGGATATTCAAAAGAATTGCCTGCCATGGAAGCGCTTGGATATAAAGAGATTGTTCAATATTTAGAGGGGGCGATAAAGCTCGAGGATACTATAAACCAAATCAAACAAGGGACCCGTAACTTTGCCAAGCGGCAGAGGACTTGGTTTAGAAGGTTCGAAAATGTAAATTGGACAGAAAATAAGGATCCGGAAAACACAAAAAAAGAGGTTTTATCTTTACTCAAATAAAGCTTTCTACTGTTTTTGATAAATCACTACGCGCAGATTGAGCTCTTTATACCCCGGAGTTTCTTTTAATTTTTTAGTAATAGCAGCCATAAGGTCTGTCCGTACTTGAGAGCTCTTTACTTCTTTTAATTCCGAAAGAACCGGACCAGGCGCTGCTTTGACAGCTCCCTTAAGATCTGCGTTAGAGACATCCACCGTAACCATATATCCGCCCGGCCTCACTACTGTTTCCATTTCTAAAAATGGATCCGTAGCCCAAAAAAATGCCAAACAAAGATCTGCCTGGCCTGCCATAGCTGGCCGGCCAGCAAATGCTTGTACTGATTCTTGCAAATACCTTAGGTTTGGAACAGCCAGTTTAATAATGTTTTCAATTGGAGATCTTTCATCTGCAGGCAACGCAGGCGCCATTTTCAAAAAGCTTCGATCGGTAAACTCAGAAAATCCTAGCTCCAAAAAAAACTCTTCCGGCAGGAATCCCAATGCAGAAATCAAGGGGTCATCAGAAACCTGTATATATCGCTGCGTATCAGACAAAGCAATTGGGCCGCTTAAATTCCCTCCGCTAAAAAACTCTACTACGCTATGAGGATCCGCGGTAAAATCCAGGGTCTTAACCAAGGCTTTAATAAGAGGGGCCCTGCTAGTAAGCCCACCCAGCGCCATTTGCGGCAGTTGCAATAAAAAGGTTTTTCTTAATTGCACTGGAAACCGCTCTAGCCCGGCTTTAATATTGGCAATTCTAGAGGCTGCCACCTCTCCACCTTTGGCAAAATTTTCCAAATCATAAGCAGAAACTATTCTGCGTAAAAGCTGCGGCAAATTGATTTGCTGGACAGGTGTCATTCCGCTTCCGGTTGGCCCGCCGACTGGTCCTGGTTTCATCTCTACCCCTCCATAAAAAAACGCCCGAACAGGCTCAGGCGTTTTTTAGTTTAAACAAATATAGCAAATGCTCGTTTGCTACTCTCTTCTATATATATATCGTGCAATTTTGCCGGAAATTTCAGTTTTAAACAAATATTTTTCACAGCAAAAACCGCCTCCCTGTGGTCTCTTCCACTCCGCCCCAAAAAGCCCTCAAGGCATCCCCATCCCTGCGGCACAAGTGCGTAGTTTTAGGATAACGCTGCATCACGCATTCTTCTTCCGGGTATCCTGGCACTGCATAGTTACCATGGTGCCCTGCAAAACCCAATAAATGGAACATCTCATGGGTAGGAGTTGCCCCATCTTTTGGCGAAAGAAAATCTGTTTTTGCCAGTGCTACCCCAGCAAAAGGATATGCAATCCCATTGAGAAGCTCTTCTGGTTTTCTTGGATAGCGGTCCCAATTGTGGGGTTGAACACTACTGTCTGTCATCACCATTAAAGCTCTTGGGTATCGCCGCTGGATGCCGGACAAGCCTGCCATAAACTTTGCATAACAGATTTCACTTGCTGCTGGATCTGTGGCCGACGCCAAAATTGCCCGAAGCGCTCTTGGAGTGGGACTAAAATCAACTGATACTGCTATTGGAAGCTGTGAAAATACGCTTTTTGAAGTTGCCAGCCATGCCAGGTAGCTGGCTTCCGGAGGGTCCATTCCATTGGCCAGGTGCGCCATGACTGTTATCCCTTGCTGAATCCATCCCTTTTCCCAGCTAGGAAAGTCTCCCTCTACCCTATCACATTGCTTTGCAGGCGCAGGAGTATTTCTTTTACCCAAAGCTTTCCCATAAACATGCCAAGCATATTCCCATTCCTGCTTAGAAGCAAATTGCTTAACATTACTAACCAGTTCTAGCATAAGTTACTATCGGCAAGTATTAAAGTAAATTTCAATGTGTTAGAATAAAAACATGCAGGATTTGGGCAAAAGGATCGAATTTCATAGCCACACTACTTTAAGCGACGGGCTGCTGCTGCCTGCCGGACTGGTTAGAGAAGCTGAAATCCGTGACCATGCTGCAATTGCCATCACTGACCACGTGGATGCATCAAATTTTGAATTCGTCATAAAAAGCATCCTAAAATTTGTAAATGAACAAGGCCCGGAACTTGGGATTACGGTTATCCCTGGGGTAGAGCTAAGCTACATTACTCCATCCCAAATACCTTTTTATGCGGAAAAAGCCAAACAGCTTGGGGCAAAGATTGTTATTGTCCACGGCGAAAGTCCGGTAGAACCTGTTTATCCGGGAACCAACCACGCTGCAGTAAAGCTAAAAGGATTAGTAGACATATTGGCGCATCCAGGGGAAATTACAGAAGAAGACACCTTGCTTGCCAAGCAGCATGGGATTTACCTGGAGCTCTCTGCCAAGCATGGACACAAGCTCGGCAACAAACACGTGGCAGCCATAGCTACTGCCTGGGGCGCAGACCTCCTGGTTAATACCGATGCACATAGCGAAACTGGACTCATTACACAAATAGAAGCTTACGCTGTAGCAAAAGCGGCTGGGCTAAAAAAAGAAGCAATCATAAAAGCCATTAAAGACAATCCGCAAGCACTGCTAAAAAGGATCTCCAAATAAGCCCTTGACGCAACCCTTGACGCAAACTTGACGCAAATGTATAATGGCTACCATGTATGTGCCTTGCTTTAACTTCAAAAAGAGACCAGAGCGCACTTGGCCCACTCTTCTACTTCAATAGAAGGGAACCCTTTATCCCTGGCACAAGTCAAAGCCCTGGAACAAGGGGAACAATTAAAAATCCCCCTGCACTACGAAAAAGAGATCACCAACTACCTAAAAGCCTTGTGCTGGATAGAAAAACATTCCCAGTCACAAATAACAGAATCCGCCCTTTTTCTCCTGCACAAAATGCTTATGCAGGAATTACTACCAAACCAAAAAACTGGGAGCTACAAAACCAAGCAAAACTATGTGGTCAATGAAAATAGAATCCGTATTTACACCCCTCCCACTCCCAAGCAAACCCCAAAACTAATGCACGAACTCCTTGAATGGCTAAACTCTTCAAAAACAAAAATCTTGCATGGTGTAATTGTAGGAGCAATCTTTCACCATCGTTTTGTTTCTATCCACCCTTTTTCGGACGGGAATGGCCGGGTAGCCAGGGCGGTTGGGGCCTGGATTATATATCAATGGGGAATCGATACAAATCACATTCTTAGCCTAGATGATTTTTTCGCTTCTAACCGCAAATACTATTATGAAAAAATCCAGCAAACCCGCGAATTGGACAACAATTTAACCCATTGGGTTGAATATGTTGCCGAAGGAATTGTTGCAACCTTAGGAAAAACAAAAAAACGGATTGAAGAATTACAGGTCTCCTCCAAATGCACGCTAACTCTCTCTCCTAGACAAGAAGAACTAATAAAAACCTTAAAAGATCGACCCCTAATAGGAGTAAAAGAATTACAAAAAACCATGGGTCTTACACGTTCAAGAATAAATCAGATTATTGTTCCGTTGATAAAAAATAAATTAGTCACAAAAGAAGGGCAAAATAAGTCTACCCGTTATAAACTCTGCTTAGATTAGTTTTTAACCTAGTTAATCTCTACTGCTGACACTGGTCTAAGCTCTTCAAAAAACTTTTCAAAATCTTTTGAGATCGGGACTTGGCCGTGCCAAAAACCGAGTTGTTCTCCCTGCTTTTCAATTACAGTGGCAGGGATCTTGGTTACAGAATAAAAAGCCCCTTCTGCCAAACCGTCTACTGTTTCCATATCAAAAAAACTTAAAGCTACTTTGGAGTCTTCTATCTCCCACCGGTCCAGGAAGGTCTCAAACTTTTTCATGGTGGTCTTACAATATTCGCAGCCCGGTTTACCAAACACCTTAATATCAATCTGTTGCTCTCCCATTTTAACCCTCCTTTAAGACTTGGGTCCGGTGACGGTCTTTTAACTCTCCGATTTTCCCTTTGTTCCAGCCCGCAACACGCGAGAAATAGCCCGTGATTCTAGTGATTCCTTCGATGTGCGCAGATGCGCAAAACGGGCAGGTAGAGTATAACCCGCGGCTGGTTTTTCCGCAATCCCCGCAAACTGTAAATTCCGGTGAAAAAGCAATCTGCGAATTTTGGGTAGAGTTAAAAGTCTTGACCACAAAATTTGCAATAGACTCCGGGTCCGGCTGTGATTCTCCCAGCCAAATGTGGGTAAGAGCACCCGCGTCAATCAACGGGTGGAACAACCCTTCTTGTTTAACGCGGTCGATCAGGTTCATGGGATTCCCAACATTGAAATAGGTGGAATTGGTATAATAAATTTCACCGTTCGCCAGATTTCCTTTCATCACTTTCTCGGCTTCCACACAAAAGTGTTTCATGTCCAGCTTTGCAAAACGATACGCAGTGGATTCTGCGGGTGTTTGTTCCAAAACAAAATGCATATCGTATTTTTCCGAAAGCTCTTCGCATTTTAATTTCATAAAAGAGATGATTTTGAGCCCAAGCTTTAATGCTTCGGATGTTTCATGCATTTCTTTCCCCAAATGATATTGGACCATTTCGTTTAAACCCACCATGCCAATAAGGTAAGTAACGCGGCGCAATCTAAGGTACGTTTCGCCGTCACGGTTTGTAGCTAAAAGGGAGAGTGGCCCGTTTGGACCTTCGTTTAAAAGCTCAACTATAAATTTTTTCTTTTGCCTGTGTGCAGCTGTGGTTATTTCCAAAAACCTCCCTATCTCTTTATAAAGCCGGTCGTTGTCGTGTTCTGCCAGGTAAGCAATGCGCGGAAGGTTTATGGAAACATTTTGGATGGCGCTATAGCGCATTCTCCATGGTTCTTTGGCATCTTGCAGATCGGAATATTCCAGTTTAAAAGAGAGGCGGCAGCATTCAGAGATTTTTGCGGTCTCTCCCCTGTCAAAAACAAAGTAAGTGTTCCCTTTTTCTGCAGCCACTGCGCTGATTAAATTGAGAAACTCTTCGTGCCCGGGAGTATTAAAAAATTTGTCTGTAATGTGAACCAATGGCTTTGGGAAAAAGTAAGGCCTGCCTGCCCCGTCCCCTTCTCTGTAAACTTCAAACATCGCTTTGGCAAATTCCTGAGCTTCTTTGGAATATTCGGAGTAAGTCTTGCCGGTATATCTCCCTTCCCTTCCTATAGCCGGGACTTGTTCAAAATGCTTGGGAGTTTCCCAGTAAATATTTAAATCCGAAAAAAGCCCCTGCCCCCCGCCAGCCACAGCCACAGCCGCAAATTCCGTAATCAACTTCTTGGCCAGTTTTTTAACGTGGCCGTAACCCAACCCTTCCAGATAAGGGGCCATAAACATATTTACGGCATCCCAGCCAATTGCTCCTGCAAAAAAACTGTGAAGCCCAACTGAAAACTTAACGATCTGAGAAATCAGCTCATCCGCATCTTCCGCTGGTCTTGCGGAAAAAGGTGCACCCGGAAGATCAAGCCCGAATTTTTTTACGTATTCAATAGACTGGCCGCTGCAATAAGGCCGGTCTACAAAACCAAGGTCGTGGAGGTGGATGTCTCCGCGCATGTGGGCATCTGCCACATCAAGGGAAAAGACATTCATTAAAGCAAATTCTTTTTTAATGTTTTCCGCAAGGGTCAGGTTGGTGGCTTCCGGGGAGTGCGGAGTATTGGCATTTTCTTTGTTTTTGTGAAAAATAATCCTTTTTACGTCGTAAACCGGAACCCCCAAGCGGGTATGCTTTCTTCTGGCTTCTTCCAGCTTATATTCCAAAAGCTTAACATCTACAAGTTCTCTAACCAAGGGTGCTGTGATTACTTCTACAGACATAGAGCGGATCTGCTTTTCAACTTCGATACCAATGATCTTTGCTATTTCCCGGTCCAGTCCCGTCTCTTTGACCAATGCGCCAATAATTTTTTCCCTGTCCCACTCCACCATATCTTCTGTGGAAGTGCGGACAAAAACAGCTAAATCTGTCGCTTCTTTCTCCTCTTGGAGCATCTCGGGTTTTAACATGATGCCTCAAAAAATGTGCCGACGCGGAAACGTTCCTTGAGTTCCCCTGTCTTACCGCGATTCCATCCTTTAATCTTTGAAAAATACCCGGTAATACGTGTAATCCCTTCGATTTGCTCGGAACTGCAATAAGGGCAGCGATCTTTTAGTCCTCTTACAATCTTCCCGCAGTCGTTGCAGGAAGTAAATTCCGGGGAAAAAGCAATTTGCGTGTTTTGTGTTTCACGGAAGGTCTTGATGACAAAATTGGCAATGCTTGCAGGGCTCGGCTTGCTTTCTCATTGAAATAAGTGGAATTAGTGTAATAAATTTCACCTGTAGCAAAATTCCCTTTTACCACTCTTTTGGCTTGTTCAGGGTAGTGCGCAATATCAAGTTTTGCAAAACGATAGGCAGTGGATTCTGCCGGGGTTTGCTCCAACACAAAATGGATTCCGTGCTTTCTGGAAAGTTCGTCGCATTTTATTTTCATAAAAGAATTTACTTTGAGCCCCAGTTTTAGAGCTGCGTCGCTTTCATGCATCTCTTTGCCAATATGTGCTTGCACCAGTTCATTGAGACCCAAAATGCCCATTAAATAACTTACTCTAAACATCCTAAGATACGGCTGGCCATCACGCTTCATGGCTAGCATGGAAAGCGGTCCGCTTGTACCTTTGGCCAAGAGCGCTTCAATAAAATTTTTCTTTTGTACGTGTGCAGTAGCTGCCAGTTCCAGCATTTCTCCTATCAGCACAAAGAGTTTTTCATCGCTTCCCTCTGCTTTAAATGCTGTCCTGGGGAGGTTGATGGTTACGTTTTGGAGAGCGGAATAGCGCATCCTCCACGGTTCTTTGGCATCATCCAGATCCGACTGCTCCAGCTTAAAAGAGAGACGGCAGCATTCGGAAATCTTGGCGGTTTCTCCCCGGTCAAACACAAAATAAGTGTTCCCCATTTCCGTGGCGACTTTGGAAATATGCAATAAGAATTCTTGGTGGCCTTCGGTTTTAAAAAACTTTTCAGTCATGTGCACCAGCGGTTTTGGGAAAAAGAAGGGACGACCGGAGCCGTCTCCTTCCATATATACGTCAAATAATGCCCAAGCAAACCTCTGTGCGTCTTTTAAGTAGTCTCCGTAAACCTTGCCCGTATACTGTCCCCCCTTGCCGATTGCCGGAACATTTTCAAAGTGTTTGGGAATTTCCCAGTATATGTTGATGTCTGAAAAAATCGCCTGCCCTCCCCTGGCCACTGCTTGCTGGCTGTATTCATAGATCATCATTTGTGCAATCTGCTTAATCTCTGCGTCTGACATCCCTTCTAAAAATGGAGCAAAAAAGAGGTTTACCGCATCCCAGCCAATTGCACCGGCAAACACTCCCTGGAGTGCAGCAGAGAATTTAACCATTTGTGCAAGCAAAACTTCTGCGTGTTTTGCCGGTTTTGCTATTGAAAGCGCGTTTGGAAGGTCGAGCCCGAATTTTTTTACATATTCCACGGATTGTCCGCTGCAATAAGGGCGGTCTATAAAACCCAAATCATGCAGGTGCAGGTCGCCACGCATGTGTGCATCAGCAACATCCTGGGCAAAAACCGAAAGTAGGGCAAATTCTTTTTTAATGTTTTCAGCAAGGGTCAGGTTGGTGGCTTCGGGACCATGTGGGACATTGGCATTTTCTTTGTTGGCGTTGACAATGAGCTGCTGCACATCATAAAGCGGGGTGCCAAGTCTGGTATGCTTGCGCCGCGCTTCTTCTTCACCGTGTTCCAAAAGTTTTACATCTACCAGCTCGCGGATAAGCGGGGAAGTAACAAACCTAAGGTTCATCTTCTTCATTTCGTCTTCCACTTCACATCCAATCTGGTCCGCTATTTCTCTGGCCAGCCCGGTCTCCCGGATCAAGGCTTCCACAATCTTCTGCCTGTTCCAGGCAATAATATCGTCTCCCGAGGTTCTTACAAACAAAGCCAAGTCCGTTGAATCTTCTTTTTTTATTTCGTCCGCTACTGCCATTGGATTCATTGCCGCACTTCCTTTCTTTTCTCTATCTGCCACGACGCCCCCCGGATAATAATTTCTTCATTTCAATAAAAAACTCTTCGGGGTTTTTAAATTGATGGTAAACAGAGGCAAATCTCACGTAGGCTACGGAATCCAGTTTTCTAAGCTTTTTTAGGGTGAGTTCGCCAAGTTTTGAAGATTTAACCTCCCGCCCTTTTTCTTTATGTAAAAGTTTTTCTACTTCGGAAACCAATCTTTCTACCGCACTAAGCGCTACTGATCGCTTGTGGCACGCCCTCACCACCCCGCTTAACAGTTTTTCCCTGGAATAAGTCTCCTTGCGGCCGTCGCGCTTGATCACCCAGAGGGGCTTTTCTTCTATCCGCTCGTAGGAAGTAAAGCGTTCCTTACACCCAACGCATTCGCGGCGCCTTCTGACTGCCAACCCTTCTTCCGCAACTCGCGATTCCAGTACTCGATCGTTTTTTTTGCCACAAAAAGGACACTTCAATATTCACTACCTCTGGGAGCGGGGTCAGTATAGGCTACTATATCTGGGGCTGTCAAGCTGCTATATATGGTGTTTTTGTTTTGCTTTCTTGCTATACACTGTCATATGTAGTATCATGCCGCGAAAAGGAGGAGAGAAAAATGTTTAAAAAATTAAACGACGATTTGCAGAAATCCATGAAAGAAAAAAACGCGGAAAGGCTTTCGGTGCTCCGCATGGTAAAGAGCAAGATCCTTTTGGTAAATGCGCGGGGGGAACTTCCGGACGAAGAAATCATCAAAATTATTTCTAAATACGGCAAGAGCCTAAAAGAAGCGATTGAAGAAGCAATAAAAGTGGGGAGAAACGAAGCCGCAGAAGAAACCGCTAAAGAGCTTTTGATTGTGGAAGAATATTTACCCAAAGCTCTTTCCGAAGAAGAACTAAAAACGCTAATCAAACAAGTCATTGCCGATACCGGTGCAGCTTCTGCCAAGGATATGGGCAAAGTCATGAAAGAGGTTCTCCAAAAGGCTCCTGGCATAGACGGCAAAGTTGTTAATGCCATGGTAAAGAAATTTCTTTCTTAGGGTTGTGAGTTGTGGGTTATGAGCTGTGAGGCGTGTTGTGAGGGTGGGTTGTGGGGAATTATTTAAATTATCCCCATTCTCACTACTCACAACTCGCCCCACAACCCACAACGCACCCCCACAACAACTAAATTATGTTACAGATTACAGAGCATCAATATAGAATAATTTTACAACAAGCCATGGAAGCGTATCCGCAGGAGACTGGCGGAATCTTGGGCGGGCAAGGGAACTCTATTATGGCCGTACTTCCCATTGCCAACAAAGAATTCCTTGACCCAAATAAAAAATACGGCTTGGTTGGCGAAGATTTTGAGCGCGGCCACCTCTTTTTACAAAAGCACGGGATGGAATTTTTAGGAGTTTACCATACTCATCCTAAAGGTATAGCTTATCCATCGGAGCAGGATTTGGCCCACAATTTTCGCTATTTATTTATTGTGGGATTACGCGACCAGTACAATCCAGAATTCGCGGCTTACCAGGTAGTAAAAAAGACCGCTGTTCCCGAAGCGATTAGAGTAATAAGCGATAAAGGGTTTACGGTAGTTGATATTGCCACTGGAAAGCCAAAGATGAGCGATAACCTGCCGGAAAAAGAAATGGCAGAGCTTAAGCAGATGCTCTCTGACTACTTAAACCGCAAGCTGACTTACAAAAAAGATATTCCTGTAAATTGGGATTCATCCACTTTTAGCACTAAGGCTTAGCGGTTTTTCTCCTTGCCCCCCCCCCTATTCCATAGTGTATGCTTTACTAAAATCAACCTGCGGAGGAATAAAATGGAAAAGATAAAATATCAAGCCCCAGGCCTACTAAGTTTAGCTTCCCGAAAGACATACGGAGATGCTTGCCCTGCGGGTTCAAATGCTGCTGGCGGATGTGTTGCCAATGGGGGAATAGCAAACAACTCGTGTAATACGGGCCCTTCGGCAGCATTCGGCTGTGGCGATGGCGGAGATGTTATCTCAACAGAGCTTTGTGCTCCAGGAACAGGTGCCACAGGAGAGTGCTCGGATGGTAGTGGAGGAGCCTCCTAACTAATCTGAAAAGATTTTTGAACCTATTAACAAAATTAGCCTCGTGAGGCAGAAAAATGGAACAAATAAAAGCTGACTGCAATAGCAATGGAACCGGAGGAAGCTAATAAAAAAATATCTGGCTCCTTGTCTTACCCCATCGCCACTTCCACAAAATGCTCGCCGCCGTCGGAAAATAGAGGTGTGCCAAAATGGCACACCAGTGCTTTACTCCTGCATGTAGTCAACCACAATGCCTATTATCTTTTTTACGGTATCATTACACGATCTAAAAGATATTTTGTCCAAAACCTCGCCGCCGTATTTCCTTATAACATCGCTGAGAAGCGCGTGGATAAAAGACTGCGTAGCAGCCTCAACGTTTTTGAAATCCAGGATAATTTCCTCCTGCTTGTTTAACGCAGGAAGGATCTCTTCTATCCGGACCGCTTTAGCAATGTCTTTATTTTCCGCAAACGATCCAGCTTTATCAAAAATATTTATCTGCTTCATATAAACCTTGGCTTCCTATAGCGTGATTTTCTTCTTTCTTTCAGAGCAGTACTATAGGTTTTTCTTATGGCATCCAGCAACAGGGAAAATTCTTCGGTCTGGTTAAGGGAAATGTCTATCCCCACAATAGTCCCATGCCAAAAAGGCATTTCATCGCTTTCCGAGTGCCGGTCTTTTTCCGGGTTTGCATTTAGCTGCGGTCTTACTCGCGATGTTTTTTTCAGCAGCTTATAAAATCCTGATCCGCTGTAAATGACAAAAAAGTCCCGGTTCACGCTGGCAATGGATTTTATAAAAAACAGTCCTGCCCCGGCATTTTGCTCTGTACCCCCTTCTCTTCTTGTTGTTCCTGTAATTCCCGGCTGCAGGGCAAGTTTAACAGCCTCCAGATCAGTTGCCGCAGCATAGGATTGATTGATCGTTTTTTTTATGCCAACACCAGTATCAGCAATCCCAACGCGGATTGAATTGCTTTTTTTATAATATTGGGCGCACAATACTGCCCCTTTTTCGGAAGCAGCATGCTCAATAACATTTCGCGCTAATTCGCTTACAATGTAACCGATCGTTTTCGCCTGCTCCGGCTCAAGATGTAAAAGAGGGATCATTTCGGTGATGAATTTTGTCAGCTCGCCTGACGTTTTTATCTGGGTGACAGGAATAAAGCGGCCGGCAGGTTCGTGCTCCACAAAATCAAAGTCTGATCTAATTCCCAATATTTGAAAAAGTCCCATGCGCGCAAGATAGTGTTTTGATTTTGCTTCAAACTTAGCACAAGAAATATTCTTGGCATCAATTGTCAAGCCAAGTGCGGCAATCATCGATAAAACCACTGGATGAACTGAAATCCATTTATCATTGGCGGAAATTTCCAGAACATTGTCTGATAAAGGATCAAACCCGCGAATAAAAGGGTCAATATTACCCAAAAAAGCGCTATTTGGCAAGTGGATCTTCATATTTGCAATTATACCGGGATTCCCGGTATCTTGTCAATACACCGGGATTCCCGGCGTTGGCCTAGGACAAATCTCTACCCCATGAGGACTTCCACAAAATGCTCGCCGCCATCTGAAAAGACAGGGACAACATTGGATTCAACCTTTTTACCATCTACTGTAACTTCTTTGATCCCTTTTGAAACATGTTTGGGGTTTCTTACAGTAATGTAATAGGTTGCGCCTCTAAATACTCTCTTTACTTCAAAACCGTCCCATCCTTTTGGAATGCAAGGATCAACCATCAGTCCTTCGTAATCTGGGCGGATGCCAAGGATCCATTGTGATGCTGCTACAAAGTTCCAGCAAGCAGAACCAGTCAACCAAGAGTTTTTGCCTTCTCCAAACTTAGCGTGGTCACGGCCCGCAATCATTTGGCAGTAGACATATGGCTCTGTACGATGGATCTCTGCTATGTCGTTGCGCGCTGCCGGAAGGATCGCTTTGTAATATTCAAACGCGCGGTCTCCCCTGCCCAACATGCATTCTGCAACCATGGCCCATGGGTTTGGATGACAAAAGATCGCTCCGTTTTCTTTAAGCCCCGGAGGGTAAAAACCGATCGTACCAAGCTCAGGAGGATACTCTTCGTAAGAAGGCTGCAGGATCATGATCCCGTGCTTGCTGAACAAATGCTTGTAAACAGAATCCATGCACTTTTTTGCCCGATCTTCCGGCGCGCTTCCGCTCATAACCGCCCAAGGCTGTGTTTCCAGGTAAATCTTTCCTTCTTTGCATTTGGAAGATCCCACTGCTTCCTTATCGTCTGTAAAAGCGCGTAAATACCAAGAACCATCCCAAGCTACGGAATTGATGCTCTTGGTCATTTGCTGAGCATACTTGGCATATTTTTCCGCATCTTCCGACTTACCTGCGTATACTGCCAGTTTTTCCATTTCGCGGGCTACGTAAACCAACTGCTGGGCAACCATCACGGATTCTGACTGGCCTTTGGCCCCAGGAAGGTTTAAGCAATCGTTCCAATCTGCTTTAAACATTTTGGGCAATCCGTGCGGACCCAGGTTAGTCATGGTATATTCAATCGCTTTTTCCAAATGTTCGTACATCGGCGCTTTTTTGCCGTTTTCAAACGGGACTTTTTGAGACAGGAAAGCAAAGTCTCCAGTTTCTTTAATGTATCCTGCCACAGAAATAATTAGCCAAAGATGGTCGTCGGAAAATCCTCCGCCAGCACCTTTTTTGGTAAGCGGCTGATACTGGTGGTTTGCGCTTCCGTTCTCAAATTGAGTAGAAGCGATATCAATAATTCTCTCTTTTACCTTTTGCGGGATCTGATGCACAAAGCCCAAGGTATCTTGGTTTGAATCCCTAAAACCCATGCCGCGGCCGATGCCCGCTTCGTAGTAAGAAGCGGAACGGGACCAGTTAAAAGTGGTACGGCATTGGTACTGGTTCCAGGTGTTTAACATTGTGTTCATTTCTTCGTCTTCGGTTTCAACTGTGAACTTGTTGAGGCTCTCTTCCCAATACTCTTTGAGCTTTTGGATCTCTTTTTCCACCTTTGTTTTGGAATCGAATTTCTTTAAGATCCTTTTTACGTCTTTTTTGTCTGTGTTATAGCCAAGTACAAAAATAACGGTTTCTTCGTTTTTATCGTTCAGTGTAATAGGGACACAGTGCGAACCAACCGGAGACCAACCGCACGCAATAGAGTTTGAGCATTTGCCGTCTTTTACTGCTTTGGGATTTTCAAAAGAACCGTAAGGCCCAAGAAAGCTGTCCCGGTCTGAATCAAAACTGGTTACATCCTGGTTGGTGCAGGCTAAATAGGCAAATTGGTATTTTTCTACTCTGTAGCGGGTCAGGTGCCAAATAACCCCATCTGTATATTCGGTTTGGCCGATGTTCAAGTTATATTGAAAATCTGTCATGTCGTTTAATGCGTCCCACAAGCAGAATTCCACAAAAGAAAAAACCGTTAAGTTTTTTTTCTTGGCTGCTTTAGAAACATTTTTAACTTGCAGCATCCACACTTCGCAGTTCTCCCCTAGCGGGACAAAATAGGTCCCTTTGGTTTGTACTCCGTCATATTCTGAAGAAATCACGGAATACCCTGTACCATGACGGCACTCGTATTTAAAATGCTTGAGGTCTTTTAAAACCGGCTGCCAGGTTGGGGACCAATATTCCTTGGTCTTGTTGTCCCTTATATATATGTATCTGCCGCCGCGGTCCATAGGGACATTGTTGTAACGGTAGCGAAGCAGTCTGCGGTAAAGAGGGTCTACGCAAAAACTGTATCCGCCTGCGGTGTTTGAAAAAAGCGCGCAGTATTCTTCACTGCCCAAATAATTGATCCAGGGGAGCGGCGTATCCGGTCTGGTAATTACATATTCCCTATTTTTCTTGTCAAAAAATCCGTACTTCATTTGCTTTCTCCTTACTGGTGCACTTTAATAAGTTTTACGCCTCTCGGCATGAGAGAAAATTGTATCGTACCTTGCAAAACTACGCAATCGGATTTCCCTAATAAATCTTCCGCTTTTTTGACCTTATTTTGGAGGGTAATTTTTACTTTTTCTTCTTTGTCCGCATGGTTAATTGCATAAAAGAAAAGGTCTTTGTCTTCCCACGGCACTATTTCCACTTCTTCGCTCGCTTTTAATTTGTAAAAAGGCTCCGGCAAATGCTTGCGCAGCCATCTGACGATATTTAAGTTTTCATATTTAAGCAGATTTGCAAATAAACTAAATGTCGCATAAACAATGGTACCCTTGCCTACTTTTTTTAAAATTAAAGCCGGCTTGCCATCTTCAAAATAGCCCGCTACCTCTTCTTTGGTTTCTATTAAATCCCTAAAACCCGTAATTTTGCCGCCTAATTTTTTGAGTGTTTTTTCTCCTTCAATCACTTCTGTGCCAATGTACCTAACGGAAAAAAAGTTTTGAAGGAATGGCTGCGGACGCAGATGTCCAAGCTCGTCCTTCATTCCAAACCGCGCTTCTGTAATCAGGCTGCCGCCATTCTTTACAAATTGCATTAAAGCCTGGGCGGTTTTTGTGTCCAAAAGATATGGATTGGGAAGAAGGATCGCTTTATAAGAAGGGAGTTCTTTGGCCAGGTTATCTTCAAAAAGAAATTCTCCGGGCAGGTCCCAGTCCCAAAGTACCCTGTATGCGCCTGCAATGCTATCCAGCCCATACATAAGCCCAATGTCCCCACGCCCTCCAACCCAACCCGCAGGCACAGAGCGCACCGGACCTTCTTCTTGATAAGTTTGGATCTCCGCACTTTTTAAATATACAATCGCAATTTCTGCTTTTAGCTTTGCATCTTTAATAATCGGCCAAACCTGTTTTAATTCTTTACCTGCTTTTACAATTTCCTGCAGCCGGTCTGTTTCTCCTCCGTCCGCACCCAAAATCCCAAAGCCGCCGGTTTCACTGCCAAACAGGGGGGGTCTTAAAGCATGATATAAAATGCCTTTGGCACCATGCGCTGCTACTTGATGCGACCAAGTGTAGATTTCTTCCCCTTTTACCCAACCCGGATAACCCCAGCGCACATTGCGTCCGCCTTGGAGTTCGGAAAGAATAAATGCGGCATTATTTGCTTCGCATATTCCTCTCCAATGGTCTGCGTGTTCCGCCAAGCTCTCAGGAGAATTTCTGGTCCCCTTTGGGTAAACATCCCAGCCGTAATAATCCATTCCACGGGCAAGCTTAAGATGGTCGGGGGTACGGCAGCAGATTCCCACAAAATTATTGGTTCCCACTGGATGTTCTTTATCGTATTTTCGGACCAGCCCTTTTAACCAGCAGAGCCACTTGCTAAGTTGTTCGCTTTTGAAGCGCATCCATTCCAGATAAAAATGCGGGTTACCGGCATCCCAAAATCCGCCTTTGGGAGTAGCAATGTCGGCAAAATTCCCCAGGCGATTTCCCCAGAAACTTGTTCCCATAGCTTGGTTCAGCTTGTCTATGGTTTTGTATCTCTCCCTAAGCCAATCAATAAAAGCTTTACGCGTGGCAGGACAGTGGCAAAAATCCAAGCAGTTGTTTGTAAGGTCTAGCGGCGGATAGTTTGGCTCATTGTCAATCTGCCACATTGCAAGTGCAGGATGTTTGGCGTAACGTTTAAGTACTTTTTCGACATAGCGCTTGGCATATTTTAAAAACCTGGGGTTATCCCTGCATACATTTGGCCGCGGGCCGTATTCGGGATGCGTAAAACCGCAAGAAGAGACCTGCTTGAACTCTGGATGCTTGGCGATTAACCATTGCGGAGCTTGTGAAACACCGAGGCCAAGTAAAATTTTAAGCCCGAGTTTTTGGGCAATTTTAAATGCTTCATCAAAAGCGCGGAAATCAAATTTGCCGTCTTTTGGTTCTACTTCTCCCCAGCTGATTTCGCCAAAACGGATAATATTAAAGCCGCTTTTTTTGATTAAAACAAAAGCTTCTTTGACTTCGTTTTTTGACCAGAGTTCAGGATAAAAAGTTACGCCAAAAGGGTTTTGCATGTTTTACTCTACAGTTACGCTTTTTGCCAAATTGCGCGGCTGGTCTATGTGGCAGCCGCGTTTTACCGCAATATAGTAAGCAAAAAGCTGAAGCGGAACAATGGCAAGCAGAGTGGAAATGATTTCCGATGTGCGCGGGATAAAAATCACTTCATCTGCTTTTTCCCAAATATCGTCGTCTCCTTCGTTTGCAACTGCAATTACAATTCCTCCCCTGGCTTTTACTTCCTCAATGTTGCCCAGAATTTTTTCGTAGCGGCGGCCTTGCAGGGCCAAAACCACTACCGGCATGTTTTTATCAATTAAGGCAATGGGACCATGTTTCATTTCTGCTGCAGGATATCCTTCTGCATGGATGTAAGATACTTCTTTAAGCTTGAGCGCTCCTTCCAGTGCAATAGGAAAGCCCTTCCCTCTTCCTAAATAAAGGGCATTGCTACATTCGTAATACCTGGAGGCTATTTCTTCTACATCTTTTTCCCGCTCCAAAAGTGATTCCATTTTTTGGGGAAGCTCCAAAAGCTCGGAAATGCGTTGTTTGATATCTGCTTTAGAAATGGTCCCTTTGACTTGCCCCATGAGCAAAGCCAAAAGATAGATCACAGTCAATTGCGTGGTAAATGCTTTGGTAGAAGCAACCCCAATCTCAGGGCCCGCATAAGTATAAACCACTGCGTCCGACTCCCTGGCAATAGAAGAACCTACTACGTTGCAAATCGAAAGTACTTTTGCCCCTTTTTCTTTTGCTTCTTCTATTGCTGCCAAGGTATCTGCGGTTTCACCGGATTGGCTGATTGCAATTACCAAGGTCTTGTCGTCCATAACTGGGTCGCGATAACGGAACTCTGCGGCATATTCAACCTCGGTCATAACCTTTGCGATCTGCTCAAAAAGATATTCTCCAACCAAGCCCGCATGCCAGCTGGTACCGCAAGCAGTAAAAACAACGCGGTTAATTTTCTTAAAATCATCCGCGGAAAATTTCATTTCGTCAAAATGAATCTCAGCCTTATCCGGCCGTATTCTCCCTTTTAGGGTGTCGCGGATTGCTTTTGGCTGCTCATGGATCTCTTTGAGCATGAAATGGGAGTAGCCGCCTTTTTCTGCTGACTCCGGGTCCCAAGAAATAAAAACCGGTTTTCTTTTTACCGGCTTTCCGCTTAAAGTGCAAATGTGCCCTTTTTTTCTTTTAACTGTAGCAATCTCTTCGTCCTTTAGGTAAATAACCTTGCTTGTGTATTTAAGCAATGCGGGAATATCTGAAGAAATAAAAGTCCCATTTTCTTCTATCCCAATCACCAATGGACTGGCTTTACGTGCCGCTACAATCTGGTCTGGATATTTGCTGCAAATAACCGCAATGGCATAGGAGCCTTCTACTTCGCGCAAAGCCCCTCGGACCGCTTCTTCCAAGTTTCCTTTTAAATGCTCTTCAATTAAATGTGCCAGGACTTCGGTGTCTGTTGTGGAGTGAAATTTGTGCCCTTTTTCAGCCAGCGCCCTTCTTAACATCAAGTAATTTTCTATGATCCCGTTGTGGACTACAAAAATCTCTCCTTTGCAGTCTGCGTGGGGATGGCTGTTTTCGTCCGATGGCCTGCCGTGGGTTGCCCAGCGAGTATGACCAATCCCGATTTTTCCGGAAAGGTCTTTTTTCTCCAGGGCTTTTTCGAGGTTTTTGATCTTGCCTTCTTTTTTTACGCAGGTAACCTTACCGTTCTTCAAAACTGCAACCCCGGAAGAGTCGTAGCCACGATACTCCAGCTTTTTTAATCCCTCAAGAATATAGGGAAGAGCTTCTTTTTCTCCAATGTAGCCAAATATTCCACACATTGCTCTACCTCTCTTGGGAAATCACAACTTGCATTTCGTCCCTTGCCATCTTAAGCTGTTCCTCAATTTTTTGTTGGTCTACCAATCCTTCTTTGTCCGGCCTGGTCACATAGTCCCACATGATCCCAAAACGACGGGTTAAGATCGGTTCCAATACCCCCCAGGATGCAATGCAGGGATAGGTTTTGCCGTATTTAAGCGCTTCTTTAAAAACCCTTCTCTTTGGATCTGCGCTGAAATAAGTATCATTGAAAACTTCGGTTCTGGAAGGCAAAAATCCGGTTGCTTTTGCATAGGCAAGCTGGGAATCTTTGTTCATTAAATACTTGATCACTTTCCAGGATGCTTCCGGATGTTTGGCTGCTTTAAACATTGCCAAGTTTGACCCGCCCACAAATGTGCTGCGTCCGGCAGGACCGGTTGGATAAGGAGCAACTCCAAAGTTTTCTGAAGCCACACTGCCAAAAGATCCCCCTTGTTGAGGAGGAGTAGTTAAGGTTTTTATTTCATAGGGGCCGTCAAACTCAACGGCACACGCCCCTTGGTTAAAGTTGCTGCTTACTTGTGCGGAGTTGAGCTCCAAATATTCCAGCGGCACAAACCCTTTTTCCACTAAAGAGACATAAAAGATTACCCCTTTTAGAGCATCCGGACTGTTCACAACCGATGTTTTAAGGTCAGGGGCAATAAACTCTCCGCCTGCAGCCCAAATCCAGGGAGCCAGGTTATGGATAACATTCCAATCGTTCTTTCCTGCCATCCCTAGAGGAACAATCCTCACTCCGTCAATGGTCAGGTTTGCCTCTTTTATTTTTTGCAAAGTCTTTACAAAAGAATCCCAGGTGTTTAGGTCTTTTTCGGTAAGCCCGAGCTTCTTAAAAACGTCGGTGCGATAGAAAACTGCGCGTGCGTCTACAAACCAGGGGATGGATGTGACTTGCCCTGAACCTTTGAGGCCAGAAGACTGCCAAGCTGCCGGGACAAAACTGGAAGAGCCTCCCAATTCCCCAACCTTATCTTTGAGGTCAGCCAATGCCCCCATCCCTGAAATTGCCCCTACCCAAGTAGAGCCGAGCTGGACAATATCAGGCACATCTTTGCTGGTTGCGGCAGTAGTAATCTTGGTCCACGCTGCACCCCAGTCCACAGAAGTCACTTTTACTTTAATTCCCGGATTTTCTTTTTCAAAACCAGCCAGAATTTCTTCTAAATCTTTAACCGGTTCCAGACTGTTTGGCATGATCCATATATTTAAGGTGATCTCTTTGTCTCCGCCTTTAGTAGGGGCGCAACCAAAAATAGAAACCGTAAAAACCAATAAACACAAACATAACAAGAGTTTTACAAAAAAGCGCATCTTTTCCTCCTCAAAAATAGGGATATAGGCAACAAAACCTATACATTATAGATGGGAAAATAGGGAGAGTCAAACACCATTGTTTTGCCCAAAAAGGAGGTTAAAAATACCAACTAAGATCAAAAGTATAGGTACGCCATTTTGTAAATACGGATTGAGATCCTTCTCCTCCGTCTTTGGCCCAAGGCAGGGATTGTTCTTGTTTGCCCGTATTAAAATTAAAGTTAACGGAAAATGGGAATTTCTCCCAAAAATAAAAATCTATTCCCAATCTTGCTGTTACGCTCCATCCCCTGCTTGCTATCTCTCTAAAAAAGAATTCGCTGCTTATGCTGGGAGAAATAACCAGGTTCCCGTTACATAAATATAAGGTAGGATCGAACCCCATTTTTAAAGTCCAGAATGTGACATCCAAATCTCTTTTCCTGGTTTCCGTAGGATCAACAAAGTAAGAAGGATGGGTAACCGTCCCCGGCCAAAATAGCCCTGCCCTTCTCCCCCAAGCATCCCTAGAGTATTTTCCTTCCACTGTGCCCAAAAGATCCAAGGTCCCCCAACTTCCCAGGCGAATCCCTGGCCGCACAACTTGAAGCCCCAATGCTGCTGCATAGTCCAATTCAAGGGCTCCGCCGGATACGTCTTTTTGTCTTTCTGCCAAAGTCGCGGCTCCAGGTCCATCTGTCCATTGTTTATTGTCTTCTGCAGAATCCGTCTGCATTTCTACTAAACCGCTTTTCTTGTTTGCTATTCCCAAAAACCCGGCCAGTTCTGCGTATGGCTGAAAAAACCACTTTTCCGCAACCGGCTGAAAACCCGTAAAAGTAAAGCGGCCTTTTAAACCCAGGCGTTCGGCAAGAAAAGTTTGAGTAGCCTGCCTACCGCTGGTATTGTACCAAACCGTATTTTGGTCTCCCATAAGATCCAATCTGAGCATTCCAACCTTGCCAAAAGTCTTTTCCCACCATATATCCATTGAAGTGCGCATGTCTGCTATGGATGTTAACAAAGGTTCTTTTTCTCCTTTGCTGGCAGCTTCCTGTAGCTGCTTCTTGTCTTCTTCCAACCCTTTCATCCTAAAAAGATAGGTCTCCCTGGAAACAGTTGGCCCAAGTGCATCAATTTCTTTTTGTAGGTCCGTGATTTGTTTATCTATATCTGCCATTGCTTTTGCGTTAGATAGTTTCGGATCGGATGTCACAGAACGGTTTAACTTTCTACCTGTTACAGCAACCGCAACCCCAACTGTCTGAGTATCGTCAATCGGAATTTTTACCTCTCCCGCTACCCCGCCACCAGCTGCAGTTTCTTCCACCCCCTGATCACCCTGGCTGCTTGTGGCAACTTCTCCGGTAGCCCTAACATAAGAAGAAAGCGCTCTTTCTTCTTTGGGCAGCCGCATTAAACCCGTGAAAATCTGATCTTCTGCCTTCTTTACCCACTTGGGATCCTCCACAGCGGCCCTTCCTTCGGACAAAATAGAAATTTGCGCCTTAATTTGCTCAAGTACTTTTTGGGCGCTCTCAAAATATGTTTTAGCGTCTCCAAATTTCCTGTGCCCCTTACTTGCATCTGCCAACCCATTGTATATGGCCAGCGCCCTTTTAGCTGAATCGATATCTTTGTAGTCTCCTGTTCTGGGATCTTGGTTCCCCTTAAGTACTTTCAAGGCCTCCTTGTATTCTTCTATCGCCAAAGCATAGTTTGGGGCTTGTCCGCCTCTAAGCGCCAACTCCCCTAATCCATAATAAGCAAAAGCAAGCATTTCTATTTCTTTTGGATTGAGATTTGGCTTATCTTTATACAAATCTCTAAGCCGGCCAAATTTTTGCTCCGCTTCCTGAGAGGCCTTTGCTGACCCCAATGTTACCGCTGTCCCTGTTCCTTTACTGATTTCTAAAGCGGTCCAGGCTTGTCCTTTGTACATGCTTGCTAAAGCATCTTTAAGCCAGCTTACTTCTCGTTTTGCCAAATCCTTGATTTCTTTTTCTTCGCTTTCTGCACGGTCATAATATAATTTTGCTTTTGCCGGGTCTTTTATTTTTTCATCCCAAATATAAGCGTCTCCAATCGTGATGCAAGCCTGGATAAAAAACTTCCTCTCTTCTGGGCTTAATTCTCTGGTTTTTCTGGTTTCTTCCAGCTTTTCGATTTGTTTTAGGATTTGCATAAACACTGGGTTGGATTCAAATTTCGGGAGCTTCATGCTAGAGCGGAGGTATTCTATTTGTACATCATAAATGGTTCGCCCCATTTTTTTCAGGCGCTGCCCAGAACTTTCTTTTAAAATCAAGCTATAGGTTTTTACTGCCTCTTCCCACAGTTTTTTTACTTCTTCGGTTTCCGCAAAAACACTAAAAAGCTGGTCTGCCTGAGCCATTAATGCGCTGCCGCGCAGTAAACGTAAGTGGAGCACTGCTGTGGCTTCTTTTTCTGTTGCTGGCGGGGTTTCCTGTAGAAGCCTTGGTTCATCTTCAAGCGCAACCAGGACTTCCCCAATATATTTTTTCCACAAATCCAAGCGGCTGTTGGCTTTATAGTAAGCTGCCAAGCCCAGCTTAAACTCCAGCTCTGCGGCTTTGACCAGTTTTTTGTCCCAGGGATTGGTAAAGCTGGCTTGCAATAAGCCATAAAACTCCAACATTTTTGCAATGGTTGCTTCTTTGTCCGGACCAAGATCCAGGTCGTCTTTCCCTTGTTTAAGTGCAGCCCTCAAAACTTCTACGTAACTAAACAATAATTGCAGGGGCTGGACTTCTGTTTCTTCTAAAACAACTGCAGCCATACACGGCTGTGAAGCCAAATATGGCCAAGGGTTGCTTAGGTTGATTAAAAATTTTTCGTAGATTTCTTGCGCTTTTTTAAAGAAGATCCGGCCTTTTCCGTCTCCGTTTGTCTTTGCTTCTTCTAATAATACCTTTTGCCCCAAAACATTATAAATTGTAAAAACTGCTGTACCCTGTTCCTTAATATTGCCAAT
>JAPLLA010000027.1 GCA_026387795.1 Candidatus Saganbacteria bacterium | reverse complement strand
TCCCTCTGCCGTACCTTGTACTTCCACCAATTCTTTCTTTTCTGTCATAACCACGTTCAAGTCCACTTCTGCTGAGGAATCTTCTTTATAGTCCAAATCAACCAATTCTTCCCCATTAACAATACCAACACTCACTGCTGCCATAAAACCTTTAATCGGCATTTTTTTAATTTTCCCTTGTTTCAGTAAAGAGGTACAAGCATCATAAAGTGCAATAAAAGATCCGGTAATAGATGCGGTACGCGTTCCCCCGTCAGCCTGCAGGACATCTGCATCTACATATATGGTAAGTTCTCCCAATGCCTCCATATCGACTATGGCTCTAAGGCTCCTGCCAATTAAACGCTGGATCTCGTGCGTCCTGCCCTTAACCCTACCACCCTGGGAATGTTCCCTAAGCCCCCTGGAAGCAGTAGAAGCAGGAAGCATGGCATATTCAGCTGTAACCCACCCACCCCTACCTTTCCTGTGAGGAGGGACACCTTCTTCGATCATGGCCGTGCAAAGGACTTTGGTCCCACCCATGGTAAGTAGTACCGAGCCTTGCGGATATTTTAAAAAATGCCGGATGATTTCCACTTTACGGATCTGGTTGTTTTTACGGCCGCCTGCTCTTTTCATGTTTATTACTCCGTTTCTTTTTCTGCACTTTGTGCCGAAGACCCCATATTGTTACCAAGGTTCTTTTTTAGCCTGTCCCTGCCGGCTTGAATGGTACGCAGCACCCTGCCTGCTGCAGCCTCTAAATTAGACAAAACTTCATCCGCATATTTATCTGCGCCAACCCTTACTTCTTTTGCCATTTGGTAAGCCTGCTGGATCACTTCCATAGATTTGTTATCTCCCATCATTCCTTCTGGAATAGCATTGTTTTCAGATTTCGACTCTTCTTGCCCTGGAGTAAAATGCGCCTCTCCCTCACTCTTAAAATCCTTATCAATTATTTTTTTTGCATAATCCCCTCCACCCTGAACCACCAAACGAATTTTGTCTATCAAAGATAAGACCTTTGCTTCATCCACCATAATCTTCTTGGTCAAAGGAACCCGGTTCCCCTCCAAAATCACAGACTCCAAAGTATCAATCAAACCAAGTATTTCCATTGCCATTACTATTGCTCCTTTCTCGATAATTCCTTTTCTATACCCTTTGGCACCAACCCTCTCACATCTCCGCCTAAACCTGCAATCTGCTTAACCAAACTGGAGCTTAAATAAGAAAATTTATAATCGGTCATAAAAAATATGGTTTCAATCTCAGGAGCCAGTTTGCGGTTGGTAAGTGCTAATTGAAATTCATATTCAAAATCAGAAACTGCGCGGAGTCCGCGTATAATAGAACGTGCTTTTTTGGTTTTAGCATAATCTACCAAAAGTCCGGTAAAAGTCTCCACTTTCACATTTTTAAAACCTTTGACAGAAGATTTAAGCATGTTTACTCTTTTACCAACAGAAAAAGAATGGTTTTTTTCGGGGTTGCTGCTTATTGCTACATATACTACATCGAACAAGCGGCTGGCCCTTTCAATAATATCAAGGTGGCCATTTGTAACAGGGTCAAAGCTACCTGGATAGACCGCGATTTTCATCTATTTACTCCTTATAAAAAGTAAGAACCGTATCGCCATAATTCTTAACTTTTACCAATTTTAACGCCCCGTAATTTTCTTCTAACTTAGTCTTTTTATGGCTCTCTGCTACTACTATAGAATTAGCGTTTAATACTGCACCTTTGCCTAAAACAGCCAGGACTTTAATCAAAAGCTCGCTTTGGCTGTAAGGCGCACCAATAAAAACCAGGTCAAACTGTGCTTTGCGCCTTTCAAAAATCCCTAGTGCCTGCAAAACATCCAACACAAAAACTTCGGATTTTTCCTGGTAACCCAACAGCGCTAAATTTTGCTGGATAACCCTGGCAGTCGCTTTATCCTGTTCCACAAAAAAAGCTCGTGTTGCACCACGCGACAAAGCTTCAAGTCCCACAGCCCCTGTACCTGCAAATAGGTCCAAAAAATAACTCTCCGTAACCCTTTCTGCCAAAACATTAAAAAGCGCTTCTCTTACTTGTTCGGAAAGAGGCCTAAGGCCAGGCTTTTCGCTTAAGCTCTTTAATTTTCTCCCCTTTGCAACTCCACCAACTATACGCATTAACTAACTTAACATTTCCAGGCTTTCTAAACCCAAAAATCCCCCATAACGTTTAAAAATTTGCTGCTTTAGCGGCCCGTAAACCGAATTTTCAAGCTTTGGATCTTTAGCCAAAATTTGGAGTGCTTTTTCCCGAGCTAACCGCAAAAGATGCTCATCCAAGATTATATCAGCTACCTTGAAGGTAGGCAACCCTGACTGTTTCTCACCAAAGAAGTCCCCGGGCCCCCTGATTTGCAAATCCGACTCTGCAATCTTAAAGCCATCGTTTGAGTCAATCAAGGCTTTGACCCTTTGCTTGGCTTCTTCTGTTAGAGGTGCACCAAAAAGAAAACAATAAGACTGTTCGCAACCTCTGCCGATTCTCCCCCTAAGTTGGTGAAGCTGAGAAAGACCAAAACGCTCCACTTGTTCAATAATCATGATAGTAGCATTGGGAATATCAATCCCCACCTCAATTACAGAGGTAGAAACTAAAACATGGGTTTCCCCTTTTTGGAAAGAATTCATGATTGCTTGCTTTTCTTCTCCTTTTAAACGACCGTGCATTACCGCAACCTTAAATTCAGGGAAAATTTTGGCCTGCAAAAGTTCCCCTTCAACCTGTGCCGCTTTAATTGTTAATGTTTCGGATTCTTCAATCAAAGGACAAACTACAAAGACCTGCCTTCCATTTTTTATTTCTTTACGGATAAATTCATAAGAATCCCTCCTCTTGTTTTTGGGAACAAAATAGGTTTTAACAGGAAGGCGACCAGGAGGAAGTTCGGAAATAATGGAACGGTCCAAATCCCCATAAAGAGTTAAAGCCAGCGTTCTTGGAATAGGCGTTGCAGTCATCACCAAAAGATCTGGCATCTTACCCTTTTTGCGTAAAACCGCCCTTTGCCTGACTCCAAAACGATGCTGTTCATCAATAACCACTAACCCTAAATTCTTAAAATTAACCCCCTCTTCTATCAAAGCATGCGTTCCAATCAGCATTTTTATCTCACCATGTGCTAAAGCTAATAGTATCTCTTTTTTCTGCTTTGCCTTGATACTACCGGTTAACAACTGCACCTTAATAGAAAAGTCTTTAAGATATGAGGAGATTTTCAGGTAATGCTGCTCCGCCAAAATTTCCGTGGGAGCCATGATTGCTACTTGATACCCACCAGCTACTGCAACCAGTGCGGAAAAAAGAGCTACAACGGTTTTACCTGATCCAACATCACCCTGCACTAAGCGGCTCATTGGTTTAGCCATAGCCATATCCGCCTTAAGCTCCTCAATGACCTGTTTTTGGGAATTGGTCAAAGCAAAAGGGAGACTCTTTTCAAATTGTGATATCAACTCCACTTTGGGGTCAAAAGGAATCCCTTGTAGAGAGGCTTCTCTTGCTTTTCTCATTAAAAGCAGTCCAAGCTGAAAAAGAAAAAACTCCTCAAACGCCAAGCGGGACCTGGAAGGGGAAGTCAAACGCAGGTCTACCGGTAAATGCAGGTTAGAAATTGCTTTGGCAAGAGGAGGAAAACCTTCTTCCTTTAAAATCCCAGAAGGGATAAAATCAACAATTTGGATTAAGCATAAAGAGAGTGCTTCTTTGATCAGTTTTCTTAAGTTCTTTTGATAGAGACCTTCGGTTAAAGGATAAACAGGAACGATCTTGTCCCAATCTTTTTCTCCTTCAATTTTTTCGTAATCTTTAACTGCAATTTCCAAAACTCCCCGATAAAGATTGGTATTAACCTTCCCTGAAATCAAAACTTTTGTTCCTCTTTTTAAAAAAGAGAGCAAATAAGGCTGGTTGAACCAGATTGCCTCCGCTATCCCGCTTGCATCGGAAATAGCGGCCCTTACCAATGCAAAGCCACGGCGTTTGACATCTAATTCAATATTTTTGATCTCCCCCAAAACCAATGCCTGCTGTCCAGACACAAGATCCTTGATCCGCTTAATCTGACTACGGTCCTGATAATCGCGGGGAAAGAAGTAGAGGAGGTCGAGAATGGTATTGATCCCAATTTTTGCAAAGACCTTGGCAAGGTTAGGCCCCACCCCTTTTAAGTAGCGAATGGGGGTATCAATATGGATTTTACTGCTTTTGGAATCAGCACTAAACACGCACTAAATTTTAACATTTTATGGGTTGAAAGCCAGTAAATCTATGGTAAAATACTACGTCTAATTAAGGGAGGAAAAACCATGTCTCTAAGATGTTTTATATGCGGGAAAAAAGCCCAAGTAGGCAATAAAGTAAGCCATTCCAACATGAAAAGTAAAAGACTATGGAAACCAAACTTGCAACCTGCAAAAATACTGGTCAACGGCAAAGTTAAAAAAGTAAAAGTCTGCACCAAATGCCTGAAAAAAGGCAAAGTCAAAAAAGTGGCGTAAACTATTCTTTGGTTTTATCGTGCTGGAAACGCAGGGTTGCAATTTCATCCATAAACTTCATTTCAAGGTTTTCCATCAGCTTTTTATATTGATCCAGTTTATTGGTCTTGTCTTTTTCCATGACCTTTTTGTCTTTCATGGCATCAATCAGCTTAACACGCTGGTTCTCTAAAACCTTGCTGGCATCAATAACTTTTTCCACCTGTTTTTCAACATCTTCCTTCAATACCCCCAAGTGTGCCCTGCGGCGTAGCACATCTGCAAAATCACGGATTGGACCTTTTTTGATTAAGGTGCGGACATCATCAATGCGTTCTTTCTCTGTTTTTTTTAAACGCTCTTCCTCGTCTTTTTCTTTGATATAAGCGCGTTTTTTGTCCGCAAATTGTTCCTGTTCTTTTTTTTCTTTAATCTGGCGCACCATTAAGACCGGCTCCAGATTGTATTTAAATTTTTTCCCGGGTTTTGGTTTACGTACCATGCTTTATCTCCTAATAAAAAATACTGATCAGCCTCTCAACTGTATCTTCGTAAGAAACCTGTTCAAATGTCCCTTGTTTTAAAAACTCGTTGACCTCTTCTATTTTAGTAAGCGCGTAGTCAATTTTGGGGTTGCTCCCTTTGACATACGCACCAATATTAATAAGATCTTCTGCTTCTGAATAACGGGCTAGAACCTCGCGTAATTTACCCGCTGCTTCCTTGTGTTCGTCTGAAACCAGGTTAGTCATGATCCTGGAAACGCTGGGCGGAATATCGATTGCAGGATAATGGTTCCGAGCTGCCAAATCCCTGGATAGCATAAAATGTCCATCTAAAATAGAACGACACTGGTCTGCAATTGGCTCATTAAAATCATCCCCTTCTACCAGGATAGTATAAAAAGCGGTAATTGATCCGGTTTCAGAAGTACCTGACCGCTCCATTAGCCTGGGAAGAAGTGCAAAAACAGATGGGGTATAACCTCT
This sequence comes from Candidatus Saganbacteria bacterium, assembly GCA_026387795.1. Lineage (GTDB taxonomy): Bacteria > Margulisbacteria > WOR-1 > JAPLLA01 > JAPLLA01 > JAPLLA01. The sequence continues at coordinate 10,042 of JAPLLA010000027.1, read as the reverse complement.
GGTTGTCGGAGGCTCCCCGGCCGCAAGCCCTACTTCTCTTTGCGCCATGGCAAAGCGGGTGACAGAATCCATCATCAAAATCACTTTGTTCCCTTGGTCCCGAAAATATTCCGCGATTGCAGTCGCGACAAACGCAGCTTTCATACGAATTAAAGCTGGCTGATCTGAAGTTGCTACCACTACTACCGACTTTTTTAATCCCTCTTCCCCTAGCGATTCTTCAATAAAATCCCGTACTTCTCTTCCCCTCTCTCCCACCAGTGCAATTACGTTAATATCTGCTTCCGCATTTCTGGCAAGCATACCCATAATAGTAGACTTGCCAACCCCGGAACCGGCAAAAATACCCAAACGCTGGCCTCGGCCACAGGTCAAGAGCCCATCAATCGCCCGAATCCCTACTTTTAAAACTTCGGTCACGCGCGGCCTGCGCACCGGATCAGGAGGGTCAGCATCGAGCGGTCGCTCTTCTTCCCCAAAAATAGGCCCTTTTCCGTCAATTGGATCACCAAGCCCTCCCAAAACCCGTCCTAAAACAGCCGGACCAACTTTAACCATTAAAGGTTTGCCTGCTGCCACAACTTTTGCACCAGGACTGATGCCTGCAGTAGAACCCAGAGGCATAAGCAGTACGCGGCCTTCACGAAAACCGACTACTTCTCCAAAAGATTGTTCACCATTTTTCCCCAGTTCAATACTACAAATGTCTCCCACAGAAACACCCTGCACCTGAGCTTCTATGATCAAACCAACTACTTCTATGATTTTACCGATCACTTCTATGAGGTCTACTTGCTCTATAATGCGGAAATATTTTTCCAGGTCAATCTGCGTGGTCATCTTGGGCTCCCTTAAATGCCTCTTCTATAGCCGCAAGTTTAGTGCTGATGCGGGCATCCACAAAACCCAAATTAGTCTCGATCATGCAGCCTCCGGGTTCTATATTGCTATCCTCTAAAATAGAAAAACTTTTTACCCCGTCTACCAAGCCTGCCAAGCGGTCCTTATGGCGTTTAAGCTGCTCCACATCTTCGCGGCTGACCCTTAAGATCATCTGTTCCCTGTCGCTTACTTTTTGGATCGCTTCTGCCACAATATTTAAGCAGACATCCCTGTGGAGTGAAACCTCACTGCGAATGATTTGTTCGGCAATCTTAATCGCCAAACGGAGTATTTCTGCTTCCGCGTCACGGATAATTTTTTCCCGCTCTTTTACGGCCTGATTAATTGTATCTAGCGCTTCTTCTATTCTAGCGGCTAGCTCTGCCCTGCCTTCTATTTTCCCTTCCTCTAAGCCATCACCATGTGCCTTGTCCCTGATACGCTTGGCTTCTGCTTTCGCAAGTTCCACCATCTGCCTTGCTTCCTGTTGCGCTTTTTCTTCCAGTTTTCTCTTGTATTCTTCGGCAAGGATCGGAGGGGAAACTATTTCTGCTTCAAGTGATTCTTCTTCTATGGAAGGAGTTTCTGGTTCCGTATAGAGAGAAAGTTCAACCTTTTTTTCTTCAATTAATACGGTCCCTTTTTCCTGAATGCGGTTTCTTTTTATGAGTCCCATAATGGATTATACCTCTTAAGCAAGTTTCGCGGAAAAATAGGAAACAATTTCCCCTTTGACCTTTTCGCTTAAAGCATTGGTTTTTAAGTCTTTGAGCAAGCTTTCTACTTCTACTCTTTGGCCGGGAAGATGCGCCAAGATTTCTTGCCTCTTATTTTGGAGATAAAAAGAAAGAACAAAAGCAATGGTTTGCACCCTTTCGGTAATTAAATAAGAAGCAATCCTACGGCTGGAAGCTGTAAGCATGATGTCCAGCGGAGTAAGGGGCTCATTACTTTGTCCCAGTTCAAAAGTTTGGGCAGGCTTTGGAAGCGCCATATAATCCCCAAACTCTTCTAGAACAAAATTTAATGCGTCCGGAGAAGGGGAAGGCAAGTGGTTGACCCCGGAAGCTATTAGGTCTGCCACTTCATCCGGCAAATATCTTAATATTTTTGCCGAAGCTTCTGCCCCTAATATGGACAAAAAAATAGTTGCTTTTTCTCTTCCTGACAAAGGCATTGCTTCCCCCTTTATTTCTCGGTTAACCAAACCTTAAGCAAATTGGCAATTTTTTCCGGATTTTCTTCTGCCATCCTTTTCATTACATTTAACATTCCCGAGCCTTTGGCAGATGTCTCTTCTTGTGTGGACGAGACTTCTTCTTGTTTAACCTCTGTGTTTTCTTCCGAAGTAAAAGCCGATTCTTTTGGGAGAGCCACTTTGCTGCTGCGACGCATAACCACAATTAGGATCAAAATTATTGCTGCAATAAGCACAGAAAGTACAACTATCAGGCTCTGTGATAACTTTGCCAATAAAGAAGGAACTTGTTTGGTGTCTGCTGTAACTACTTTACTAACCTTACCGGACATCTCTGTTGGGGGAGGGACCGCATAACGAAAAGGAACTTTTCTAAGTTCGATCCGGTCGCCGCGCACATGATTGTAGCCGATTGCAGCAGAAACCGTAGAAAAAGTGTCCTCTTTCATTTGTTCCGTAAGATTAAAAAGGTTATCTACCAACACAATAGCAGTAATGCGTTTTACCCTTAAAGTAAAGTCCGGCGGAAGCTCCTTGTTTTTGTCGTTCCCTGTTACTTTTGCAACATCCGCATTGGCCAGCTCCACATTAACGCGTATCACCACACTATTGGGAGGATAAAAACGGTTTAAAAGCGATTGGGACCTTCCTTCCAATTGGTTTTCAAGCTCTCTTTTGGCCTTAAGTACCAACATAGCCCTTTCTTCCGGCGTCAATGTTTTTTCCCCAGCAACTATTTCTTTGGGTTTTTCTTTTGTTTTGCTTTCTTCTTTGGCCTTAGATTCTTCCTTCTTTTTTGTCTCTGCCTTAGTAGCTTCTGGAGTAACAGCAGGAGCCACATTTTCTGTAATAATAGTAGGGACAGTCACGGTAGTTGGAACAGGAGCAAAAACCTGTTGAGAAACATTGGCAGTCAAAATCCTCCCATTATCGTCAATGATAGTAACATTTTCGGCACGCAGGTTTTCAACGGAACTTGCTACCAGGTGTACTATGCCGTTTACTTGTTCATTGGAAATCTTCTTGCCTGCTTTTAATGTAAGCATAACCGAAGCTGTAACCGGCGCTTTTTCAACCTCAAAAAGCCTGGTTTCCGGAATAACAATCTGTACCCTGCAATCTTCAATTGCATCAATTTGGCGGATGGTGCGGGCAAGCTCACCGGAAATGGCTCGGATCAGTTGTATTCGGCGGTCAAAATCCGTGGCTCCAAGCTTTGACTCATCAAAAATCTCCCACCCCACAGCACCACCCAACGGCAAATTCTTTTGCGCCAACCCCAAGCGAGCTTCTGCTGACCGAGGCTTTGGAACAGAAACAGCTGTACCTTCGTCTTTTAATTCATAAGGAATTTTTAGCTCTTTTAACCTGGTCACTACATTTGCGGCATCTTTAAGATCAAGATTGGAATAAATGACAGTGTAACCTTTATCCGAGCTTCCCTTACCGCAAGAAGAAAAAGACCAGAAAAAGGTCATGGCAATAGAAGCTATAACCCCAACAACCGTCATAATAAGTCGCCGATCTATCCCTCTGCTTTCCCCTGGTTCCGCCATTTTTTCCTCCTGTTAATTTACAATATTAAACAAAAAACTAAACCTGCATCTGTGTAATTTCTTTAAACGTATTTACCGCTGTAGTAATGGTAGTTACCGCCAACTGAACCATAAGACTCATTTTAGATGTGGCTACCATAACATCCTGTAAATCTGCTTTCCCTGCAATATACTGTTCTATCAACTGATTTGCATAAAGCTCCGTATTGCTTACTTTTTCCAAAGACTCTACGGCCCGAGACAAGACATCCTCAAAAATATTACCGGTAAGAGGGGCACGTGAAAGCTTAGGCGCCTCCGTTACCCCCTCAAGATCTAAACCCCTCCCTATTTGACCAATTGGATCCGCCATTTTTTCCCCCTATCTAAGGCAACTGCATCGTCTCTTGTGCCATTTTCTTGGCTGCATTAAAAGCAGTAATATTTGCATCATATAAACGGGAAGAATAAACCAAATTAGTCATCTCTTTTGCCATGTCAACGTTAGGCATCATCACAAACCCATAAGGATCTGCATCCGGATGCCCTGGCTTATAAACGCGTTGATAAGGAGCATGGTCTTCTGCTACATCCGCTATGTCTACCCCACCCCCACCAGTTATTTTCTGCTCCGCACGCATCAAGGTTTGAGCAAAATCAAGGGGCTTTTCCTCAAAAATAGCAAGTCTTCTGCAGTACGGACCTCCTTGAATACTGCGGGTAGTATTAATATTGGCTAAATTGCTGGCAACCAGTTCCATTTCCAAACGCTGCGCCATCATACCAGAAACACTAATGTCTAATGTACGTTCAAGCCCAAACCTATAAGTATTTGGCACTTATTATTTCCTTCCCTGTGTAACAATGGTTTTTAAAACATTGATTTTAGAACTTAACAACTTCACATAACTAGAATAGCGTAAACCGTTGTGTCCTAAAGCTGCCATTTCTTCTTCCAAGTCGACTTGCGGTTTTTCCGTGCGTTTTACCGCTTCATCCAAAACCTCATCAAATTTAAGTGCTTCATAACCAGGGGTATTGGCATTGGCAATATTGTGCGCAATGATTGCATGCGTTTTTGTGGAACGCTGCATTGCCTCTTCTAGCTTAGAAAAATCGGAATCAAAAGCCTCTATTCTTTGAATTTGGCGGTTATCTGCCATTTTTTTATACCCCTACTTCAATTACTTTAATCGCTCTTTTAAATGTATGATCGCCTTGCCCAAAAGCCGGTTTACTTTGCTGCGTGAAAGTTTTAGTTTGGCGGCAATGGTCTTTTGGTTAATCCCATTATTGTAGAACAAATCCACAACTTCCCGTTCGTCTTCGGGTAAATTAAGGATCCCTTGTTTAAGACGATTCCTAAGCTCCTGGAATTCCATTTGTTCCGACACAGAGCTTTCTCCTGCTACTTCTATTTCTCCTTTTTCGGAAACCCCTTCCAAAGACAACAAATACATCAGTGCGGAAGCGGAAACAATCTTTTTGATCTTGTTTAAAGCCGTCTTAAATTCTGCTTCTGACAATTCTTTCTTTTCCAGTGATTCATCTTCTTTCTGCTGTTTTTTGCTGACTACGGCTTGTGTCCCTTTTTGCGCCATATCCCTAATCATAACCTGCACACGGTAAGGAACCGGGTTGTAATTGCGTAGTCCATCCAGTATTTCTCCGCGAATACGGTAAGAAGCATAGGTTTCAAATTTGACACCCCGGTTGGGATCAAAGTTATTCCAAGCTTTCATGAGCCCTACTGTTCCATCACTGACCAAATCGTTATAATCAATGTTGGGAGGAAGCCCCTTGCCTGAAACCATAGAAGCAATCGAATGGACCAAGGGCATATAAGCTTCTAAATCCGGGGGTAAACTCTTTTTCTTTATCACTTTTTTTACTTGCGCCATATCCTAAAAACTCACAACCTTTCTACTTCTGATTGCCGAGCCTTGCTAATGCGTCCTTAAGTGCAAAAGTATCGCTTTTCATTAATTCTTCCGTCAGTTTTTCTCTTAACAGCTCTTTCACTGCCGAAAGGTTTGGATTACTCTGTCCATCAATTCCTTCGCTGAAAGATTCCTTGAGAATCTCGTCCACAAAAATAGAAACAAATTCATTGGCCACATCTTCTTTTTTAGAAACACCCTGCGTCCCGCCCATTTTACTTAAGTAATTAATATCATAAGTAGTAATCCCTGATAATGGATCCATTTTATATTACCTCAACTTCTGCAAGTATTGCCCCGGCTTTTTTCATAGCCTGGATAATTGCAATAAGGTCTTGGGGACCAGCACCCAAGGTATTCAAAACTCTAACCAATTCTCCCAAGCTTGCATTCCCGCCTAACATTACTATCTGTTTCTTTGGTGTGGCTATATCAGCAGTAGTCCGACTGGTAATATAGTCCCCTTTTTCACTGCTCAAGCTGCCGTATAAGTTGCCACCCTCCGAATAATAATCAACCGGTCCAACTTTTATGTCCAATTCCCCGTAAGTAACCGCCACGGGAGCAATCCTGACATTTTCTCCCATGACCACTGTGCCGGTTTTTTCGTCAATAATAATTTTCGCAATCATATCCGGAACCACCTGTAAATTTTCAACCTTGGCAACCAACTCCACTGCATTTTCTCCTTCATAAAAAGGGATCACTACTGAAGCAGGGTCTTTGGCTACTGCTTCAATGTTAATCTTACGAATCGATTCTGCCATGCGGTTTGCAGTAGTAAAATCCGGCTGATCAAGCACGATGGTCAACTGCCCCTGGCCGCCCAAAGAGACTGGAACCTCTTTTTCCACTAAAGCGCCGCCTGGAATTTTGCCGGTATTCATTTGTCGTTTTTTGTAAGGGGTAATTTCTGGCTTGTCTCCCAAACTGGCAACAGAAACTGGACCTTGCGCCACTGCATATACTTGATCGTCTACACCCTGGAGAGTAGTAACTAAAAGGGTTCCTCCCATTAAACTGTTAGCATCGCCTACCGCAGAAACTACTACATCAAGCGGCTGACCCTTTTTAACAAAAGGAGGAAGGTCCGTGGTAACAATTACAGCTGCAACATTTTTAGATTTAAAATCAACACCTTGAGGAACGACCCCCATTTTTGAAAGAAGATTGGTTAAAGCCTGCATGGTAAAACCAGTTTGCGAAGTATCCCCTGTGCCTTTTAGACCCACCACCAAACCAAACCCCATCAACTGATTCTCTCTTGCCTCTAAAACATGGGCAATGTCTTTTATTCTAACGGTCGGAGCAACTGCTTGCGCTGGAAATCCCAATGACAAAATCCCAAATCCCAACAAGGTAATTAATAATAATTCCTTAATTTTGATTTTGGATTTTTGATTTTGGATTTGTTTTATCATTAGAACACCCAATTAAAAATGCGAGTAATCCAGCCCGGAGCTTCTGCTTCCTGCACCGCACCAGAACCTTTGATCAATATTTCCGGTTGTGCCACCTGATAAGAATAAACCGTATTTGCCATGGTGATATCTTTGGCCCTGATAATTCCAGTAACAATAATAAGCTGATCATTATCATTGACTGAAATATGATGGGTGCCAACTATCTTTAAATTCCCGCCGGGATAAACCTCAACCACTCTGGCAGAAAGCTTGGCAGAAACATTGGCAGAACGCTGGGTGTCCCCCAAACCTTTAAATTTATTTTTAGCCTCGCCCACTGCCTCGCTATAAGACTGGGGAGAACCCGTGGTCCGGTTTATGGCATAGTTAAACTTCATAGCCAGGTTGTCATCGACATCGGTATATGTCCCTGCTTTTTGTACTGCAGAAGTACTCTCTACTATAATCAAACCAACAATATCTCCAACCTTATATGCGCGCTGGTTACTGTAAGGAGAAGTGCTTTCGTCTTCTTTCCAAAGCGAATCAGCCAATGCGTTAAATCCCAAACTCAAAATCCCAAATCCAAACAATGTAATTAATAATATTATAAAATATTTTGATGGTTTTTGGTTTTTAAGTTTTATTGGGATTTTGGATTTAGGATTTTGGATTTCCATTATATTATTACCTCCACCTCTCTGGAGCCAACCACTGTCCCTTCATATGCTTTTTTCTGCCCTTCCCTTCTTACTTTTATAGCCTGTCCCAAATAAGCATCATCCAGAACATGTCCGACAACCCCTACTCCTACATTTTGCGTGTGAAAAAGAATGGTTACTTTTCCGCCTTTGGGAACCAAAGGAGCCATTTTGACCATCCAAGGTTGGATAATAACATCTTGCGGAATGCTGGTGGTTACCATCAGTCCCGATACTCCCAAACCATCAGAAAAATACCGGCTCCCCAATAAACTAACATCTCTTTCCTCTAACTTTAAATCTTTTAAAGCTAAAATATCCCCTTTTCTTTTTTTGGCCTGGGTCACCACTGCAAAATCATAAATTTCCACGCGCGTGTTAACCAGGCTAATCTGCTGTCTGCCTGATATATCTACAAAACGCAAAGGGATTGCCACCACCCCTGCAGGCTTGAGTGCAGAGGAAAGCTCTACTATTTCGCAACTTTTTACCTCTCCCCACTGGCTAACCCTTTTTAAACTCGAATCGTTTTTTTCAAACGCAATAACAATCCGCTTATCTGCCCACTCCGGATACTTTTTAACTATATACTCTTTAACCGTGGCCCTTACCTTATCCTCTAACCCGCCAGCAGCAGCAAACACCATAGCAGAAAACGCACAAACAAATACTATGGTTATTATTATAAGTATTTCGAATTTAGAGTTTCGGATTTCGGATTTTCTCATATTATGCTTGTTTCATATTGCCGATTGCAGTCAGCATCGCATCATATGATTGCACTGCTTTGGCAATGGTGTCAAAAACCCTTTGTACCATAACCATTTGCATCATTTCAGTAATTACGTCTACATTAGAGTTTTCCAGAGAATATTGTGTAATCGTACCGTATCCATCATCTCCGGGATTACCAATAATAGGATCTCCGGAAGAATCCGTAGAAGCAAATAAGTTCTGACCAAGACTCTTTAAGCCATTGGAATTAGAGAACCGGGCGATATTAATTTGCCCAATTTCAGAAGATTCAAGTTCATTGTTTATTTTTACCAAAACCGTACCGTCGGAACGGATAGAAACCTGTGTGGCTTCGGGAGGAATAGTAAGGCGCGGTTCAATGAAATGGCCGTTACTGTCCACCAAATTGCCGTCATTGTCTACATGCAAATTCCCTGCCCTTCCATAAGCAACAGTGCCATCCTGCATTTGGTACTGAAAAAAACCATCCCCCTGGATTGACAGATCAAAAGGACGGTTAGTAACTTCGATTGTCCCTTGGGTAAAATCCTTGGTAGTGGCTGCAACCCTTACCCCTGTACCCATTTCGATTGGAAGGGTAAATTCCTTAAGCACTCCTTCCCGCCTGCGTACTGCCCTTTCCAACTCTTCAGAAAAATCCCTTTGCACATAATATAAACTTTCCATTTCAGTACGGCTCTTTTTAAAACCAACTGTGCTGGCATTGGCCAAGTTATTGGTAATATTGGAAATCTCTTGTTCCAATGCTTCTAATCCGCTAGACGCCACATATAAAGGTTCAAACATTTTTCCTCCTTATTTTACTGTGCCGGCCGGCCTAATTCCAAAGCCCTGCCCAAACCTGCATCTCTGGTCTGGATCAATTTGGTATCAATATTATTCAAACGACTAAGGATAATTGATTCCATCATTGTATCCACTGTATTGACGTTTGAAGACTCAACATATCCCTGGATAACACGCGGCNNNAACTCGCGGCACATCCACATCTTCCAGCTCTGCCATCCCCTCTGCATCCCTAAAAAGAACCCCATTGGTAGTTCCAAGCGCATGCGGATTTCCTGATTTTACCACCCGGATCTTACCAATTACCTGGTCGTCTACTTTAATTTCTCCGCTTGGAGAAACTACAACTTGGGCGCCAGGAGGAAGAACAATGGCCCCATTACTAGATATAAGCGGAAAATTGCCGGAAACAGAAAGCACGTTACCTTCTATATCAATATAGAACCTGCCGTCGCGGGTATAGGCCTCGCCATAGGGAGTCAAAACCACAAAAAATCCGTCTCCCCCAATTGCAAAATCCAAATCATTGCCTGTGTTTTGCAGAGGACCCATTAAAGTATTGGTATATCTTCCTTCTACCTGAGGCTGCATGGCAATAAATTTTGCAGACATCTTTTTTTCGGCTTGTTCTAATTCAAGAGGAAAGGAACGGATAACAATATCTCTTTTGAGGTAACCAGGGGTTTTGGCATTCACCATATCCAACATCATATTTTGAACGCGCTCTTCCGTAGTCTTTAGGCCCGCTTCCGCTATCTCAAATATCCTATCTTTCAATCGGCACACCCCTTATGTTTTTATTGATGGTGAGCGATTTTATTATAGCACTGTGCCAATTTTT
>JAPLLA010000052.1 GCA_026387795.1 Candidatus Saganbacteria bacterium | reverse complement strand
GGTTGTTCGCTGAATAACACTGCATTAGGATTAACCTGGGGTGTTTCTGCCATGGTAAAACCTAACCTTTCAGTTGGCGGCGATATTACGCTAGTTGATTCAAGGACCACCAATGGGGGGACAGCTATTACCGATATTCTGCCGACAGCACGCTTGGCAGTGAATTTATATTTTTAGTTAATTTGGTTTAGTTCTCACAAAAAAGCCTCTATTCGGTTTTTAACCGGTAGAGGCTTTTCTTGTTGACAACTTTTTCAAATACAGCCATTATCTGGTTATTCTATTATGAAAGAGAGGTGATATTTTTTGAAAAAGCTGTTTTTAGTTTTCTTAGGTCTGACCATGCTTTTGGTGCCGGTAAGTGCCCAAGCGCTGAGCATTGGTATGTGGGGTGAGTGGGCAACCATAGGCCAGCAGTTTAATGACAGCCTCTCCGGATATTTTGGATACTCAATTTATTATGGGGTAACCGATTATTTGGTAAAGGCTGACCTTAACTTGGCCAAGCTGGGAAATGTCCAAACCAAGATGGGTTTATATTATGAAACGGATCAGCCCAATGATTACAGTACCGTAGGCTTAACTTACGGGATGTCTACCATGGTCCAGCCGAATCTTTCGGTTGGGGGCGACATATCGATTCTTAATTCAGAAAACTATGCAGGGGCTACTACCACGAACGTTTTTCCTATAACACGCGTGGCAGTGAATTTGTATTTTTAGTGTAAATTGATTTAGTCTCAATAAAAAAGCCTTCATTCGGTTTTTAACCAGTGGGGGCTTTTCTTTTGCTTCTGTCGTAATTTTCAACACACCGCCGAAAAATCCTACAGTTTTCACTCCTAAAAGCGGGTTTACCCGCCGTAGCCACGAGTCCCGCCAAGGCGGGACGAAGGGCGAAGGCGGGAAACCAAATTGCTCATATAACTACACCAAGGAGGAGAAAATGAAAAACAATAATTATAGGTATCTTATTACATCTATCGGGAACCTATTGGAGCAAGCCAGGCAAAAAGTTTTCCGAGAGGTTAATGCGGTTTTAGTTAAGACCTATTGGTAAATTGGAAGATACATTGTTATCTATGAGCAGAAGAATAAGAAATGTGCAGAGTATGGCACAAATCTCCTTGATCGATTGTCTAGGGATTTAAAACATTGTTATGGCAAGGGATTTTCCCGCCGCAATGTATTAAATATGCGGAATTTCTATGTTGCATACTCAAAATGGCAGACAGTGTCTGCCATTTTATCCTGGTCTCATATAGTGGCTTTACTTTCTGTCGAAAACGATATTGCCCGTTCCTTTTATGAGAAAGAATGTCTTGCCTGCCGATGGAGCGTTAGGGCTTTGGAGCGCCAGATAAATTCCATGCTTTTTGAGCGCCTGGCTTTGAGTAAAGATAAAAGAGGGATACGTAGACTTGCAAATAAGGGACATTCCATAGAAAAGCCAAAAGATTTAGTTAAGGAGCCGTATATTCTAGAATTTTTAGGGTTTCCCGACGATTATCATTATTCCGAAAAAGAGCTGGAACAAAAAATTATTGATAATATGCAAAGGTTTTTACTGGAGTTGGGTAGGGGGTTCTCTTTTGTGGCTCGTCAGTTCCGAATTACGTTAAATAACAAGCATTTTTATGTGGATCTGGTTTTTTACCATCGGATACTGAAATGTTTTGTGCTGATAGATCTAAAGATTGGGATGGTTAATCATCAAGACATTGGGCAGATGAATCTATACCTCAATTATTTCAAAAAAGAAGAAATGTCAGCAGATGACAATGCTCCAATCGGGATTGTTTTGGGTGCAGATAAGGACCAGGTTTTGGTTGAATATGCGCTTGGAGGGATTTCCAATAAATTGTTTGCTTCAAAATATAGGCTTTCTCTCCCAGACAAAAAACTGCTAGAACAAGCAGTAAGTAGATTTATGCCATAAAAGCGAATTGCTCATATAGCATGCATGAAGAAGAAAAGTGTTAATAAGGCAGTTATTTATAGGGGTCCTTCTGGTGCGCTTGAGCTTAAGGCAGATAAAGGGCATGAGACTATTTGGGCGACGCTTAATCAGATTGCAGCACTTTTTGAAACGGATAGATCTGGCATTTCCCGCCATATCAATAATATCTTGAAAACAGAGGAGCTAAAAGATTCAACTGTTGCAAAATTTACAACAGTTCAAAAAGAAGGGGGCCGAAGGGTTACTCGTCAGGTTGAATATTTTAATCTAGACATGATTTTATCGATTGGGTATAGAGTGAATAGTAAAAAAGCGACAATTTTTCGCCAATGGGCAACTAAAGTTCTTCGAGAACACCTTTTAAAAGGTTTTACTATTAATAAAAGGCGCATTGCTAGAAATTACGATTCATTCATGAAAGCCGTAAGACATGTTCAGGCCCTTCTCCCTACAGATTCAAAAATAGGCACATCAAGTATTTTAGACCTCATCAAGGTTTTTGCTGATACTTGGTTTTTGCTTAGTGCTTATGATAGGGGGCGTTTTAGTGGGGAGAAAATAACCAAGAAAAAGGTTGTACTTGCTGCAAGTGAACTTGCGACAGGCATCATGGAGCTTAAGGCGGAATTGCAAAAGAAAGGGGAGGCTAGTAACCTTTTTGCTTTGGAGCGCAAAGAAGGTTCTCTTGAGGGGATTGTTGGCAATGTAATGCAGACTTTTGGAGGCAGAGACCTTTATTTAGGTGTTGAAGAAAAAGCTGCGCACCTTCTTTATTTTTTGGTCAAAGACCACCCCTTTGTTGACGAAAATAAACGGAGCGGAGCTTTTGCTTTTGTATGGTTTTTAAGAAAAATTGGCAGGTTAAATTTACAAAAAATCACCCCTATGGCGTTAGCTGTATTGACCCTTCTTATTGCAGAAAGTCATCCAAAAAATAAAGAAAAAATGATTGGTTTACTGATGTTATTGATGGGAGCCTAAAAAACCGCTATGTAGTGATTCCAACAAAAAAGCCTCCATTCGGCTTTTAATCGGTGAAGGCTTTTCTTTTTGAAATCCCACCTAAAAGCTCTCGATATATATATAGGAGATATTTATATGGATGCGGGCCTGCCTTTAAAAGTACATACACAGTTACCAAGGCGTTCTTGGGACTGGAAATTCGATAAATTAGAAAAGACTCAAACTGTCCGGCCGGCGAACCAAGTACTTTTAGAAACTGCCGAACAGCTTAGAGCGGCTTATGCTACTCTTTTGGCTTCCCCGGAATACACGCACTTTACTGATCCTGCTTTTACGGAAAAATTTGGTCAGATCGATCCCCTTATTCTTCCATTTATTGCGGCTCTTTCCAGAATACAATCTGTACAACCGTGGCAGTCCTGCCAGGGGCTTTATCATATGGCAACAGCGGGTGTTGCTCCACATATCGATTACCATCCTATTAGTGGGACACAAGAACAGGATTTAGCAAAAGTAGCCCACTTTTTAAGAGATGGACCGCAAGATACTTACTATCCTTGGGAAATTGTAGGAAGAGGATATTGTGGCCGTTTGGTTTTAAGTATTACTATTCCTGGGCTTGAAATGGATCCCAATCTTGTTTCTTCCCCGCGTATGCCAAGTGCAGTTGCATTGCATCCGCTTTCCGAAACAGTTCATAGCCGGGTGGTTAAAGATGTAAATTCTCTTACTCTGGGATTCCTCTTATTTCAAGAGGTTTATGGCCAAGGTTTAGAAGGTTTTCCTCCCCCTGGATATTATAGCTAATACACGGCAATAATTTGTTGTAGTAATTTTCAACACCTCGTCTAAAAATCCGACATCCCTTGGCCTTTTTAATCATAAACCCCTCGTGAAAATCTTCTAAAAAGCGGGAAAGCAAATTGCTCAATATCCCAATAAACATAGAAAGGGGTGTTTATTGTGGAAGAAGAAAAGCATTTGGCAGTTTTCCGAGGGAGGCAGATTAGAAGATTAATTTATAACAACGAGTGGTGGTTTTCGGTTATTGATGTTGTTGAAGCTTTGAGTGACAGTGTCAATCCCAGGGACTATTGGTACAAGATGAAAGTACGGGTTAAAGATGAGGAAGGAGTTGAACTGTCGACATTTTGTCGACAGTTCAAATTGAGGGCTCCAGATGGGAAATTGCGTGCAACGGATTGTGCTAATACAGAATCCTTATTCCGTATTATCCAATCAATTCCATCTCCAAAGGCAGAGCCGTTTAAGCGCTGGCTGGCCAGAGTAGGCTATGAAAGGGTTCAGGAGATCGAAGATCCGGAATTAGGAGCCAAAAGGACCAGGGCTCTTTATAAGGCCAAAGGATATCCGGATAATTGGGTTGAAAAAAGGATGAGAGGGATTGCTATTAGGGGAGAGCTTACGGACGAGTGGAATAAACGGGGGATAAAAGAAGGTCGCAACTATGCTATTTTGACTGCTGAGATTTCTAAAGCTGCTTTTGGTATGACTCCTTCCGCATATAGAAGGTTTAAAGGATTAAAAAGAGAGAACCTAAGGGATCACATGAATAATTTGGAGTTAATCTTTTCTATGCTCAGCGAAGCAGCTACCACAGAAATTACTAGGAATAAAGATGCCCAAGGCTTTATTGAAAATAAAGTTGCAGCGCAAAAAGGGGGTAGGGTTGCAGGTGGTGCCAGGAGACAACTAGAACAAGAAACTGGTAAAAATGTTTCTAATAGGGGAAATTACTTGCCAAAACAGCAAAAAGTGAAAGAAATAAAGAATCAATAGCGAATCAATTATTGCAAGATCAACAAAAAAGCCTTCATTCGGTTTTTAATCGAAGAAGGCTTTTTTTACGTGCCTGCTAAGTTTTATTGAGCCAGTTTTAAAGCAGCATTTAAATCTATTCTTAAAGCTTCCTTTTTTGCGGCAATAGTACTGTTTGCTGATCTAATTGCGTTTAATTCTTTTAAACTATTTGCGACAAAAGTCTTTAATTCGGTTTTAGCCAGGTCAGGGACTGGTTTAACTGAATTTGCCCCAATCGAAAGTTGCAAGCCTCTTCTGAGGTAACCTAACACTGATTCCTGCATATTAGCTAAATAAAGAGTAAACACGTTTTTTTTGCTTTCAACTTGAGATTTTACATTACTATCTTGTGGTACAATTTTTGTAAACTCGTTAAAGCCGGTTATTAAAAACCAATCATAACTTGACACGGGAAGTAACGTTGTTATCTGACTAGGGACTAGATATTTCGGAGGTTGCGCACAAGAATTGTTTAAGTAAGAGTTTGCCGTAGCCAATGCTTGGTTGTATTTCAAAAGCAAATTTTGGGCTCCATTTACCATTCCTTCTAAATACATATATTGAGCTTGTGTTAGATACACGTTCACTTCCTTTTTCATTGCATCAATAATAGTAGTGATCTTTTTTGAAACAGGGGTTATAGTTGCTAAAGTGTTATTTGCCGAAATACAAGTGGGTGTAAAATTTGAAAGACACGATGGAGAGGGATAATCGGGAGACATACACTGACTTATAAGTTTATTCATCTCTATCTCTAATTTTGTCTGACAGTCCCGTAATATGAATAGCTGATTTCTTTCAGGAGTGGTTATACCAGTACTATTGATCATGACATTTAGTTTTTCTGTGCTATATGCAAAAGAGCTTTTAAATCCCAGGTAAACAGGAGAAGGAATAGAACAAAAAGCAGCAGTTGTTAAGACAGATACCAGAAAGAGTGCAGAAACAAGGATCATAATCTTTTTCATTTTTTATTCCCCCTTTATCAGATTCTAATTATAGCCCCCCCCCTAATTATTTCAAGAGATAATTAATGTACCGTTGCTTCTGGACTTTCTTCTGTATGAGCCCCATGAGACATACTTGTTCCGTCTTCCATCACCAGCTCTTCAGGTTTACCCAAAATAAGATCAATTACTCTTTCCAGGTCTTCCTTAGAGAAATAACTGATTTCGATCTTTCCTTTTTCTTCATTTCCCATTAAATGGACCTTGGTCCCTAAATAAGAAGTTAATTCTTCCAGTATTTCTATGAGTTCAGGGCTTAAGAGGCTTTTATATTTTTTAACTACTCGTTTTTTATCAGTTTTAGTCGGTCCATAGATTAAAAGCTCAACATCTCTTACGCTTAGGTTCCTGCGGATGATCTCTTCAAAGAAAAACTTTTGTTTATCTTCTTCTCCCAAAGCAGCCAGGGGTCTGGCATGGCCTACAGAAATTACACCTTTACGCAGGCTGTCTTTAACTTCTTTGGGCAGTCCCAAAAGCCGCATCATGTTTGTAACTGTGGTTCTCTTTTTCCCCACTTTTTCTGCAATTTGCGCTTGGGTAAGATTGAATTCTTTTGAGAGTAGGGCATAAGCTTCTGCTTCGTCCATGGGATTCAAATCTTCCCTCTGTAAATTCTCAATTAATGCGATTTCCAAAGACTCCTGATCAGTAAAACTTTTAATAATGGCAGGGATAACATTTAGTCCTGCTTGTTTGGCAGCGCGCAACCTTCTTTCCCCGGCCACTAATTCATATTTATTGTTTTTCATCCTTACCAGTATTGGTTGTGCGACTCCCTGGGCTTTAATGGAAGCGGCCAGGTCTTCTAAGCTCCCTTCCGGAAAAGTGGTGCGTGGCTGCCTGGGGTTTGGCACCACACTATCGATATTGATGTTTACGATAGTACGGCCTCCTGTAAAAACCGAATTCTGCGGGATTAATGCTCCTAAACCTTTACCGAGGCCGCGTTTACTTGTTGCCATGACGGGGCTCCTTTCAAAATTTATTCTTCGACAGAGACAAGCTGGTCTGCTTCGAGCAACTCACGAGTGATGCTTTCATACGCGGTTGCACCGCTGGATGAGGGATCATAGAACAATATCGGTTGGCCAAAGCTGGGTGCTTCTGCCAGCCGGATGTTCCGGGGGATTACGGTTTTTAAAACCTTTCCCCCAAAATGTTTCCGGGCTTCTTCTGCTACTTGGTCAGAGAGCAGCGTTCTGGTGTTATACATGGTTAATACGATTGCCCTGATTTTTAAGCTTGGGTTAAGGCTTTGTTTTACCAGATCAAGAGTGTTGTTAAGCTGGCTAAGTCCTTCCAATGCGTAGTATTCGCATTGGATCGGGATTAATACTTCGTCTGCTGCAGTTAAAGCGTTTACTGTGAGCAAGTTTAGAGATGGCGGACAATCTATGATGATAAAATCGTAATTGTCTTTAATCGGAGCAAGTGCGGCTTTAAGCCGGGTTTCCCTTTCCGGTTCGTTTACGAGTTCTACCTCTGCTCCTGCCAGGCGAGGGGAGGTGGGAAGAAGATCTAAACCCACGATACTGGTGCGTCTGATGACATTGCTTGCATCTTCATTGTCGATCAATACATCATATAAGCATTTTTCCAGGTCGAGATGGTTTTGGCCCAGGCCGGAAGTGGCGTTACCTTGCGGATCGGAATCTATTAGGAGTATTTTTTTGCCGTAGGTAGCAAGGTAGGCTGCCAGGTTAATGGCAGTAGTGGTTTTGCCTACTCCGCCTTTTTGATTTACGGTTGCCAGTATTATGCCCATAGGTTTTGTATTTTATCACAACAATTTATTTTTTTCTATAATGACCAAGGTTCTAGCGATTCCCGATGATGGTAAAATTATTCTTTTTATTTCCTTTACTTTTCCGCCAAGCTTTTTAAGTATTGTTCCCGCCTCCTTAATTTCCTCTTCGATATGCTGGCTTTTCATGGCAACAAAAACCCCTTTTGATTTTACCAGCGGCAAACAATATTCTACAAGTTTAGGGAGTTTAGCCACAGCGCGTGCAAGCACCACATCAAATTGCCGGTTTTTTAGTGTTTCGGCCCTCCCCCAAATAATTTCTACATCTTTTAAGCCAAGAAGGTTTACGATGTGTTTTAGAAATTCGGTTTTTTTCTTGGTGGCTTCAATTAAGGTTAATTTGATGTTGGGGGAGGCAATTTTTAAAGGGATTCCCGGAAAACCTGCACCAGTGCCAATATCGGCAACGCTTTGATTGGTTAATTCGATTGCTTGAAGAATGGAAAGCGAATCTTCAAAATGCTTGGTCTCTATCTCTTTTGGATCCGTAATCGCGGTTAAATTAAACTTCTCATTCCACTCGATTAACGCATCTTTATATAGATTAAATTTATCCCTCATTAGAATGCTTGACCGATTGAGAAGTGGATAATACCTTCGCTGAAGGTTCTGCCTGCGCCTACGCCGTAATCCAAGCGGATTGGGCCAAGCGGAGTGTTAAGGCGCACTCCTGGACCCCAGCCAGTCATAAAGCGTGAAGTGGTAATTCCGCCGGTATCCCAAGCATCTCCAAAGTCCACAAAGAAAACGCCTTGGAAAGTATCGTTAAAATTCAAGCGGTATTCAATGTTGCCAATAATTTTTAGCCTGCCGATCCTGGTTTCCGAAGGGGAATAACCTCTAACAGAATTGGCACCGCCGCACCAGTAGAGTTCGCTGATGGGGACATAGGTGGTAGCGGCTCCCAAGCCCAAATGCAGTGCCAAGACCTGGTTTTTAATGATAGGGAAGAACCAATTCAGGTCCGGGGTGGCTTTGAAAAAGGTGGTGTTTGCGGAAACCGCATTTTTCCAACCCTGCTTAAGAGCCAAAGAGTACATGACCCCGCTGGAAGGGTTGAGCCAGAAATCGCGCGTATCATAAGAAACAGAAAAACCGATCGTATTTGAGTCATAGGGTTCAAAGGTGGCGGTTTGATACGGTTCAACCCTTTCTATCCCCATAGTAAGAGAGGTTTTTAGTTCATCGCTTAAGGATTTACCAAAGGAGATTTCCCCTCCGTTGCTGGTTTCGTTTTGGGTGCTTATGTAAAGTTCCTGTCCTATGGTATACCATCTCTTAAACGAAAAGGCAGTACGAGCTCCCAAGCGTTCCGGAATAAACCAGGGGTCGGTATACTTGAATTGATAAGTTTGTAGTTGTTGTCCTGCTTGGCCCCTGATCAAAAGGCCCCGGGCAGTACCAAAGAGATTATTAATTGACAAATCAATAAAACCAAACATCCCTTCCCTTTCACCATAACCACCCCCGAAATTTACCGTATTGGAGCGGGTTTCTTTTACGTTTAGAACAACGATGATTTTGTCCATAGTGCTTCCAGGCTGGACATTTGGTATAACCTCGGAAAAGAAACCAAGGTTGTAAACACGCCGCAGGTCCTTTGCAAAAACCTGCTCATTAAATACGTCGCCTACTTTGGTGTCGATTTCTCTCATAATGACATAGTTTTGCGTCAGTTCGTTGCCTTCTATGGCGATCGATTCTACTTTTCCTTCCAGAATTTTTATTGTCAGATGGTTATTGGTTTCATCCATAGAAGTGTCTATGACATGTGCCATGGAATAGCCCTTGTCTTGGTAAAGCTGATTAATGGCCTTAATGTCTTCTTGTAAAAACCTGAAATTTAGAACTTTTTTGGTGGCGGTGCGCATAATAGCCAGGATTTGGGTGGTAGGGATTGCGGAATTGCCTTCGATAGAAATCCCTGCTATGGCTGGGTTCTCGACGCACATATAAACAACTTTTGTCCCGTAAAAATACTTCTCAAAAGCAACCGTAACATCTTTAAAATAACCAAGCGAGTAGATTGATTTAATATCTGTGCGTACTTTTGTTTGGGAAAGGCTTTCTCCAACCCGGCTGAAAATAGCATCGCTTACTATTTTATCTGGAACATTAAAATTTCCTCGGAATTCAACCGCAGTAATCAAGGGAGCAACTTCTACGGTGTTTTCTTCGGTGATTGCCCAAGTGGGGGAGGTCAGCAATATTATTGTTATAAAGCACCATAACCAGTGCTTAATCTTAAACATCTTCTTAAAACCCCCTAATTGAATTTCACATTTTAGCATAACCATTTTAGAAAGAATACCCTCCGTTTAAAGTGATTTTAGAGTAGCCTATGGTAGAGTTGTTAAGCAGTGCTGGTTCCTGGTAATAGCTTACAGACCACATTTTGTCTAATTTACAGATCAATTCATAGTTAAAAAGCTGGGATTGGGTTTGGCTGGAGCTTTCTCCGATAAGCTGGGCATATTTGACTCCTATATAGAAGCGGTCAAAAAACCCTTTTACTGCACCAATGCCGACTTTTGATGTGTCTGAAGAAGAAGTGCTGGTGCTGGGGCGGGCAGTGGTGCCGGTGACGCTCCTTCTCAGCTCTCTACCAAAATTGTATTCTAGGGTCAAGCTTTCCAGCCCCAGGGTTTTTTCCAGATTCCGCTCGATCTTGTGCACAAAAGCGGAGCGTATGTAATTGTTTACATAATTGTCTATGATCTTTCCTGCTTCTTCTGGGTTTGCTTCTCCCTTGGCCAGTCCCAAGGGGCCTTTTAAAAAGTCCGGAAGCAAAAGCACTTTTATTTCTTGCTCGGTATATTTGGCAGGAGTGATTTGTGTTGGTTTTTTGGTGGCGTCTTCCTTAAAACCCTCAAACGCAATTTTAATTCCGCGCGTCTCGTCTTTTACAAAGGGCATTCCCGTTACGTGTGAAACTATGGAAACTTCCTCTTTATCATAGGTAATAGTACTGGTCCCAGATCCGGCAGTAGGAGAAGATTGTTCTTTATAATTAGTAACCTTGGCCAGGGCAGTAATATTTAAAGAGGGGATGGTCTCTTCACCAGCTAGGCCCTTAAACGTAGCGGTGTTTTCCGAACGCTTGTTGCGGTCATAAGGGTAATATTTTTCCTGGTCCGCAAATGTAAGCAGCGTAAAGTCGCGGCTTAAAATAGAAAGGCTTCCTTCCGTGAATTTTACGGTGCCAAGCATACGTGGCTCTTCGGTATTGCCTAAGACCTGCAGGTTTTCTGCTACTGCTCCCATGTTTAATGTGAGATTACGCAAATCAATGGCAGTAGCGTTTCCTCCGCCAATGTTAATTTCTTTGCCCAGGTTCAGGGTTAAGTCGTAGTTTAAATACAAATCCTCGTTTTTAGAAGTGTTGCCAGTAGGGAGATAAACACTTCCCTCGCTCAAATTTAATATCCCTTTTACCAGTGGTCCTCTTTTTTTTAGCCCAGCGCGGCTTAAGGGTAGAGGGCCGCTTACAGAAAAGTTTTTTATATCGATTTCTCCCGCATAAAGTCCCGGTAATTCAAGGAGGAGGGCGGTGTCTTTTAGATTTAAATTGAGCATGACTTCTTGCTGGGAAGAAAAGGCCGGGTTCAGATCAATATTGCCGGTGACATTAATGGAATTTGGCTCATTCATGGTGTTTTTCCCAATCCAGCGGCTGGAAAATTTTTCTATATTAACGATGCTGTTATCAATATTTAGATTAGCATTTATGTTTTCTATTTTTGCCTTTAAAGGGGGGATGGAAACCATACTATTATTAAGCTTGACTGAGCCTTGTATGTCGGGATGTGCAGCTGGACCTTTTATGCTTAAGTGTATCAGTGCTTCTCCCCCATCGTAGTTAATATTATTGGTAACAACATTAATCAGTCCCAAGGAGGAACCTTCTAAGGAAACGATAAGATCAAAATTTCCTTTTTCAAACGAAAGAGGGATCGTCCCTTTTATTTCGCTGATATTTCTGCCGGAATAAAAATTAAGGTTGTCAAAGTTTAGCTTTTGGCCATTTATATGAAAAGCTCCTTTGCTTTGGTCAAATCTTATGCCGCTTAAGTTAAGGCTTCCGGAATTAAAGTCCGCGTAGATCGTGGGGTTATTAAGCGATCCTTCCATAGAAGCGGACAAATTAAGGTAACCTTCAAGCTGGTCTTCCTCAGGGAAAATTACCCTTAGAATGTCAACGCCTAAGTTTTCTACTTTCAAGTCGAGGTCGGCTTCTCCTTTGAAAGTTAAGGTCCCTTTTAAATTTAGTGTCCCAGCATCTTTTTTTAGGGTGATTTCTCCTATGTCAAAAAGGTTAGGGCTCAAGCTAGCGCTGCAATTTAATTCTTGAAAAGGATAGGTTTGTATTTTGCCGTCGGTTACCTTTAACTCCGCTTTGCCAAAAAGGGCAGAAGCCTGGCCATTAACTTTGATTGAGCCGTTTAGGATCCCGTCGATATTTTTGACCGGGTGAATTTTTAGTTTTGATTGGGAAGTTCCCAGTTCTTCCGTTTCTTTTTCAAATGCTTCCAAGAAGTAACGATAGGTCTTAGTGCTGTTGGTTTTGTAAAGTAAAAGAGAGGAGTTGGCCAGATATTCTTTTATGGAAGGAAGAAGCAGGTTTTTTTTGTTGATTTTGATTTTACTGCTGGGAAGATTTGAGGAAATGCTCAGCCTGGCCTGGGTTTCTGCCCGAATCAGCTCGATAAAACTCAAAAAGTTTCTTAGGTCGGAATCTTTAATGTCCAAAGAGAGGTCAAGATTGACATGTTCCAAGTTTTTGAGCCCTTCAGTTTTACTAAAGTCAACGCTGCCCGAAAGGAGATAGCGGTTTTTCAGAGCTTTCAAGCTGCTGCCGGAGCCTTGGGTAGAAAGCGGTTCCATAAAAGTAAGGAGATAGTTTTTCCACTCTACTTTCCCTTTGATATTTTCCAGAGAAAAAATGTTCCAGCCCAGGTCTTTAATGGTAAAAGAAGTATTGGCAATCGGATTAGCCAGGTTGCCGGTAATGGCAGCTTCAAAATTGGCGAGCCCTTTTAGGCTTTCTTCTTCCGGAAGGATGGGGGATAGGTTTGCCAGGTCCAAATATCCCTTTACTGCTAAATCCAGGTTTAAATCCGCATCGATTTTCCCATTGGCATCAATTTTACTGGTAGGAGTTTCCAAGTGCGCTTCTTTTAGGTATAGTTTTTTTTCTTTATATTCTGCCAACAAGTGTGAGGGGAGGAATTTTACCGTTCCTGCGGAAGCGTCTTTGACCAAAATTTCTATTTTGGTGTTTAAAAGCAAAAGCGGGGCAAAAGAGGTGAAGATGGTTTCCTTGGGTATGGTGCCGCTCATGCTTAAAATTACATCCGCATGTCCTCTTATTTTGGAATAAATGTGGCTAGGGATAAGATGAGAGAAAATTTGCAGGTTTTCCAGCTCGCAGTTTTTACCGACAATGTTTAGGTTTGATTCTATTCCCAGTCCGGTTTGTCCTTCTATGGAGATAGATGTGTTGCCGGTTTGCGCGACCCCTTTTTCTATATGGATTTGTCCGTTGCCGATTTCTATGGTGCCGCTGGCAGAATCGATTTGCTGGTTGCCCAGGTAGCCTTTTTCGATCTCAAATTTTCCCTTTGCCTTTAGCCGCTTGATCGGGTTTTTTAGGAATTTTTCGTTTAAAGTAAAGGCAATCTTACCATCAAAGTTTTTAAGCAGTGCCCCCATCCTTCCCAAAAATCCGCTTCCTTTAAGCTCAAGACCTTTACTTTGGGTTAAAAGGTTGCAAGTTAGATCCGGATCAATGGTGCCACTGGAAGTAAACGATCCCTTGGCAGATAATATAGAAAAGTTGTCCAAAATAACAGACCCATTTCTATAAATAAAGCTTGAGTTTATCTGGTTGACGCTTTGACCAAAGAGCAGTGCCTTGTCCAGTTTTAAGCTCACATTGCCTTTAAGATTATTGATTGGTCCGCTAAGAACAATAGTCCCATTGCTGTTTCCGCTTATGCCCGGTACACCAGGGGCAATCGTTTCTAAATTAAGGTCGGAAACATAGAGATTAGCTTCCATTTGCGGGGAGGGGGAAGACAACAATATTCTGCTTTTTCCTAAGATGGTGCCCCCATAGGCATAAACCTTTTTCAAATTAAGGTCAACGACATTGTCTTTTAGCGCAACCAGTAGGGCACCTTTTATTTCCTGTCCGTATAAATTGGCTTTGGCGCTTACGATTTCCGCCTCAAGTACAGGGGCAGCAAAAGTCCCATAGCTTTTTAGCTTTACTAAACCGTTTCCGGAGATATCCCAGGTTTTTAATTCCGGGACAAATTCTTTAAGATAGGAGAGGTTGAAGCCTTGGGCTTCCAGGCCCAGCTCCATTTTCCCGTTTCTAAAATCATAAATACGGCCATTTAATATGCCGTTGCTATTTTTATAAGAAGCACCCAAGTTGATAAATGAGACCTCGTCTTCTTTGAGCCTTACTTGGCCGTTGATTTTATTTAATGCGTATCCTAATAGATCAACTTCTCCTTCTTTGATGCTGATTAAAGAGTCGACCTTAAATCCCGGATAGGTACTGGTTGGTCCGCTAATGATTAATTCCGGTATGGAAGCTGATCCTTTAATTGCCTTGAAGTTTGGGATAGGCAGAACATAGCTTCCCCATTCTTCAAAGGTTAAATTATCGGCACTGATTTTAAAGGTAAAGAGATTCTTTTTTAGGCTGTAGTTTCCTTTTGCAACCACCAGTGTGGGTTTACCGTTTTTAATGATGTCCCCTTTTAGGGAAGGGGCAATGTCGTTTTCTTTTAAGAGGATCGAACCATTAAGATTTTTGATTTCAGCGGCAAAGGGCTTTTGTGGCTGCGTGGCACCCCAACCCCTAACGTCCGTGTAGTTGGCACGGCTATTTTGGATGATGATTGTGCCTTTGAATGGTAGCTTGGGTAGCTCTTTGCTTCCTTTGTCTTTACCAAGCAGGCTGACAATGCCCCAATTGCCGTTTTTATCCCTGGTTACTTCTGCTTCTGCGCTAACCAGGGTGATTTTGTAAAGAGCAGGAAGAATATTGTTTCCTTTCATTACATAAATGAGCGGGTTAAAATGCAGGATAAATTTTTCCGCTTTTAAGAAGGACTTGCCGGTCAAGGGGTCTTTTTTTTCTACTTCTACGTTGTTTAATACAATTTCCCCGACCACTACTGTTCCGCTAACACTTCCGATTTTTACTTTGTTGTTAAAGAGCGCGGAAAGCTGTTCGGTAGCTTGTGCCTGGATATTTTTATAGATTGGATCTGTAAATGGGACAGGAGGAAGAGAAAATCCGCAAACAAAAAGGATTAAGCTTATAAAAGCAAACAGAAAAAGTAAAAAATAAGGTTTGTGAGGTTTAAATCCCGCATACATAATTATGTAATGGCAATCTTACTCTAGCCATAAGTAAAAAGCAAGAAACCAGGTTTCTATATGCCGAAGCCAACGATTACTACATTATCTTTACTGTTTTTGTTGTCTATGATATAAGCGATATTTGTTTCTCCAAAAAGATTAAATCCCACACCCACAGTAATCTTGGAGTTTTGTGTTCCGGATATGAGACCTGCGCGGCCGATGAACATATCAGAGAAGATTGGTTGTTCAATCCCCAATCTTAATTCCCCATCGCTCATGGAAGTAGCATAGTCTGCTGCTACGATCGTTCCGCCTTCAAAAAGCTGGGTTGCAGCACCGATTACGCATGTACCAGGAGTAATGGTTGTGGATGTAGTGGTAGTGGCAACTCCCGGGGTAACAGTTCCATCCGGACTAATGGTATCTGTCCTGGTAACAGTGCTATTGCCCACACTAGTATAAACATCCTTCATCATGATTCCTACTGTAATTGGAAACCATGGAGTATATAGTCCGGTCTTTGCACCCAAATCAAACCCCCAACCCAGACCTGTTCCGTAGAGGTAATTTGCGCTTCCAGCAGTGGTGGTTACGCCCGTAATGGCAGTACTTCCTTGGTAATTGGCAATATATTTAATGTTTGTACCTACATCCATAAAATTCATTGGCAGGAAAGGGAAGTTCCAGGTAGTACCAAAAGTTAAAGCAGCTGAAGATTGGATATTTGCTCCAACGGAACCGTTATAGCTGTTTGCGGTTTTGTTTGCCAAAACAGTACTTTCTGGTATTACGCTTAAGCCGATCTTTTGGTATTGCATGCCAAAAATCATTCCTGTAGTGCCATTGATGTCTATGGTCTTGGCGTAATTATTTATAAGAAAAGCATTCATGTCGGCAACTTGGGAAAAAGTGGCAAGTGCATCGCTCATTCCGGCAACTGGTGCGCCTATGGACAATTTCATGGAAGGGTTATCAGGATCCGAACCTAGAATTCCAGCAGGATTATAGTATGCAGCGGAAATATTATCGCAGATTGCAGTGCCTGCGCCTCCCATGCCAGCAAGTTTTGCGCCACCTGCAATTAGACCATAGGAAAACGAAGAGAGGAGCGTCAGAAATACTAAGGCTAAACCAATTTTTTTCATCTTTTACTCCTTTATACCGAGGTGAAAAATTATAGCAGGAGGGGTTGCGGAAAACAAGGTTTTTGGGTATAATACCCCCTCATGAAAAGATTGCGGACCCGGAAGGGCTTTTTGGTAGTTATTTCTGGCCCTTCGGGGGTTGGCAAAAGTACGGTAGTACGGGCGCTGATCAAAGAAAACCCGGATTTGAGACTTTCGGTCTCTTATTCTACCAGGCC
Source organism: Candidatus Saganbacteria bacterium (assembly GCA_026387795.1). Classification (GTDB taxonomy): domain Bacteria; phylum Margulisbacteria; class WOR-1; order JAPLLA01; family JAPLLA01; genus JAPLLA01. The sequence continues at coordinate 26,544 of JAPLLA010000052.1, read as the reverse complement.
GCCCCGGCCCAATGAACAAAATGGTGCGGATTATCACTTTGTAAGTGAAGCAGAATTTTCAGACAAGATTAAAGAAGGGGATTTTTTGGAGTGGGCCCAGGTCCACGGATACTGTTACGGTACTCCCAAAAAATTTATCCAAGAGCAGCTAAATAAAGAGCAAGTGGTGGTTTTGGAGGTGGATGTGCAGGGTGCGGCAAAGGTCAAAGACGCGTTGGCTGCGGGAAAGCTAAAATGTGCGGTAGTATTTGTATTTTTGATACCGCCTTCTGTAGACATTTTGGCTTTTAGGCTTAAGAAGAGAAAAACAGAAGACGAAGAAGTGATGAATTATCGCCTAAGAGCGGCAATTGCAGAACTGCAGGTCATGGAAAAATACGACTATATAGTAGTAAATGACAGGGTAGATTCTGCAGCTTCCAAGATTCGGGCGATTATAAATGTTGAAAAAGAAAGGATGTTGTTAAATTGACAAAAGAACAAGAAAAGAAAAGCACCCCAATGGCGGTTTTGAGTATTGATAATCTGCTTTCCAAAGCGGAGAACAAGTTTTTACTTTCCAATGCTATAGCAGGCAGGGCCAAACAAGTTTCAGAGGGGTCTTTGCCCTATGTTTCTGATTTTGACCCAACCAATCCGATTGTTACTGCAATTAAGGAAATCGCAAATGACAAGATCCGTATTAAGGTCTTAAAAACTGCTCCCAAAGAAACACCAAAAGAGGAAGAAGCAGAAGCTCTCGGTGAAGAGGTTTCTGTTTTGGAAGAACTGTCCAGGAAAAAGAATAAGAAATACAAGTAAAATCCTAAATCCGAAACTCTAAATCCTAAAAATGTATGCCTCGCTTTGCTCGGCAGTTTATTATATAATTACCTGTCATGTTAAAAGATAAAGTCATAATTCTTGGAGTTACCGGTGGTATCGCGGCTTATAAGGCTTGTGAGGTTGTGAGTACTTTAAAGCAATTGGGTGCAGAGGTTTGGGTGGTTATGACTGAGTCTGCCACAAAACTGGTTACGCCCCTTACTTTTCGCACCTTGTCTACCAACCCAGTGATTACAGATCTTTTTTCTAATGAGCTTGCGGGCCTGAATGTTCCCCATATTGCCTTGACCGAAAAAGCAGATTTGGTGATGGTGGTACCTGCTACAGCCAATATCATTGGTAAAGCTGCAAGCGGGATTGCAGATGATCCGCTTTCTACTATGCTTCTTTCTTCAAAAGCCAAAAAACTCTTTGCTCCTGCTATGAATACCAGGATGTGGAATAATTCAGTTGTCCAAGAAAACATAAAAAAGCTTAAAGACCTGGGAGTACAGTTCATAGGTCCTGTGGAGGGGAATTTGGCGTGTGGGTGGGGGATGGGAAAAATGGCAGAACCGGAAGAAATTGTGAATAGAGTGATAGAGATATTGGTTCCCAAACTAGATTTTAAAGGAAAACGGGTATTGATTACTGCGGGCGGTACCAGGGAACCCCTTGATCCTGTACGTTTTATTGGCAACCGCTCTTCTGGGAAGATGGGTTTTGCTTTGGCCCAAGCAGCAAGGACAAGAGGCGCAAAAGTGACTCTGATTTCTGGGCCGACCCATGAACCTCTTCCTTTGGATGTGGAGCTGGTTAAGGTTGAAACAGCGGCCGAGATGAAAGCAGCGGTTTTGGAACGCTTTAAATATGCGGATCTTTTGGTAATGGCTGCTGCAGTGGCGGATTATCGCCCAGCCAAGGCTTCCCCAAAAAAGTTAAAGAAGGTTACGGAACGGTTACAGCTGTTACTAGAGAGGACGGAGGATATTTTGGCGGCAGTAAAGCGTTTGAAAACAAAGAAACAAAAAGTAGTTGGGTTTGCTTTGGAGACAGAAGATGTGTTAGCGGGTGCTGCCAAGAAGCTCAAAGAAAAGGGTTTGGACCTGGTAGTTGCAAACGATCCGTCGACGTTTGACGGCGATTTAATTTCGGGTTCTATCCTGTCAAAAGATGGAAAACCGGAACACTTTTCCGGGTTGGGGAAAGACCAGGCTGCGGGGATTATTCTGGATCGAATCAAGGGTATCTAGGTTACTTATTCCCCACCGCCTCCACCTACCTCACCCACATACAGTTATTTGTTTCGTAATTTGTTTTTGCCCTCTCCATCTCTCTCGACTCGTCGCTACGCTCATCGCTCGGGATGGAGAGGGTAGCGCATTAGAATCTTGTTTAGATGTTATCTGAAATCACATTGGTTTTCCCTCTCCATTGGTGAATGGAGAGGGCGTTAAGCATAATGTTCCAACAAGTAGGCGGCGGGTGAGGCAGGGTGGATTCTGGTGGGTGATCTTTGTTATACTACTTCCACCATGTACGCTGAAGTTATTCTAAGCAAACCATCTCGTGACCTTGATAGAATCTACCACTATTCTATTCCTTTGGAGCTCTCTTCTAAGATTCAAATCGGTTCTCAAGTGAAAATCCCGTTTGGTAAAAGAGAAGAAGTGGGTTACGTGGTCGGTTTTTCAGAAACTACGGATATAGAAGCAACCAGGATTAAGCCGATTGCCGGGATTATTAGCGAAGAACCTATTTTTGACCGGGATGCAGTAGAAATTGCGGATTGGATCAGTAATTACTATCTCGCTTATAAAATCAGCTGTCTCCGCTTGATTATGCCGCCTGGTACTAGAGGCAAAGAGAAACTGAAGAAGCCTGCCAAAGCTAAAATGGTTCAGGGTTCAGTAGACAGGGTTCAGGATTATGAGATTAAAAATGGACTATCTCCTACTCCAGAACAAGCAAGGGCGTTAGAAACAATCAACGAGTTGATTGAAGCAAATCGTTCGGAAACAATTTTATTGTACGGGGTTACGGCTTCAGGGAAAACAGAGGTTTACCTGCAGGCAATTGCCAATGTCCTAATAAAAGGAAAGAACGCAATTGTGTTGGTTCCTGAAGTAGGGCTTACGCCGCAATTGGTGGAGCGTTTTAAAGAGCGCTTTTCAGACCACATCGCAATTTTTCATAGCGGTTTAACAGAAAAAAAACGCAAGACCGAGTGGCTCCGGGTTAAAAACGGTTTGGCCAGGATTGTTTTAGGAACGCGCATAGCGCTTTTTGCTCCTCTTAAAAATATCGGCATCATTGTATTGGATGAAGAATACGAAGTTACCTACAAGCAGGAGCAATCTCCAAAGTATCATGCCAGGGAAGTAGCGGGATTTTTGGCAAAAAGGGCAAACTCTCCTCTGGTTTTGGGAAGCGCCACACCAACCGTTGAAACTTTTTACAAAGCAAAACAAGGGGAATACAAACTCCAGGTTTTGCCGCACAGGATAGATAACCGTCCTTTTCCTGAAGTTAAAATAGTGGACATGAAAGAAGAGCAGAAAGCAGGGAATTTGGGGGTCTTGAGCAGAGATTTGCGTAAGGCGTTGGTAGAAACCTTTAAAAGGGGAGAACAGGCTATACTTTTCTTAAACCGGATAGGTTTTTTTACTGCTGTGATTTGCCGTGACTGTGGCAAGCCCCTTAAATGTCCGCATTGCTCGGTAGCATTGATCTATTATCCAAATTCCAGCCAGCTAGCTTGCAATCACTGTAATTATAAAATAAAAACTCCGGTAATTTGCCCTAACTGCCAAAGCACTTCTATCCGTTACGTGGGTACTGGTACGCAGCGTATTGAGCAGGAAGTAGCGGTAGTTTATCCCAAAGTACGCATTTTAAGGTTTGATAGGGATACCACTGCCAAAAAAGGAGCGCACGAAGCAATTTACGGTACATTTAAGGAAGGGAAAGCAGATGTGTTGATTGGTACGCAGATGGTGACCAAGGGATTGGATATTGCAAATGTAACACTGGTAGCAGCGGTTCTTGCAGACACTTCGCTTTCCATGCCGGATTTTAGGGCAGCGGAACATACTTTCCAGCTTTTAACCCAGGTAGCAGGCAGGGCAGGAAGGCATCATTTGCCTGGTAAAGTAATTATTCAAACTTATAATCCTGACCACTGCGTAATCCAGGCTGCAGCTAAGCATGATTACGATCTCTTTTTTAATGAAGAGATAAAAACCCGGGAAGATGCGGGATTCCCTCCTTTTTCCAGTTTAATTAATATATTATTTGCTTCGGATAGTTTGGAAAGAGCGCAAAAAACAGCGGAAGACCTCCAAAAGTTTTTAGCAAAGAGACTAAAGGAAGAAGAAGTGCTAGGTCCTATACCCGCAGCGATCCCAAAGCTCAAAGGAATGCATCGTTTCCAGATACTTTTAAAAGGAAAGGACTTGGATGTACTGCGATTAGCGTTACAGCAAAGCTTGCAGAAGCTGGTCATACCAAAAGATGTGCGCGTAGTCGTTGATGTGGAGCCTATTAATATTCTATAATATCCATATGTCTATTTTAAAGATAGTAACTTATCCAAATCCGGTTCTTGCCAAAAAAGCAAAAGCAGTTGCTAAGGTAATACCTGAAATCAAAAAATTGATCAAGGATATGCTGGAGACTATGTATAAAGCTCCCGGAGTAGGACTTGCTGCTCCTCAAGTTGGCAGGTCAATCCGGTTGATTGTAATTGATATTGGCGAGGGTCCGATTGCATTGATCAATCCCAAGGTTACAGCCAAACACGGTGAACAGACATTGGTTGAAGGCTGTCTTTCACTTCCAGGCATAGAAGCTCCGGTTAAACGTGCGAGTAATGTTACAGTAACAGGATTAAACGAAAAAGGGAAAAAAGTAAACTATGATGCAGAAGGACTGCTGGCTACGGTTTTCCAACACGAAATTGATCATTTGGACGGGATTGTTTGCATTGACCGCGTAGCAGACCCAAGCCTGATCAAGCACGTTGTTTTTGATAAAGAGCCCAAAGAAGAGAGAATATAATCTATGCGCATTGTTTTTATGGGGACCCCTGCTGCTGCTGCCAAAATTTTGCAGGCATTGGTAGATGCAAAACAAGAGATCATCGCAGTAGTAACACAGCCTGACCGGCCGCAGGGGAGGGGGCTAAAGGTCTATTTTTCTCCGGTTAAAGAATTAGCTTTGCAGTATAATCTTCCTCTTCTCCAGCCCGAAAAAGTCAAAGAACCGATATTTGTTGCAGAACTATGTGCGCTTAAACCTGACCTGATTATTGTAGTTGCTTATGGTCAGATCCTTTCGGGGCAAGTTTTAGAAATGCCCAAATATGGATGCATCAATGTACATGCTTCTTTACTCCCAAAATATAGAGGAGCTTCACCAATAGAATATGCGATTTTAAAAGGAGAAAAAGAAACAGGCATAAGCATTATGAGAGTGCAAGTGTCTCTTGACACAGGACCAGTTTTATTGCAAGATAAACTCCCTATTTCTGCTATTGATACAACCGGATCTTTGGAAAGCAAGCTTTTTGAAATAGCGGTGCCTTTGACCTTAAAAGCAATAAAGCTGATTGAACAAGGGAAAGCAGAATTTATAAAACAAGACGAGTCAAAAGCCAGTTATGCCTCCAGGATTAGAAAAGAAGAAGGGGTAGTTGATTGGAAAAAGAGTGCGATGCAAATCGACGCTATGGTTAGGGCTTTTGATCCTTGGCCAGGTGCTTATACATATTATAATAAGAAGTCATTAAAGATATGCAGGGCAGACAGGGCAGACAGGGCGGACAAGGTATTTAAGGCGGGAGAAATAGTTGAAATTGTGAAGAATGAGGGGTTTAAGGTGGCAACAGGGGATGGCATTTTAATGGTTCTAGAGGTCCAGGCTGAAGCAGGCAAGCGGATGAATGCGTATGATTTTGTGATGGGGCACAAATTGCAAGTTGGAGAAGTTTTACCAAACTGAGATACGGAGGTGAAAAAGAATGGCTCATAAGATTACAGATGAATGCATTGGCTGCGGCAGCTGCGAACCGGAATGTGCGGCAAATGCGATTTCACAGGATGGGGATAAATTTAAGATTGACCCTTCCAAATGTACAGATTGCGGCAATTGTGTTAGCGTGTGTCCTGTCAATGCGATTGTGAAGGAGTAAGGGGTACCTGTTACGAAACAGAAAAAGGCGAAGATATGGATCTTCGCCTTTTTTGTGTGAAAATCAGGTGCCTATATGCCGAACCGAATTCCTCCCTTGATGCTGGTGCCGTTAAGCTCTATTTTCCCTATGCTTACTCCTGCAACAGACAAGTCCATTGTTCCGCCTTGATATCCTAATTCTGCAAATAAGCTGGTCATGGGTGCTAAGTCATAAATACCGCCAATATGGGCATTATAGATCATGGCACCTGGGGCAGTGATGCCTGCAGTATTGTTGTACAGCATGTACCCGATTCCTGCTCCAACGTATATTGGGGTCATTGGAAATCTGAAATCCGCGTTCAAATTAATTGGGATCAAGTTTGAGGTGCTGTCTAGAGAATAATACATTGCTTCCAGTCTAGTATTAACCATTGGGATTGGTAGAAGTGGTAGTCCAATCTGAACTCCATAACCGGTTTTACTGGTATTGCTGACAGAAAGCTGGCCGATTTCTGCTGCCACATCCAACATTGCAAAAGCACTCGATCCCAGGATCACCGTGAGAAACAGTATGCAAAGAATCAATTTTTTCATGATATCCCCCTTTCGAAATCTTTGCCTATTGTAACTGATCCCTGGTTTTAGTGCAAGAAAAGGGTTCTTTAACCCGATTATATCTATAGAGCGCCATGAAGAGTGCCCGTTTATACATATTAGGTTTCTTGCTGATTTTAGTCGCGAGTTTGGGATGTTCCTCTCGCGATTTTTGCTATTTTGGCAGAGCCACAGCTACTGCTTATACCTCCCATGTAGCACAAACCGACGCAACGCCCTGGATTACAGCTTCCGGAAGCCGCTGTCATTACGGGGTAGTAGCTTGCAATTTTTTGCCGATTGGCACCAAGGTCCGCTTGGAAGGTTTTGGCAGCCGAGTGTTTATTGTTGAAGACCGCATGCACCGCAGATTTTCAAAGCGCATTGATGTTTGGATGGCGTCCAACCACAAGGCAATTCATTTTGGCAAAAAGCGGATCAAGTATTATGTTATTGAAGGTTAAAGGCAGTTACTGACAGTTACAGAAGGTTACAGAAAGTTACGGAAAGTTACCAGATTCCCCCTTTTTACTGTTGGATTTTTCGGCAATGTGACGAAAAACGCTACACTTAAAACTCTTTTTCACGATCAAATTTTATTAAACCCCGCTGGAAACCAAATTGCTGGTAAAAGGGTTGCCAATAGTTACCGAGGGTTACTGGAGGTTACGATGAGGCCAGCTTATGAACAACTAAAATTCTACCAAAACATCTGTAGGATACGAGCAGAAGTATATAAGATCACCGAAAGGTTTAAATGCTCTCATTTTAGGTTGGTTAGCCAAATGAGAGATGCGGGAAGGAGCGCTAAACAAAATATTAGAGAAGGGTATAGAAGGGATTCCGCATTAGAATTTGGCCGGTATATAAAAATAAGTGCTGCTTCTCTGGAAGAATTAGAAGGGGATGTAGATGACTGTTTAGAAGACCATCTGATGAACAAAAATGAATATAGCTTTTTAAAAGAACTATTTGGCCAAACACAATATCAAATCAATCATTATTTAGATTCCCTATATAGGTTACACCGCGAAAACAAATGGAACAAACGCTTCAAATCTTAGCAGCCTTCAGTAACTTTCAGTAACCCTCGGTAACTCTCGGTAACCCTCGGCAACCTTTTATTAACCTTTACAATAACTCCTTAATTGACTTATATACTGCTTTTAACAATAGATCTATTTCATTCTTAGATATAGATAGCGGCGGCATGAGCACTATCACATTTCCAAGCGGTCGCAGTAATACCCCATATTTTTTGCAGTTTGAGCAGACTTTAACTCCCATCTTTTCTTCCCAAGGGTAGTCGATTAGCTCAATCCCAACCATCATTCCAATCTGTCTGACTTCTTTAACCTTCTTTAACCTTCTGTAACCTTGTAACCCTTTTGCCAGATATCGAATTTTTTCTTGTAACCTTTGCAATACCTTTTCTTTTTTAAATATTTCTAAGTTGGCGAGTGCTGCTGCGCATCCCAACGGGTTTCCGGTGTAAGTGTGGCCGTGGAAAAAGGTTTTTTGCTCTTTGTAAGTAGCCATAAACCCAGCATATATTTTTTGTGTGGTTAAAGTAGCGGCAACAGGGAGATATCCTCCGGTGATCCCTTTGGCAATACACATTAAGTCAGGCGTTACACCTTCGTGCTGGCAAGCAAACATTTTGCCCGTGCGTCCAAACCCAGTTGCAACCTCATCTACAATCATCAAAATATTATATTTATTACAAAGCTGCCGAACCTTTTTAAGCAGTCCTTTTGGTTCAAGGAGCATTCCTGCTGCTGCTTGAATGAGCGGCTCCATGATGATGGCAGCAACTTCCAGATGATGTTTTTTAAATGCCTTTTCTATCTCTTGTGCATCCGGTTTTACCTTAATGGCATCAAACAAGAGCGGTTTGTAGATTTGATGGAACAGATCGATCCCGCCAACCGACACCGCCCCAATCGTATCTCCATGATACGCATTTATTAGAGTAATGAATTTTGTTTTGAGTTTAGGGTTTTGAGTTTGTTTAGAATTTCGTGCTTCGGATTTAGAATTTATTTGCTGCCAGTACTGAAACGCCATCTTAAGAGCAATCTCAACCGCAGTAGACCCACTATCTGAGTAGAAGACTTTCTTTAATCCTTTTGGCGCGATCTTAATTAGTTCACGAGCGAGTAGTGTTGACGGTTCATTTGCCAGTCCAAGCAGTGTAGAATGCGCAATCTTATTAATTTGTTTTTTTATCGCTTGATCAATCTCTTTTTTGCGGTGGCCGTGGACATTGACCCAGAGTGAAGAGACCCCATCTAGATATTTTTTCCCTTTGGAATCATATAAGTATGATCCTTTTCCTTTTACAATGACGAGCGGTTCTTCTTTTTGCCACTCTTCCATTTGGGTAAAAGGGTGGACCTCCGAAAAATTAGCTTTCTGAGAGCTGGAAACCTGCGGCTAAATGCCGCGGTTTCCAGATTTACCTCTAGAATAGCTCATTTTGGAAACCGAGACATTCAGTCTCAGGTTTCCAAAATCGAATTATTCGGAGCTCTCAATATGAGAATTGCAAGATTGTTATTGATTGAAACCTTATTGCTTGCTCCTTTGGCTTTTCACGGGGACCAAGGAACAACCAGGTTCCCAAATTTTTCTAAAAAAGTGAGATTTTATTTAAATTGTAACGAAAAAGAAACAGGAGAGAATTGATCCTTATGCCTAAAATATACTTTGGACGTTTACTTCATTGCTATCAGCCGGTTACAGAAGATAACGATAGAAAGGTTTTTGCTTTTCCCTGGGCCAGGCATCATACTGTGCGCGACTATGACGCGCTGGTAAGGTATGCAAGTGCTCCTGGCGGCAAATCAGTAATTGAACTAACTGGAATCCTGCTTAATATTATAAGGCGATATCAGAATGGATGGAAAGACCGGGCGCAACAATTAACCATGATCCCCGCACATGAGCTTACTGTAGAGGAAAAAGTTGAAATACTTTCCAACTTTTTTGACTTGCATAAGATGATGCTTTCTCCTTTACCGCGGTATAACCTCCTGAGGGCAAAGCGTGGTGAAAACTTGGATCCTGCGGTGTTGCATGAAGTGGCTTCCAGTTTTACTACCCAGGATTTTTTGGACCTGCAGGTTTTATTTAATTTGGCTTGGACCGGACGGAGGGAGATTAGGCTGGGAGGAAAGATGAGGGACTTGTTTGATAAAGCCCGTACTGCTGATTCCCCTTATACAGAAGATGATAAAGCAGCAGTCTTGGCACATCATGACGCAATGATGCGAGGGGTTTTGGATTTATATAGAGGTGCACAGTCAGAGGGTTTAATAGAGGTTGCCACTGCTCCTTATTACCACCCGGTTATGCCTTTGTTGATTGATACGCAAGTGGCAAGAATGGACCCAGCCCTTGGGCATGTAGAACCTTATTCATATCCCCAGGATGTAAGAGCACAAGTACAAAGAGCAATCGATGAGTATGAAAGTGTTTTTGGAATAAAACCATCTGGGATGTGGCCTTCTGAAGGAGGGGTCTCTGCTGATGTGATTTCTTTGATTTCCAGGGGATTTCCTTGCTTTCAGTGGATGGCAACCGATCAGGGTATTCTGGAACGATCTACACATTTGGAGCACGAAAGGGATAAATGGTATCCCTGGCAATTGGGAGAAACAAATATTGCCTTATTTTTTAGGGACAATACGATTTCTAATACTTTTGCTTTTGAATTCGAAGAAAACCCTGCAGGCGGAGCAATGAGGATTTTAGAAAGACTAAGGAAAATTGCAATGGGGATCCCAGATGGAGTCCAACCACCTTTTGTTCAGTCGGCAGGAGACGGGGAAAATCCCTGGGATTCCAGGGCAAATTTAGGAGAAGAATATCATGAGACGCTAAATCTTGGATTAGTTGAACTAGAGAGAGAAGGATTAGTTGGGGTAGCTACTCCTAGTGAATATTTGAGGATGTTTCCGGTAACTAGACGTTTGGAAAGGCTTAGTCCGGGTTCGTGGGTAGATGGCAATTTTTCACGCTGGGCAGGACATCCCCGTGCCAACAGAATGTGGTGGTGTCTGGCGCAAACAAGAAGAGAATTGGAACTGGCGGGTGGACCGGAAAGACATCCGAAAGCATATGAATATATCCTTAAAGCGCAAACCAGCTGTTTTTTTTGGTGGTTGGCTGGGGTACCGGGATATGACAAGGGGAGAGAGGAAATGGATGCAATCCAGCGCAGTTATCTTACTACAGCTTTAAGAACCATGGGAGAAGGATCGGATTCAACGCTTGCGGAGGAATTGCTTGTTTCTACTTATGAGCGGCACCCTATCTAAAAAAATTTTGCAAAAGTGAAATTTTTCAAAAAGGCGTCGATATATATATAGTAAATAAATTTTGGATAATTTTAAGGAGTTAGAGTAATGGGTTCAGATGCTTGCGGTTCAGTATCACAAGTCTTACATCCGGCATTAATGCGATTATGGCTGCTTGCCCAGAAGAGAGAAGTAGTTATTGCCGCCAAAAGTAAGGAAGGAAAAGCCCTGCTTGATATAGCGCAACAAAAACCAGACAGATTTCCGGGTATAGAAGCTCTTCCGCCGAATTTACAGCAATCCCCATTATTGGATGTCTTTACGTATTTGCATTTTGAAGCCGGATGCGGTTTGGAAGCAATGGAAACACTGCAAGGGGCTTTGGCTGAACCAAAATGGGAAAGAGCTTTTGATTTTATTATAAATATCCCTGCTTATTTTAGCCTTTCTGACGCGGGTGTTTTGACTTTAAAGGATAGGGATCAAAATAAACATGTTGTGGCCAGTGAGTATTCAGATGTTTCTGGTACATTAGTAAAATTGGAAGCTGACCTGAATGACCTTTTTTCTTCGTTAACTTTTAGTGTCAACGAGTATGCGGGGAATAAGGATTGGAGAAAAATAGAGAAGAGAAAAACACTCTTAAAGGACTTGTTGGATTTAAGATGGAGCTTAAGAAGTCTTTCTATGGCGATTTCTACTAGCCCATATCTGCAGGATGGAAAACCTCAGGGAATGATCAGAACAAAAAGGTGGGTGGAGGTGCTTTATGGGATTACGGAGCATGCCGGCAGATTGAAGTCGCTTGCAGAAAGCTATTTCCCCCTGACAGATTTGGCAGAGGGGGAATCGGAGCAAGTTAGAAAAGTTGCTTATGAGGGAATTGTAAGAGGCTTTTCAAGCTTGTTTGATAAAATGGTTGCTTTGCGGGATCGTTTTGATGCCCTACCTTTGGCAAATGATCATTTAATGGCATTTGCGACTCAAGTAGCACACTATGATACATTATTTAGGGTTGGTTCCCAAAGAGTAGTTTTTGAAAATGGTTCTGAAGAACTTCAAAGGTTTTTTGGCTTGGATTTTCCGAATGGGATAGGGTTTTCGGAATCGAGCAGTGGCCCAGTAACCAGCTTAAAGTTTGTTGGTGTTGAGGGAGGAGTTTCTGTTTACGGTTTGCCTGCATTGGCTGGGGGGTTGCACGCTTCTTTTTGTGCGGGCACATCTCTTTTTGTTCCTGCTTTTGGGCTTAAAAAAGGGCTTATTGGTCAAGGGCTTTTAGTAAGAGACCCCGTAGAAGGAAAAGCAGCTCCGGAAATATATTTCTGGAGATTTAAGCGTCTTGCAGATCATTTAAAAGATCTAGTGCTGCCGTTTTTTATAGTTGATATAAATTCAATGGAAGATTCTTTATCCGCAGGTGGAGAAAATATGGGGATAAAGACTGCTATTCTTGATCAAATGCGTAATTTGTATGCTCGATTGGAAGACTTGGGTTTTGTAATAGAGAATTATTCTTCTTCTCCGGATGCGGAGTTTTCCGGACCAAAAAGGGTGGAAAGGTGGAGGGAATCAATGGAGGCTGCAATAGCAGAATTAGCAGCTATAAAAGCTTTGGGGGAAAAGTATTTTGGTGAATGCAGTACAGTAGCAACAACGACCTTGTATAATGCGCTTCTTGCTGGCAGAGATTATACGGCAGCTCCCAAAGAAATATTTGGCGGCAAGCTTAAGCGGCAAGAACTTGAACAGGGACGCAAGGTCTCTTTTGGAGAACTCAAATTATTGTTTGAAGAGAAGCTCCCTGATAATGCTAATTTGGAATTTAGTTTAGCGGGAAATCTTACTTTAGAGGAAGGGGCCTATATTTCCCCGTTTTGCTTTGTCTCTGTAGTTGAGAGTTTAATGCAAATTGCAAAAGATCACGGGGGAGTTGGTGGAGGAGTAAAAGTAGTTGTTTCTACTAATACACAAGGAGATGAGGTTGTTCTTCGAATACGCCATTCCGGGAACATAAAACAAGAACAGCTTGAGGCGGTTCCATTGATAGAAGAGGGGAGAGAGAGGCAAACTACGCAGCGGTTGTTTTTAATGACAGAGGCAGATAAAACCGCATGTGGCACTTGTTCTAGTGGATGGGTGGTTAGGGATGTAGTTGAATATATGCAAGGGAAGGTCCGAGCTTTTAATGAGGGGACAGATGCGGTGATTGAATTGACCCTTAAACGCGCTGTTTAATTTTTCTGCGGTACCTTTGCGATTATTTTTATTCCAGTTAACTTCTCAATAATCTTTGGATTGGATTCTTCCGATAATTCTCTTTTAAATCCGTTTAAAATAATGCCTAGAATTTTAATTTTCTTCTTTTGCAGGCTTCTTACGGTTAATAAAGTGTGGTTGATTGTTCCTAGCGCTGCCCTGGCAACAACAATAACCGAAAGTCCCAGGTCTTTTATCAAGTCGTCTGCCAGATAATTTGAAGTAATAGGAACCAGTATTCCTCCCACTCCTTCCACGAGTAATAAATCATATTTTTTCTGCAGTTTTTTGAGTGTTTTCTTGATTTTTTGGATATCAAACTTAAACTTTTTACCATGCAGAATATTGGCATATGGACAGATCGGAAGTGGGAGCTGGTAAGGATTAATGAGTTCTAGCGGATCGTCTAAACCGAGTTTTTCTTTTAAGTAAACGGCATCATTGTCCGGACCGCAGGAAATAGGCTTCATTATCCCGACCTTTAAACCTTGTTTGCTTAGTTCTTTTGCAAGCAGGGCCGTAACATAGGTCTTTCCCACTTCCGTGTCTGTTCCTGCAATAAAGATTGCTTTTAGTCTTTTAAATTGTTTTGAAGAGCATGAACCAATTGCTCCATTTCTTTTGTGGTATGTAGAGCGTTTACTGTAATCCGCAGCCTTGCTTCTCCTTCGGCAACTGTAGGCGGACGGATGCCCGAAACAAATATGCCGTTTTCAAAAAGTGTTTTTGATGCTTTCATGGTTTTTTTTGATTCTCCGATTAGGATCGGAATGATTGGAGTTTCCGAACCTAAAATATTGAATCCTAAAGCTTGGATTTTTGTTTTTAGGTATTGGACATTAGTCCAAAGTTGCTTCAATCGATCCGGGTTTGTTTCGATAATTCCTAGAGAAGCCAAAGCAGCAGCGCAGGCAGAGGGTGGGAGAGCGGTTGAATAAATGAAGCTTCGGGCTTTATTGGCAATATAATCGATTAAAGGTTTACTGCCGCAGACAAACCCTCCCAGGCTTCCCAAAGCTTTGGAGAGGGTCCCCATTAAGATATCAATTTCTCCCTTGATCCCAAAATGTTCTTCTATTCCTCTGCCAGTTTTTCCTAATACTCCGGTGGAGTGTGCTTCATCAACCATTACTAACGCATGGTATTTTTTTGCCAGCTTTAAAATTTCCGGTATAGGAGAAATGTCCCCGTCCATGCTAAAAACAGAGTCCGTAATGATCAGACGCTTGTCGAAACGTTCCGAGCGCTGCAACACTTTTTTCAGTGCTTCCATATCTTTATGCGGGTAAACCTGGAGCTTGGCCTTGGAAAACTTGCACGCATCGATGATTGAGGCATGGTTTAGCCTGTCAATGATAATGGTGTCTTCTTCTCCTGCCAGGGAAGAAATGATCCCGATGTTTGCTTGATATCCAGAGGTAAAAACCAGGCAAGCTTCCCGATGTTTGAAAGTTGCCAGCTTTGCTTCCAGATCTTGATGAAGAATGGTAGTGCCGGAAATCAATCTTGAAGCACCGGAGCCAAAACCAAAGTCATCAATCGCTTTTTTCGCTTTTTCTTTTACCAGCGGGTGGTCTGCCAGTCCCAGATAGTTATTGGAGCAGAAATTCAGGTATTCTTTGCCGTTGATAATTATTTTATTGCCGGTTACTTTGCTGATGTTTTTTAGAGTGCGGAGGAGCCCTTTGTCATCTAGTGCTTGTAGTTCTTTTTGTAAATGTTTTAGCATTTGTTTTTCCTGAGAAAACCCCATACTAAAGTATGGGGAATATTCCCCACAATTCATTGTGGGGTGCTACTCTTAGCATGTGAGTCTCAAATCTTTAATCATTTGCACATCTTCTTTTGGATCCCTTCCGCAAGTGGTCAAATAGTTTCCAAGTAAAGTCTGATTCGCTCCTGCAATGTACATTAAAGGCTGCAAGCTCCTTAAGTTTAGTTCTCTTCCACCGAATACCCCTAAGTCTACTTCTGGCATGATGAAGCGGTAGGTGGCAATGAGCCGTAAGATCTCCAATGGTTTCATCGGTTTATAACCTTTGGCTGCTTTGGTTCCTTTAACCGGGGTTAAAATATTGATAGGGACAGATTTTACGCCTAGTTTTTTTAGCTCAAAAGCAAGTTCTACTCTTTGCTTTGGGCTTTCTCCTAGTCCGAAAATTCCCCCGGAACAAACTTCCAGCCCAACTTCTTTGGCTGCTTTGATTGTAGCGATTCTTTCATCGTAAGTGTGGGTAGTACACATTTTTGGGAAGAAGCTTCTGGCAGTTTCCAGGTTGTGATGGAACCTTTTTAGTCCCGCAGCTTTTAGCTGTGCCAAGGCTTCTTTGGATAGTATTCCAAGCGAAGCGCACCTTCTTAGGTTTTTTCTGCTGCGGAGTGATCGGATCGTATTGGTAATGGTTTCCAATTCTTTTTCCCCTACCACACCTTTTCCGCTGGTTACAATGCTAAAGCATGTACCGCCGCTTTTTTGGGCTTGGGTTGCAAAACTAAGCAACTCTTCTTTGTTAAGCAGGGGATAGGTTTCTACATTGGTTTTGTGGAATCTGGATTGAGCACAAAAGGAGCAATCTTCTGTACATTTGCCGGATTTAGCGTTTACTATAGAACAGAGGATAATCTTATTACCTTTAAACTTCTGCCGGATTTTATTGGCTGCAGCTAAAAGATCAAAGGTATCAGCATCCTTAGTATTGATAAGGGAGAGTGCTTCTTTGAAGGAGATGTTCTTATCTTTCAGGCATTTCTCTAGCAGTTGCGGTAATTTCATGGCGCCCAGATTATAACATATTTAAAAATATGGGGTGAGTTGTGGGTTTTGAGTTGTGAGGCGAGTTGTGGGTTGTGGGGATGAGGAGTTTAATAAACTCAAAACTCACCCTCATTACCCGCCCCATAACACACAACCCATAACCCACAACTTTTTTACTTGTGCACTTACGCTCTTATGCTCTATTATTGCAACATGCCATATCTAGATTTGCCCAGTGGCGACAAACTATTTTTTGTTCAGGAAGGGAGCGGTAAGCCGCTTCTCTTTCTACATGGCTTTGCTTCTACCCACTATGTTTGGCGCAAGCAGATCGATCATTTCAAAGAGCGCAACCAAGTAATCGCCTTGGATTTAAGGGGGCACGGCCAGTCGCAGACTTCCGCGCATCATCTTACTCTCGATGATCTAGCCGGCGATGTCATTGAGTTTATCAGGAGGCTTAGGCTCGAAGGGGTGCGCATGGTGGGGTGGTCGATGGGGTGGTTTGTGGCTGTAAAAGTGTTTAATGCCAATCCTCATAATGTGGATGCCATGGTTTCTGTTTCCGGTACTCCTAAATTTATCAAAAACGATGATTTTCCTTCTGCGATCTCCCATGCGGAGCTCCGCAATCTGGAGCGCAAAATAAAAGCGGACCATGTTTCAGGCATTGATTTTTTTTACTCTTTGATCAGCGAAGAAATCCATAAGCATAAGGAATATTTTTCTCTACCTTCTTCTAAAATTACCTTTGAAATGCTCATGGAACTGGAAAAAGCGGATTTGCGCAAGGAAATCGAACGCATTTATGTGCAAACATTGCTGGTACACGGCAGCCAGGACAAGATTTGTTTACCGGATGCTTCAAAATACATGTCAGAACATATTCCCGGATCGCAGCTTAAGATTATAGAAGGAGCAGGGCACGCTCCTTTCTTGGAAAAGACAGAGGAGTTTAACGCTATTTTAGAAGCTTTCTTAAGAGGCTTACATGGATAAAGAAAAAATTAAAAAGCATTTTTCAAAAAGTGCTCCTTCTTATGACCGTTTTGGCAGGCTGC
Source organism: Candidatus Saganbacteria bacterium (assembly GCA_026387795.1). Classification (GTDB taxonomy): domain Bacteria; phylum Margulisbacteria; class WOR-1; order JAPLLA01; family JAPLLA01; genus JAPLLA01. The sequence goes on along the minus strand of JAPLLA010000052.1, from coordinate 9,598 downwards.
AGCGCTGGCTGGGGCTGGAAATTATTAGAAGGATTCCTGCAGGGTTTAGGCCGCGCAGAATTTTAGATGTTGGCTGCGGTACAGGGTGGCTGGCGTATAAATTGGCAAAAAAGTTTCCTGGTTCCCAAGTAGTTGCGGTAGACATTGCTCCTGGAATGATCAAGTTTGCCAGGCAGCACCGCAGGCTTTCCAATGTTTTTTACAGCTGTCAAGATGCAGAGTGGCTTGATTTTAAGCCTGGATCTTTTGATCTAGTTGTTTCCAGCGCTACTTTGCAGTGGACAGACTTAAAAGAGGTTTCCAGAAAGATCAAGACAGCATTGGATTCAAAAGGGATTTTTCTTTTTACCACGTTTGGCCCAAAAACCTTAATAGAACTAAAGGAGATTTTTAAGAAAGGGAAAAAAGCTAGCTCTGTACATGAATTTGCTGGAGTAAAAGAAGTGCTGCAAACATTAAAATCGGTTGGATTTAAGAAGGTTTCTCTTACCAGGCAGATCGTAAAAAAGGATTACAGGAATGTCAGCACATTGATGGATTCATTGAAGGGCTTGGGTGCGCTTTCGGCAAAAGAGACTTCGGATTCTTCGCTTGGGAGGGGGAAAGAGCTGCTTCGGATTATTGAGAAGAGCGAGGAGCAGAAGAGCTTCTTAGTTACCTATGAGGTTTTGATTGGAGAGGCATACCTCACCCGCAAACAGATAATCGTTTCGTAATTATTGTTTGTCCCTCTCCATCTGGTGATGGAGAGGGACGCCAAGAATAAGGTTTCGATAAGTAGTGCGCAGGGTGAGGCGGGCGAATGAGGTAGGGGTCGCCTTTGGAATTTGATTCATATATAATGTCTCTGTCATGTACAAAATCCACAAAATGATTGTTTCTGTAGAAGGGATGTCTTGTTCTGCTGCTGCGGTTGAGGTGGAAGATACCCTTAAATCCCAGGCAGGGGTACTGGATGCAGAGGTAAATTTTGCTACTGAAAAAGCGAAGATCGACCTTAATCCTGCAATGGTTTCTGTGTTTGAACTGGACCAGAAACTGCGAGAAAAAGGTTACGGCTTGCTTCTGACCAAAAAACAAGCCGAAGAGCCCAGGGTGATTTGGAGACTTAGAAGAGCCACGTTTCGCTTGTTTGTTTCAATCTTCCTGTCCATCCCAATTATTGTTTTAATGCTTTTTGAAATGGTAAAAAAACCGGTTTGGCAGAGCACTTTGTGGATAGACATGTTGGCTTTCCCTGTGGTGTTTCTGATTGGAGGCAATATTTTTTTGTACGCAATAAGAAGCATATTAAACCGGCGTCCTACTACAGACGTTTTAATTGCGATTGGGGTTTTGGCTGCTTTTGCTACCGGGATTTTAAAGCTAGCGGGGCTCAGGATTGAAAGTTATGCAGGGGTAGCTGCGATTGTAGTTACATTCCATCTTTTGGGTAAATATTTTGAGGCTTACATGAGAAGCAAGGTTTTTGCTCCATTTGAGAAGATTAGGGAATTAAAAGCAAAAGATGCACATTTGGTAGTGGAGAATGGGTTGAGGAGTATTCCCGCAGAAGACCTCCGGATTGACGATGTGTTGCTGGTAAAAGCGGGAGAAAAAATTCCTGCGGATGCAGTGGTTTTGCAGGGGGTAAGCGCAGTAGACGAATCACTGCTTACCGGTGCGGGTTTGCCGGTGATTAAACAAGAAGGGGATACGGTTTTTGGGGGGACAGTAAACGGAGAAGGAACACTCAAGGTTAAAGCAGTAAAAGTAGGAGAAGAGGCTTTTCTTTCAAAAGTGCTTAAGTTTATAGATGAAAGCCAATCCTCCAAAATTCCGGTGCAAGCAATGGCTGACAAGCTTACCGTATTTTTTATCCCTTTGGTTTTGGTCATTTCCGGTCTTACCTTTTTTGCATGGTATATGTTTCCTGCATTTTTTCTTTCCGTGATCCGCACAGCCGGCCATCATTTTTTATTGATTCATCCTGAAAGGGACCAGTTTTCTTTGGCGGTCTTTGCTTCTATATCCGTATTGATTATTGCGTGTCCCGCAGCGCTGGGGCTGGCTACTCCTACGGCACTTTTAACCGGTTTGGGGATTGGGATACAAAACGGCATTTTGGTGCGCAGGAACGGCGCGGTGCGTAAACTGGCGCAAGTAAATGTCATGGTTTTTGGCAAAACCGGGATTTTAACCAAAGGGGAAATGGAAATTACGGATATTTTGTTAAATCCAAAACTGCAAAATGCCGAAAACCAGCTTTTACTCTATGCAGCTTCTTTGGAAGCAGTTTCCGGGCACCCCTTGGCTAGTGCGATTGTGGCAAAAGCAAAAGAACGTGGAGTAGAGATTACCGAAGCACGAGAGGTTGAAGTGACAGAGGGTAAAGGCTTAAGGGGGCGGGTGGGAGATAAATATGTAATTATCGGCAACCAAAAGCAGATGGTTGCCTTTGGTATTCAGGTAGAGGCTTTAAAGGAAGCTTTGGACCGTTTTCGCGAAGAAGGCAAAACCTCTATCCTGGTTTCTGTAGACAGTGAAGTGATGGGGATTATTGCATTTGAGGATTTGCTTAGGCCTATGGCCAAAGCAGTGGTTAGCCAGCTAACTAATTTAGGGATTGAACCGGTTATGATTACCGGAGACAACAAAGTTACTGCAGAAGCAGTAGCCAGAAAACTGGGAATCGGCAAAGTGGTAGCAGAAGTCCTGCCAAACAATAAGGTGTTGGAAATCAGAAAAATTCAGGAAGAAAGAAAAATTGTTGGTGTAGTTGGCGACGGCATCAACGATGCGCCGGCTTTGATGCAGGCAGATGTAGGGCTGGCGCTTGGTTCTGGTACGGATATCGCGATTGAGGCCGCAGATGTGGTTTTGCTGCGTGACGATCTTACTAACGTGCTTTCCGCGGTTAAGCTTGCCCGTGCTGTGATCAGTAAAATTAAACACAACCTTTTTTGGGCTTTCTTTTACAATTTGATTGCTTTGCCTTTAGCAGTGCTTGGGCTTCTGCATCCCGTGCTTGCTACTTTGGCGATGTTTGCAGGTTCGATCAATGTAGTGGCTAATTCTTTGAGCTTAAGAAAAACAGACTTAAAAGTTGGAGGATAAAAGATGAGAGAAGAAGGGGCGGTAAAACGTATTGTTTCTCAGAATATTGCAGAAGTGGAACTATTGGGTGGTGGGTGTAAAAACTGCAGTTGCGCATGTCAGGGCAAGAGCGGCCCCAAGATACTTCAAGCTATAAATGAGATTAATGCCAAGGTTGGAGATAAGGTTGAAGTGGAAATTTCCTCGCCAAAATTACTGGGTGCGTTTTTACTGGTTTATATTCTGCCAATTCTATTTTTGTTCCTTGGTTATTGGATCGTCTCTTTAGTTACTGCAGATGAAGGATTAAAAATTTTTGGCGGTTTTTTGGGCCTGGCACTTGGGTTGTTGTTGGTTAAGTTTTTGGTGAGTCGGAACAAGAATTTCTCTGCCCGGATTGTTGCTTGTTAAAGAGTTGGAAAACCGGAGGCTAAATGCCTCGGTTTCCAATGCGGGGCATTTCTGGAAACCGCGACATTTAGTCGCAGGTTTCCAGTGGACAGAAGCAATCAATTACTTGGAGCTGCCATATGTTAAATCAAAAACTGCAAAAACTTAAAAAAATCCTCAAAGGTTACCGCAGTGTTTTGGTGGCTTTTTCTGGTGGGGTGGACTCCACATTTCTCTTAAAAGTTGCTTTGGATGTTTTAGGTCCGCAAAATGTTTTAGCTGTGATTGCATCTTCGGAAACATATCCCAAAGAAGAGTGCCAAACCGCAAAAAAGATTGCAAAAAAACTTGGTGCGCATTACCTGGAAATTAAAACTGATGAATTTAAGGATCAGCGTTTTATCTCTAATCCTCCGGAACGCTGTTTTTTCTGCAAGATGGAGCTATTCTCCAAGTTAAAGAAGGTTGCTAAAGAAAACAGGTTAAAGATAGTTGCGGATGGTTCGAATGTGGACGATTGGTCCGATTTTCGGCCTGGCAGCCGTGCCAAGAAAAAACTGGGGATCAAAAGTCCGCTTCAGGGAGCGGGTTTTACTAAAAATGATATCCGTAAACTCTCAAAAAAGCTTGGGCTTCCTACCTGGAACAAGCCTTCTATGGCGTGTCTTGCATCGCGCATACCTTACGGCCAAAAGATTACGCCCGTAATTTTAAAAAGAGTAGGGGAAGCAGAGCGTTTTTTAAGGGGTTTTAAGCTTGGGCAACTCCGGGTCCGCCATCACGGCCCAACTGCCAGGATTGAGCTGGAGAAAAAAGCGCTCCAAAGAGTTGTTAAAAAAGGGCTTTTGGAATGTATTGTCCGGAAGTTTAAAAAACTCGGGTATAAGTATGTAACCCTTGATTTAGAGGGTTATCGTACCGGCAGTATGAATGCTGTTTTGCCTAACCAAAGTTAGCGCTTACCCAAGCTTGGATAATGCGTGCTAGTTTTTTTTATTCTCCTATTTACGCCAATCTTGGCCGGCAGCAACTTTTTGCAAAGCAGCTTTTAATGCGTCATAGGTTCCAGGTCCAATTAAGGCTTTTTTGGCTGGGTCACTGTTTGATCCGGATAAGACTTGGAAGCGATAATTGGCTTGTATTAAATCCCCGTCCGGCATTAAGCCCAATAGCGTGTAAGCGGCATTTACGTCTTTGACAAAAAGACTGGTCCCGTCGCTATACTTTAGATTGTAACTTCTTCCGCGGGTAGCACTTTGGCTGCCGTCCGCTGTATCATAAATGTATTTTCTGTTGACAGAAGAATCCAAAGATTTTAAGAGCTTTTTTGCATCTGCTTTGGCCGATTCTAAAATTGGGGCAGGCGGGAAAGCGTGGCTTACTACTGCTTTTTTCCAATCCTTGCACCTTGAAGCTACTACCAAGGCAGCCAAGGTTTTTTGGCCGATCACTTGACCACTGGCTTCTTTGGCTGGTATTCCGATCAATCTTTGGAACTGGGCCACATTATCTGTATCACTGTTTCCTTGATATCCCAGGGCTTTTAACTGCGCATATACAGCTGCAGTTTCTTGGGGATATTTAGCATAATTCAGGGATATTTCTCCGTCCAAAACACCGGATAAAATTTGGTCCCCTTTTACTTTAGCTTCAAAGTCTGAAGCAGCACATTCTGGGGCGGCTGCTCCAGATCCTCCATCGGGTCCGTAAACTGCCAATAAACTAGAAGCTGAAATGTAAACCATGATTTTTCCTCCTTGGTTATTTATCGGACAAAAAAACCGCGGATTTCACTTGGGAAAGAAAAAATTTAGGGGGATAAATTTTTGCTTCGGGGTGAAATTTTAGCCTGGTTATGACGATATTTAATTGGATAGATGTGGCTTAGCATTAAAGCCGATAGAGGATGTATTTATGGCCAATGAAATGGGTACCGTAAGACAAATAGCTACGCAAGGCAGAGAGTGGTGGGTATCAAAGACCTCTCACAATCTTAGGATCTTGCAACAGCATTTGACTCTTTTACAGCTAATCAAATTTTTTCCTCTGGGATTGATTTTTCTTTTAGGGGAAAAGATTAATCAATCCAGCGGATTTTTAGTGGCTCCGGGATTTTCATTTGCAGACGGGGTAGGGGGGGGTAATGCTATTGGAGTACAAGTTTGTTTTACTTCATCTGTTGGTGATCCCCCACGAGGGAGTGGAAACAGTCCAGCACCAACCCCCAGAGAAATTGCGATAATCAAACAAATTTTTCAGGATGATGTAGATACTGCCAGGACCCCTAAACAGGTTATGCTTGCTTATAATGGAGTGCATCAGTCTAATCCGATCTCTTTGGGTACAGCTATAAAAGCATTGTCTGTTTTAGAAAAAGAATTGGCAGTGAAAAGGCTCACTGGCGAACATTATATTTATTACGATCAACTGAGTCATATCAACCAAGTTGCCGGATGTCTGGGAAGAGAACTGCAAAAAGTACGAACGTTGCATGAACTAGCAGAAGTTGTTAATAGCCATTTAAAAGGAGAAGCCGCAAGTGTCCGAGAGGCGGGGCCTATTTTTGGGAATGCCGATTTTTATCTTTGCGATACCCCTGCTTCAGTAAAGGCTTCAGTCCCAAAAGGAACGTCTATCCCAGGTTCTCTGCGGATTGTTTTGCGCATGGGAGGAGATCTGGCTACTTCCGGTTTTTCCGGCCGCTGGGTTACATTTGATGAGGATCGAACAAGGATGGGAGAGGTAGGAGTTTATGAACACCTAGCTAGAGGTACAAGGACCGGTAAGGATGAAGTGGTTTTTGTTCCTGATGTTGTTGCTGCTGCCGAACAACCCGGTGGGTTTGTTCGTTCGGCTTCTGTAGCAGAATACAGGGAAACCTTTGAACGGCCAGGAGAAGTCTGTTGGACGGTATTGGCAGCAGGTCCAGCAGGAGCAAAGAGGTGTGTGGGCTTTCTAAAGTTTCACCGGTGGAATCAAAAGGGTCATGGAGGAGAAAATCTGCCATTTTATTCAGCCAATGAGTCAGATGCAGGTAGACGGACTATTACTGCCGCTTTGCAATCTCTAGCCAGTACGATTGCGGAAAACATTATGGAACTGGTAGGGGATAAAAGCGTGCAAGTAGTTTGGGAAGAGGAAACAAAAAACTTAAAACGTGTTGAAGAGGCAATGCGGCTTTTCCCGGTAAGCAAAAGTTTCTTAGCCAAGATTTTTTCTCCGTTAGTTTTTTTGGTTAGAGTTTTAGTATCACTATTTATAAGAAAGAAGCCGGAGATCGATGTTCCGGCGAGACTTGAAGCTGCGGCCCAAGCAACAACAGTTGCTAAAGCTGAAGCTCCTGCTCTACGGGCAGCACCAGTACAGCCTGTTTCTGGAGCAGCACAAATTTTACCTCCAAAAGCTTCCGTTTTTTTGACGGATGACATGAAATTTAATCCAGCAGCTGCTCTTCCTGCTAATCCGGCAGAATATCATGCAATGATGGCGCAATTATTGGATGCAAATGGGGTTTTCCCGGGTGATACTCAAGCACTAAGGGATCTCCCTTCTTTTTCGAAACCTTACGTAGTTTTATATCGGACCGATAGAGCAACAGGCCAAAAGCGTAAGTATGAAATTTATTTGATGCAAGCGCGGAATGGTGAAGAAGCAAGGGCAATGTGTGCTCCCGCACTTAACCGCTTGGTTTTTGAATTTGATTGGTTATCACAAGGTGCAGCTTTTGATCGATACGGTCAAAAGGGCGTAACTTATGATAGAAAGACATATTACGAAGGTCGTTATATACCTACTACACATAAGCTTATTGTTTTTGAAGATGGAATGCCCGTAGCTTTTAGTGCACTTACAACTGCTTATTCTGCAAAGTTAGCTGATGGTTCCGAAGTCCCTTATGTGTTTATTCAGGTAATGATGGCATTGGGTAGAGTGCAGGGTAAAGGGATTAGTACTTATGCCTTAAGGGAACTCCTTTCTCAAATTTGGATGGAAAATATTTTACGCGGCAATCATAAGGCTGTAGTAATAGATCCTAAAACAGGCAAACCTGATACCAGCAGAAGGAAAGTATGGATTGCTGCGCACAGCGGCCGCGCAGAAGTTTATCATTTATTCCGTACCCGCTTTCATCTGGGACCAGAACTAGAACAAGGGGATTGGAGAAGTATACGAGAAGCTATAATTTTAGATGCAGATAGGAGGATCACTCCTGAAGCAAGCCGCGCACAAAGACCTATGAATTTGGATTCTTCTTGGATTGATCCTGGAGTGTATACCCAAAATACCCGTTATCCTTCCAATCCAGAGGGACGATTGGAGGTTTCGCGACAAGAACGAGAGCTTAATGATTTTACTGATTGGTTGAGGGCAATTGGCGGTGAAGAAGGGGCGTTAGCCGGCAATTCCTTATATCTTTGCGGATTACTTAGTAGTGAGCAATTAAGAAAAGAAAAAAGTGTCCAAAATGGATTGAGTGGTGATTCTATCTCTTATCGAATGGTTAACTCTATAAGGGAGTGGGGCGTTAGGCGTTTTGGAGCAAAGAAAGGGTAGGAGTATTCAATGGCAGTTTTTGCTGATTTATTAAAAAGAGTACTTCCTTCGGATAAGCGTTACTGGAATTTTTATGCCCCGGTTTTAGAAGTCCTTAGATCTTCTCGAAGATACAATACTTTGGTGTCAGAAGTAAATAAACAGCTTGATCTAAAGCCAACAGACCGGGTTTTGGAAACGGGAACTGGGACGGGGAACTGGGCTATTCCTAGTTGTCTTTTAGCTGGGCAGGTTGTGGGTTTAGAATTTTCACCGGCTATGGTTGAAAGAGCACAACGTAACTTGGCTGGTAATAACAACGTAGAATTAAGACAGTGGGATTTGGAGAAGGGGCTTCCACAGGATTTAGGGGTTTTTCACAAAGCGGTTTCGGTTGCCGTGCATGGATATCTGAAGAATCGCCAACAGTTAACCACACAAGTAGCTCAAGCATTGGCTCCTGGAGGGATATTTGCTATGGCTACTCCATGCTTGGGAGCAAAATTTTTAGATGTGCTTAAGGCTGAAGTCAGGGAATCTTGGCAAACAGATACTTTTCCCAGGTTTGTGCTCAAGTGTTTTACCAAACTTCCTTTGGGGACTGTTGCAGCCCTGGTCTTTGGGGGTATTGTTCAGCTTAAAGCAAAAATTGGTGCCGCCCATTTTTATGCGAAAGACGAGTTAGAAGCAGAATTCAGGCAAGCAGGCCTATCTGTTGTTTATTCTACTATAACCTATGCTTCTCAATATTTATTGGTGGTAGGCAGGAAAAACTAAAGAATCTCTTCTGATTGACTATCCTCCCCAATTTGTTTTACAATAGATTTATGGGTGCAGATTTTATCTTGAATTTAAATCGTTTTTCTCTGTTAATTGCTTTGGTAATACACTTGGGATTAGCACTGTTCATCTATTTTCATAACCGTAAAAGTGAAGTCAGCCGTGCTTTTGGGATGATGCTCTTTTCAATTGTCTTTTGGATTTTTAGCTTTACGATGCTTCTTTTTGTTCGGAACCCGGATTGGGTTTTGTTCTATAGGAGGCTAGCTCCAGCGGGGGCTTCTTTTATAGCAGCTGCAATCCTTTATTTTTCCATGGTTTTTCCTGCTACAGAAATAAAGAAGGGTTTTTGGTTTAAACTGGCCCTCTTTTTACCTGCTTTTATAGTTTTTTTTGAATCCATGTTTACAAATAATATGGTAGAAAAATTTATTTTTACGGACGTTGTTTATGCCTTTGCAGGACGACCAGTATTTGGCCCATTCTATTATGCTTTTGCAGCTTATTTTATGATCTATTTCTTTACGGCGATGGGTATATTTTTTAGAAAGTATCGTAAGCCTACGTCTCCTGTGGAGAAAATGCAAGTTTGGTATGTTTTGTTCGGGATTTTTTCTGCTGGAATTTTAGCTCTGCTTGCTAGCTTGCTTTTGCCTTTATTTGGGATATCTGAATTATATTTTTTGGGCCCTCTATTTACTATTATTTCCAGCTTTTGTATCTCCTATGCTATTGTCAGGTACAGGTTGCTTTCTATAGAAGAATTCCTGCTTAGGATTGTGATGTTGCTAGCAGGCATAACTGCAATGACCGGCACGTT
>JAPLLA010000035.1:46542-50265 GCA_026387795.1 Candidatus Saganbacteria bacterium | reverse complement strand
AGAAATCAAGCTACCGGATGGAGTAGAGATGGTTATGCCTGGAGACAATATTGTTATGACCGTGACTTTGATTACGGATATAGCGGTAGAAGAAGGCTTACGTTTTGCTATTCGCGAAGGCGGTCACACTGTAGGCGCTGGTGCTGTTACAAAGATATTGGAATAACCTAAGGAGTACACATGGCAAAGAGACATAGAATAAGGATTAAGTTAAAAGGATATGACTTTAGGATACTGGATCAGTCAGCGGGAAAAATTGTTGATACAGCAAAAAGGGCAGGCTCGCAAGTTTCCGGGCCAATCCCACTTCCTACGGATAAGGAGATTTTTTGTGTATTACGTTCTCCCCATGTGGACAAAAAATCCAGGGAGCATTTTGAGATTAGGACGCATAAAAGGTTGATTGATATCTTTGATCCTAATCCAAATACAGTAGACGCTTTAATGCAATTGGATCTACCGGCAGGGGTAGACATAGAAATAAAACAGAAATAGAGGTTATGACCATGGCGGGTTTGTTGGGTAGAAAAAAAGGGATGACACAAATTTTTGATGCAGAAGGCAGGGCATTAGGGGTAACCCTTATAGAAGTTGGTCCTTGTGTTGTTTTACAGAAAAAAACAATAAAAAAGGACGGTTACCAAAGCATTCAGCTTGGTTTTGGGGCAAGGAAGAAAATTAACAAGCCTTTAGCCGGACATCTAAAAGGACAAAAGAGCTATTTTTTAAGGGAATTTAAACTTGATAATATGGACAGCCTTGAAGTCGGTTCAGAACTTAAAGTAGACCTTTTTAAGGTGGGAGAAAAAGTTGCAGTACGCGGTATTTCTATCGGTAAAGGCACGCAAGGAACAGTACGGCGCTGGCATTTTAACCGAGGACCTATGAGCCATGGTTCCAAGTGCCACCGTTTACCCGGATCAATTGGTGCAGGGACTACTCCGGGAAGAGTTTTCAAAGGACTGCACATGGCAGGAAGAATGGGAAATAAAAAAATTACCGTAAAAAATCTAAAAGTCGTAGCAGTTGATGCGGATAAAAACTTGTTAATTTTAAAAGGTGCGGTACCCGGTAAAGACGGCAGCTTGTTAGAAATACGGAGCATATCATAATGGCAAAATTAGCGGTTTACAATTTAGCAGGTAAAGAAATAGAAGAATTGACAGTAAGTGATAAGGTTTTTGCAACCTCAAAATCACCAATGGTAGTCCATCAGGCTTTGGTCTCTTATTTGGCTAATCAAAGGTCCGGTACCGCTTCTACTAAAACCAGGGCAGAAGTAAGTGGTGGAGGGGTTAAGCCGTGGAAGCAAAAAGGTACGGGTAGGGCAAGAGTAGGAAGCATTCGTTCTCCTTTGTGGAGGGGTGGGGGTGTGGTTTTTGGGCCAAAGCCTAGGGACTATTCTTTTTCTCTTTCCAAAAAAATGATGAAAGCGGCTTTGAAAACCGTGCTTTCCGACCGGGTAAAAGAAGAAGCGGTGAAAGTAGTTGAAGAATTAGATATCGCGTCAGGTAAAACCAAAGATGCTGTAAAAGCGTTGGCTTCTTTTAGAAAAGAAGGTTCCAAATTATTGTTAGTGGTGCATGCTCCTTCGGAAAACCTTAAAAGAGCGGTTAAAAACATTCCTTTTGTAAAAATGGTTACAGGGGAAGGCTTGAATATTCATGATTTACTAAGCACTGATCAGGCATTGTTTACCAAACAAGCCGTAAAAGCGTTAGAGGAAAGGATTGAAAAATAGACATGAAATCCCCCTCAGAAGTAATTATTAAACCGATTGTTACCGAAAAAACCTCTCTGGCCAGAGTGGAAGGCAAATACGTTTTTCAGGTTTTTATGGACGCCACTAAAATCGACATTAAAAATGCGGTAGAAAAAGCTTTTAAGGTTGACGTCAAGAGAGTCAACACAGTAAGGGTTAAACCCAAGATCAAATATTTGGGAAGATTTGAAAGACGTACCGTAAATTGGAAAAAAGCTTATGTTACCTTAAAAGAGGGACAAGCGATTAAAGAATTAGAAGGAGCGGCATAGCCATGACATTAAGGCAAAAGAGCCCTTTAACACCTGGACAAAGGTTTCAAATATCGGATACTTATGATGATCTTACCAAGCATACGCCGGAAAAATCCCTGCTGGTCCCACTTAAGAAACATGGAGGCAGAGACAATCACGGCAGAGTATCTGCCAGGCATCGCGGTGGTGGCAACAAGATTTTTTATCGTTTGATAGATTTTAAGCGTGATAAAGTTGGGATTCCGGCAGTGGTAGAAGGGATTGAATATGATCCCAACCGTAATTCAAGGATAGTTTTGCTACAGTATGAAGACGGGGAAAAACGCTATATTTTGGCTCCTTTAGGGATAAAGGTTGGAGACAAAGTAGAATCAGGGGAAAATGCAGAGATAAAAATTGGCAACGCATTGCCTTTAAAGAATATGCCGGTGGGTACAGTAGTACACAATGTTGAGTTAACCAGGGGCAAAGGCGGTCAGCTGGGTCGTTCTGCAGGAGCAGCCATAGAGTTGGCAGCTAAAGAAGGGAATTATGCAATTATAAAGCTCCCTTCCGGAGAACAGAGAATGGTTCACATTACTTGCTATGCAACTGTCGGACAGGTAGGGAATTTAGATGCTAAAAATATTGTATTGGGCAAAGCAGGGAAAATGCGCCATATTGGCAAAAAGCCGCATGTCAGAGGAGTAGCCATGAATCCTTGTGATCATCCGCACGGAGGAGGAGAAGGTAAGAGCGGTATTGGAAGAAAACATCCGGTTTCTCCATGGGGCAAACCTGCACTAGGCAAGCTTACCCGTAAGAGAAAAAACACCAGCAACCGTTTTATTATAATTAGAAGAAAAAACAGAAAGATCGTAGTTTAAGGAGGCGAATAATTTGGGACGTTCGACTAAAAAAGGACCGTTTGTAGATTATCATGTACTGGAAAAGCTTGAAAGGATGGCTCATGCCGGAGAAAAAAAGATTATAAAAACTTGGTCCCGGCGTTCCACAATTATCCCGGAAATGGTAGGATATACCTTTGCGGTTCATAATGGGAATAAGCATATCCCTGTTTATATAACAGAAAACATGGTTGGACATAGGCTTGGAGAGTTTGCACCTACTCGCGTTTTCCGCGGTCACAGTGCTCCAACTGACAAGTCCGCATCATTGACGTAGGGGAGAAATGATTATGAGAGTTAAAGCAGAAGCAAAATGGCTTAGAATTGGGGCTCGAAAAATGCGCAGGGTTTTGGCCTTGTTAAAGGGTAAGCCTGCAGATGAGGCCTTGGCTTATCTTAAGTTTCTACCCCAAAAAGGGGCTCGGCTGATTGAAAAAGTACTTAATGCTGCAGTAGCTAATGCGGTCAATAATTATAAGCTGCCCAAGACCGGGTTAAGAATTGTAGAAGCATTTGTAAACGATGCGCCAATGTTCAAGAGAATGCAGCCGCGGGCAAAAGGACGCGGTTTCCCTATAAAAAAGAGAAACAGCCATTTAACCGTTTGGGTTGGCGAAGCTAAGGAGGCAGTTTAATGGGACAGAAATGTCATCCAAGAGGGCTCAGGATCGGGATAATCGAAGGTTGGGATAGTTTATGGTATGCAAGTGGATCTAATTATGCAGACTTCTTGGAAGAAGATCTGAAGATTAGAAAATTCTTAAAAGAAAAACTATATCGTGCCGGGATTGCAAAAATGAAAATTGCCAGGCGCGCAAAC
>JAPLLA010000035.1:14098-46510 GCA_026387795.1 Candidatus Saganbacteria bacterium | reverse complement strand
ATCATATTACATACGGCGCGTCCGGGTATTATTATTGGTAAAGGCGGAAGGGATGTTGCCATTATTCGTGACGAACTGGTTAGAATGACCGGTAAACAAGTTCAGCTCGATGTAGTAGAAGAACGAAAACCGGAACTTTCCGCACAACTGGTTGCAGAAAACATTGCTTTGCAGCTTGAAAAAAGGGTTGCTTATCGCAGGGCCATGAAACAAACAGTAACCAAGGTGCTCCGTTCAGGGGGCAAAGGAATAAAAGTGCAGTGCAAGGGAAGACTTGCAGGATCTGAAATTGCGCGTTGCGAATGGTATCGCAGAGGACGGGTGCCGCTCCATACCTTAAGGGCAAAAATTGATTTTGGTTTTGCGGAAGCTTTAACGGTTTATGGAAAGATCGGAGTCCAAATTTGGATTTATACTGGCGATGTTTTGGGTAAAGAAGAAAAGGAAATCATGGAAGCAGCAGAGCAGGGAGCAAAGAGTCCGGTTAAGGTAGTAGAGGGAGTATAAAAAGATGGCTTTAATTCCCAAAAAAACCAAATTTCGCAAAGACCAGAGGAGACGTACCAGGGGTGAAGCATGCCGGGGTAATTATTTGGTTTTTGGGGAATATGGATTACAGTGTTTAGAATGCGGATGGTTAAAGACCAACCAAATCGAATCCGCACGTAAGGCGATTACACATCACTTAAAACGTGGTGGCCGTATCTGGATCAGGGTCTTGGCAGACAAAACTTATACTGCACGTCCTGCAGAAACCCGCATGGGTTCAGGTAAAGGTGCTCCGGTAGGTTTTGTGGCTCCGGTAAAAAGAGGGAAGATCCTTTTGGAAATTGGCGGAGTAACCAAAGACGATGCCGTAGAAGCAGTCCGGTTGGCTGGATTTAAGCTTCCGATCAAAACTCGTTTAGTGGAGAAAAGATAATGTTAGAAACAACTGATTTAAGGGAAAAGAGTGTTAAAGAACTTCAAGAATTGGAAATCAAGGCACGCAAGGAAGTGCTTGATATTAACCTGCAGTTAGCTGCAGGCGGGCAGAAAGACCTTTCCTTGGTGGGCAAAAAAAAGAAAGAGATTGCCCGCATTCTTACAATATTAAATGAAAAAAAGAGAGGGGAAAAAGCTAATGCCTGAGCGCAAAACCCGCAAAAAGAAAAAGATCGGAGTAGTGTTAAGCAATAAAATGGATAAAACCATTGTTGTAGAAGTAGAGCGTACTATTGCTCATCCTCGGATAGGTAAAGTAATGAGAAGGATCAATACGTTTAAAGCACACGATGAGAAAAACGAGTGCCGTATTGGGGACAGGGTGTTAATTATGGAAACTCGGCCGATTTCCAAGCACAAATGCTGGCGATTGGTAGAAATTCTGGAAAAAACTAAAGATAAAAGTGCAGCTGGTTTAGTTGGAGAGGTAAAGGCATGATTACAGTACAAACCCGGCTCCAGGTAGCAGATAACACAGGAGCAAGAGAAGTGATGTGTATCAGGGTGTTGGGTAGTTCCAATCGTCGCTATGCTTCATTGGGAGATGTAATTGTGGCGGTAGTAAAGTTTGCCGCTCCGCACATGACTGCAAAAAAGAGCGAAGTAGTAAAAGCGGTAATTGTGCGTATGAAGAAAAAGCAAAGAAGAGAAGATGGCTCATATGTCTCTTTTGATGATAATGCGTGTGTATTGATTGATGCCAACCTCAACCCGCGTGGCACTAGGGTATTTGGTCCTGTGGCCAGGGAGCTTAGGGACAAGGATTTCATGAAGATCATTTCTTTGGCCCCAGAAGTGGTATAGGAGAATAAACATGTCCGAAAAAATTAAACAAGGCGATACAGTGATTATCCTTAAGGGTAAAGATAAAGGTAAAAAAGGGAAAATTATTAAATTTAAGGAAGACCGCAGTAAGGTGCTTGTGGAAGGTGTCAATTTGGTAAAAAGGCATCAAAAGCCAAGCGGCAAGAACCCGGGAGGCATCATTGAAAAATTGGCGCCGATCCATATTTCAAAAGTAATGTTGATTTGCAGCCGTTGCGGCAAACCTACCAGGGTGAATCGTAAAGAAGGGGAAAAGGGGAGAAAAGTCAGGGTTTGTAAAAAGTGTAAAGAGTTTATAGATAAAGTATAAAGGACAATAAAATGCTGCCATTAAAAGAAAGATACAGAAAAGAAATCATGAAAGAGATGACCAAGAAGTTTGGATATAAAAATTCCATGGAAGTTCCTAGGCTTGTCAAAGTTGTTGTCAGCCGCGGGGTGGGAGAGATCACTCAGAATCCTAAGGCCATGGATATTGCAGCCGAAGAATTGTCGGTAATATGTGGCCAAAAACCCCTGATTACTAAATCCAAAAAGGCGATTGCCGGTTTTAAGCTCCGGGGGAATCTCCCGATTGGATGTTTTGTTACTTTGCGTGGAGACCGAATGTATGAATTTTTGGATAAGTTTATTAATATTTGTTTGCCTAAAATCAGGGATTTTAAGGGAGTGAACCCTAAATCTTTTGATGGTCGCGGCAACTATTCTTTAGGTATTAAGGAACAGCTTGTTTTCCCGGAAATTATTTACGATAAAGTAGATAAAACCCGTGGTATGAATATTACGGTGGTTACATCTGCTAAAAATGATGATCAAGCAAGAGAGCTGCTTGCTTTAATGGGGATACCGTTTCGTAAAAATTAATTAGGAGGCACCGATGGCAAAGACTTCTTGGTGGGCGCGGTGGTTGCGCAAAGGAAAATTTAAGGTTAGAGACTATAACCGTTGCCGTGTTTGCGGAAGAAGACGCGGTTTTTTAAGCAAATTCGGCTTATGTAGAATTTGTTTCAGAAACTTGGCGCACCAAGGGTTACTCCCAGGCGTGACCAAGGCAAGCTGGTAAAAGGAGAAGTTTTTATGGTAACAACAGATACAGTTGCAGATATGTTGACCAGGATCCGCAATGCTTTTTTAATTAAAGAGGATTTGGTAGACATTCCCTGGTCAAAATTTAAACAGCAGATCGCGCATGTTTTGGAGCGCGAAGGTTTTGTGGGTAAGGTAGAGGTTATTACCAGAGGTAGTATAAAGATTTTGAGGGTGTTTTTGAAATACCGGAAAAACAAAAAGCCGTCTATAGTGGTAATCAAGTCAGTTAGCACTCCGGGTTGCAGGGTTTATGTTAAATCCGCAAAGATTCCATATGTTTTGTCTGGTTTTGGGATTGCGGTTCTTTCTACACCCAAAGGGGTTATGTCAGACGGAGAGGCCAGGGCGCAAAAAGTAGGGGGAGAATTGCTTTGTTATATATGGTAGCTAAAGGGGGAAAATTAATTGTCTAGGATAGGACGTTTGCCAATAGCGCTTCCGCAGGGTGTAGAGGTTAAGATTGAAGGAACAACCCTGACCATAAAAGGACCCAAGGGGACCATGCAAAAGGAAATCCCCTACAATATAGAAGTAATTAAAGAAGAAAAATCATTGGTGGTTAAAAACAAAGGTACGAGCCGTAGAGACAAATGTTTCCACGGTTTATTCCGCTCTTTGGCCGCAAATATGGTAACCGGAGTATCCAAAGGATTTGAAAGAGTATTGGAGTTGTCCGGAGTGGGTTATAGGGCAGCCAAAGCCGGTAGTAAACTTTCTATTCAGATTGGTTTTTCTCATCCGGTAGAAATTGAACCTCCAAAAGGTGTTAATTTTGATGTAGAGGGACAGGTCAGAATTAAAGTTAGTGGAGTAGATAAAGAGTTGGTTGGTTTAATTGCTTCTCAGATAAAAGAGATCAGGCCGGTAGAGCCCTATAAAGGAAAGGGAATATTGTACCAGGGTGAAAAAGTAAGAAGAAAAGCAGGTAAAGCTGCCGCAAAAGCCGGAGGAGCGGGATAGTATATTTTCTGAAGGGAAAAAGGGCATGAAAAAAAACGTACATCAAAGAAATAGGGTCAAAAAAAACTTTATGAGGCTGCGGCTTTGTGGCCGCGCAACACTAAGACATATTTACGCACAAGTGATCGATGACTTGGCAGGTAAAACATTGGTAGCAGCTTCTTCTTTAGATAAAGAAGTAAAAACTAAAGCAGGTAAGGTTAAGAAGAGTGAAATAGCTAAACTAGTGGGACAGTTAGTGGCCAAACGTGCCAAAGAAAAAGGGTTAGATAAGGTTTATTTTGATCGTGGATTAAGTTTGTTCCATGGCCGGATCAAAGCTTTGGCCGATGGGGCCAGAGAAGGCGGTCTGGTTTTTTAATTAAAGGGGGAGACTAGTGGCAGAAGAAAAAGGATTCGAAAGAAGAAGAGAAGAAGAAAGCGATATTAAAGAAAAGGTTATTCAAATCCGTAGGGTTACCAAAGTGGTAAAAGGCGGAAAACGGATGGGATTTAGGGTTGCGGTAGTAGTGGGAGACTTAAAAGGCAAAGTAGGGTTTGGCATGGGTAAAGCAGCCGAAGTTTCTGCTGCGATCCGAAAAGGGGTAGAGGAAGCCAGAAAGTCTATTATTCAAGTGCGCATAGAAGGTTCTACCATCTCGCATCAGGTCATGGGTAAATGTGGTGCGAGTGATGTGCTCCTTCGTCCTGCAGCAAAAGGACGCGGGATCATTGCTGGGGGTGCGGTGCGTACTATTGTAGAATTATCGGGAATCAAGGATTTGGTCTCCAAGTCTCTTGGTTCTCCCAATGCCATTAATGTGGCCAAAGCAACGATAGATGGTCTTTCTCAATTAAAATCAGTGGATGAAGAAATTGAATTAAGAGGCAAAAATTTGCGGATTAGAAATCCAAAGTAAATTTTCATAAAAGGTTGGTTTATTTATGTATAATTTGTCAGATTTAAAATATCCTAAAGGTGCCAGATTCAAAAAGACCCGGGTAGGTCGTGGCACAAGCTCTGGGATTGGAAAAACCTGTGGCAGAGGCCACAAAGGACAAAACAGCAGGACCGGAGGAGGCACTAGGCCTGGTTTTGAAGGAGGGCAAACCCCTTTATACCGTAGGTTGCCCAAAAGAGACGGTTTTAAAAACCTGCTTTTTAAGAAGCATTATGCAATTTTAAATTTGGGTGCATTGAACCAGTTTCAAGGTGAAGTTAATCCCGATGTTTTGGAAAAAGCCGGTTTAATTAAAAACGGGGAAATGATCAAGATTTTAGCCGGAGGCAAGCTTGAAAAAGCTTTAACAGTTAAAGCCCACAAGTTTAGCGAAGAAGCCGCCAAGAAGATTTCCGCTGCCGGAGGCAAGGTAGAAGTATGCCAAGCACAATAAGCGGCCTTTTTAATATTCCCGATCTGCGTAAAAAGTTTTTCTGGACCATTGCTTTTATCGTCCTTTTTCGCTTTGGTGGACATATACCGGTTGCAGGTATCGACGCTGCTCAACTGGCAAATTTGTTTGGCAAAGGGAATATTATGGGTTTTTTGGATTTATTTACTGGTGGGGCATTAATGAGATTTTCTGTTTTTGCCATGGGGATCATTCCTTACATTAATGCTTCCATTATTATGCAGCTTCTGGTTGTGGTTATTCCCCAACTGGAAGAACTGCAAAAAGAAGGGGATAGTGGCAGGAAGAAAATTGCACAATATACCCGTTTTTTAACGGTAGCGCTTTCTCTTGTACAAGCGATAGGAATGTCGTTTTGGTTTAGGGGTATATTGCAGCCCGGATACAGCTTTCCGGTGTTCCTTGTTAGCAGTGTGGTTTCTCTTACTGCGGGGGCAATCCTGGTAATGTGGATCGGAGAGTTAATGACAGAAAAAGGGATAGGTAACGGTGCGTCCCTTTTGATTTTTATTGGTATCGTATCAAGGATTCCTGCTTATTTTGCCCAAACTGTTACATTGGTAAGGGGAGGGGCGAGTATTTTTGGGGTGGTAATTTTGATGTTTGCTTTTTTGGTCATGATTGTGGCAATCGTTATTATTCAGGAAGGCCAGCGCAGGATCCAGGTTCAATATGCAAAAAGAATTGTAGGGAGAAAAATGTACGGCGGACAAAGTACTTATATACCACTTAGAGTTAATCAGGGAGGCGTTATCCCGATTATTTTTGCTTCTTCGGTACTGCTTTTCCCTGCCACCATTGCACAGTTTGCCCCCATCGGTTTTATGCAAGGCGTTGCAGCACTGCTATCTCCGGGTGGATATGCCTATATGATTTTATTTTTCGGGTTGATTTTCTTTTTTACTTATTTCTATACCGCAATTACCTTTAACCCTACTGAGCTTGCGGAAAACATTAAAAAATACGGTGGTTTTGTTATGGGGATTAGGCCTGGTAAACCAACTGCAGATTATTTGGAATTTATTATTACCAGATTAACTTTAGCTGGGGCACTCTTTTTGGCTTGTATTGCTATTTTGCCGGTGGTAGTAGAACGTGCCACCCAAATTACCAGTTTCCAGGGGTTGGGTGGGACCGCTCTTTTAATTATGGTTGGAGTGGCTTTAGATTTAGTGCGCCAGATAGAAACCCATTTGGTCAGCAGGCAGTACGAAGGGCTTTTGGCATGAGCAAAGAGGCATTACGCGTAGTATTTTTGGGGCCGCCCGGATCCGGTAAAGGGACCATGGGGAAGATCCTGGCAGAAAAAGTGACAGTTCCCCATATTGCAGTTGGGGATCTTTTAAGAGAAGCGGTAAGAGCCGAGAGTGAATTAGGCAAAAAAGCTGCAGAGTTTATTAATGCAGGCAAGCTGGTTCCGGACGAGTTAACGATTGGATTAACCAGGGAAAAGCTTTCTAGTGGGGAATGTAAGCACGGTTTTATTTTGGACGGGTTTCCCAGAAACCTGGTTCAAGCCGAAGCATTGGAAAAAACCTTGGTAGAATTAAACATTAAACTGGATGCAGTGGTTTATTTTGCTATTCCTTTAAGTTTGGTAGTAGATCGTTTGACCGGCAGGCGCAGCTGTAAAAACTGCGGAGCAGTTTATCATATTAAAAATAAGCCTCCCAAAAAAGAGGGGGTTTGTGATGCTTGCGGTGGCGAACTGTATCAGCGTAAAGATGACCAAAAAGAGGTCATTGAAAACCGTTTTAAGGTTTATGATGAGCAAACTGCTCCGCTGGTAAATTTTTATGTTAATAAAGGAAAGTTTTTGGAAATTGATGCATCTTTGGGAATTGATGCGGTTTTCGGAAGACTTGCGAGTGTGCTTGGGATTAATTAATGATTTTAATTAAAAACCGGGAAGAAGTAGAAAAAATTAGGCGTGCTTGCCAGATTGTTGCTAAAATATTAGAACTGGTTAAAGCAAGGGTGGTTCCTGGTGCGGTAATTTTTGAACTGGATGCTTTTGCTGAAGAAGAAATGATTAAGGCTGGTGGCCAGCCTGCTTTTAAAGGTTACAGGGGTTATTCCCATGCTACTTGTATGTCTCTTAACGAAGAGATTGTACATGGGATTCCCAATAACCGGGTGCTAAAAGAAGGGGACTTATTGGCGGTGGATGTGGGGGTTATTTTTGAGGATTACTACGGAGATGCAGCGGAAACGTGTGCAGTAGGCAGAATCTCCGGTAAGAAACAAAAACTGCTTGATGTGACAAAGGAAACTTTGTTTTTAGGAATAGAAAAAGCCAGGGCAGGAAACCATTTAGGGGATATTTCTGCTGTTATAGAAAGAAATGCTTTAAAGCATGGTTATCAGGTGGTTAGGGAATTATACGGACACGGGGTAGGGAAAAATTTGCACGAAGACCCCTTGATTCCGAATTTTGGAAAAGAAGGCGAAGGCCCGGAGCTTAAAGCAGGGATGGTTTTGGCGATTGAGCCAATGCTCAATATGGGAACCTGGAGGATAAAGACGCTGGGGGATGGTTGGACAGTGGTTACAGCAGACGGAAGTTTGTCTGCCCATTTTGAGCATACAATTTTATTGACCAAAGGGGAACCAGAGGTCTTAAGTTTATTAAAGGGGTAGCATGAGCAAGGATAAAGATTTCATTGAACTAGAAGGAGTAATTACAGAGGCATTGCCCAATGCTCTTTTTAGAGTAAAAGTAGAAACCGGCCAAATTATTTTGGCACATGTTTCCGGTAAGATCCGGAAACATTTTATCCGTATTTTGCCGGGGGATAAGGTGAAGTTGGAATTATCCCCTTACGATTTAAGCAAGGGAAGAATTACGTACCGGTATAAATAAGAGGTGTAAAAATGAAAGTGCGTTCGTCAGTTAAGAAGATTTGTGAAAAATGTAAAATTATCCGTCGTCATGGTCGGGTGAGGGTGATTTGCGAAAACCCTAAACATAAGCAAAGGCAGGGATAAGTTCAAGGAGGGAAAAATGGCACGTATTGCAGGTATAGATTTACCAAGAAACAAAAGAGCTGAAGTATCGATCCAATATATATATGGCATTGGTCCTGCTCTGGCAAAGATTATTTTGGAAAGGGCCGGGGTTGATCCTGGCAAACAGATTAAGGATTTGGCCGAGAGTGAAATAGTTGCGATCAGAGAAGTAATTAAAGACTATAAGGTAGAAGGGGATCTTCGTAAGGAAGTCTCTTTAAACATTAAAAGATTAATTGATATCGGTGCTTATCGAGGTATCAGGCACAGGAGAAACCTGCCGGTTAAAGGGCAGCGTACTCGTACCAATGCACGCACCAAAAGAGGCAAGAGGAAAACCGTAGGTGCTGGCAAGAAAAAAGAAGAGGCAAAGCCGGCAAAGGAGTAAAAAAATGGCAGAAGTTACTACTGAAGAAATCAAGAAAAAAGGCGGACGCAAAAAAGTTAAGAAAGCAGACAGTGTTGGGGTAGCACACATTAAAGCTACTTTTAACAATACTATCGTGAGTATTACCAATATGAAAGGGGAGGTTGTGGTTTGGGCTTCTGCTGGTGGGGCTGGTTTTAAAGGAACCAAAAAAGGGACTCCTTTTGCAGCGCAGTCTGCTGCAGAAACTGCGGCAAAAAAAGCTGTGGAATGCGGAGTAAGAGAAGTGCATGTAGTGGTAAAAGGTCCAGGATCGGGCAGGGAAACTGCAATCCGGGCATTGCAGGCTTGCGGTTTAGAGGTGCGTTCGATTAAAGACGTTACCCCTATTCCGCATAATGGATGCAGACCTCCCAAGAGAAGGAGGGTCTAAAGATGGGTCGACATACCGAAGCAAAATGTAAGTTATGCAGAAGACAAGGAGAAAAGCTTTTTCTTAAAGGGGAAAAGTGTTCCAGTGCCAAATGTGTTTTTGATAAACGGCCATATGCTCCTGGACAGCATGGCAAATTACCGATTAAGATTTCCGAATACGGTCTGCGTTTAAGGGAAAAACAAAAAGCCAGACGTATCTACGGATTAAACGAAGGACAGTTTCGCCGTTATTTTGAGATTGCTTCCCAGAAAAAAGGCGATACAGGTGAGAAGCTTTTGGAGTTTTTGGAACGCAGACTTGACAATGTAGTGTATCGTTCTGGTTGTGCAGTTTCACGCAGCCAAGCGCGCCAAGTGGTTAGATATGGACATGTTTTGGTGGGTGGGAAAAAAGTTAATATCCCTTCTTTCGCAGTAAAATTAGGGGACCTGATTACCTTCAAGCCTAAAATGGCGGAAAAAGTAAAAGTTAACCTTGAAAAAATGGAAGATAAAAGTATTCCAGATTGGATTTCCGTAAACGGAGAAAAGCAGGAAATTACAATAGAAGCTATTCCAACCAGAGAAGATATTGATTCCAGTATTGCGGAAAATTTAATCGTAGAATTCTATTCTAGGTAAAAAGGAGGAAAAGAGAAATGATCATGATTGGAGAAAAGCCGTGGGTTCGTTATTTGCCGGAAAACAATACTTATGGGAGGTTCGTAGTAGAGCCTTTGGAGCGAGGGTTTGGTTCTACTTTGGGGAATGCGTTACGTAGAGTGCTCCTTTCTTCTTTGTCTGGAGCTGCGGTTACTTCTATCCGGATTGAAGGGGTATCGCATGAGTTCTCTACTATTCCCGGGATAGTGGAAGATGTTTTACAGATTATTCTTAATATTAAAGAGATTGTTTTTAAGTCCCATGCCGAAGGGGCAAAAATAGTAACGCTTAAAGCCAAAGGCAAAGGAGAGGTAAAAGCTGCGGATATTGAACACGATGCAGAGCTGGAAGTTGTTAATGGGGATAAAGTGATTGCAAACCTTGAATCCGGAGGAAAATTGGAAATAGAAATGGTGGTAGAAAAAGGGAAGGGTTATGTGACTTCCGAACGGAACAAAAAACCGACTTTAGCGGTAGGCAGCATCCCTATCGATTCTATTTTTACTCCGGTGATCAAAGTGAATATTAGCACTGAAGAAGTCAGGGTCGGACAAGAAATTAATTATGACCGTTTAATTTTGGATGTTTGGACTAATGGCAGCATTAAGCCGGATGAAGCGGTCCAAGATGCAGCGCGCATCTTGTCCAGACACGTAGAGCTCTTTGTCCATCTTGGTCAAAAATCCGATGTATTGGGTATTGCCGTTCCAGGGAAAGAAGATGTGGCTGAATCAGTACTGGATATGACCATTGAAGACATGGAACTTTCTGCACGTTCTTACAATTGCGTAAAAGCAGCCGGGATTAAGACCGTGGGCGAATTTATTAAGTATTCCGAAGAAGAATTAATGGGTCTCAAAAATTTTGGTCTTAAGTCTTTAAATGAAGTGAGAGATAAGCTGGTTGAATATAAACTCTCTTTAAAGACGTCCAGTGCTGAAGCAGAAGCAGGAGAGGAAGGGTAACAAGATGAGGCACGGTAAGAAAAATAAAAGACTCTCTAAACCAAATGACCAAAGGATAGCAATTTTAAAGGGATTGATTGAAAGTTTAATTGATCACGAAAAAATTGTTACGTCTATGATTCGAGCCAAAGAAGCAGCGCGTTTAGCGGAAAGGATTATTACCTGGGCAAAAGGGGACGATGTTGCCAGCCGTAGGAAAGTAGGCCGTTTTATCAGAGATAAGGCACTGCTAAAAAAGGTGTTTGAATTGGCAGGGAAGCGGATGGAAGGCAGGCCGGGTGGTTATACTAGGATCACAAAGATCGGTTTTAGGAGAGGGGACGGGGCTCCTTTAGTCTGTCTTGAGATTTTGTAGTCAATGCAGCGTGTTAAAGCGGTTTTAGAATACGATGGTACTGAGTACTGTGGGTTTGTTAAACAGCCGGGGCAAAGGACCATTGAGGCGGAAATAGAAAAAGCGCTTTTTGAAATATTTAAGCAGCCGGTTGGAATAAACGTAGCAGGAAGAACGGATAGCGGTGTACATGCAATAGGTCAGGTAATTAGTTTCAGTGTTCCATGGTGGAAAGAGGACTTTGAAAATTTAAAAAGAGCAATCAATGCTTATCTCCCTTTGGATGTTAGGATAAAAGAGACGTTGGGGGTAGCAGATGATTTTCATGCGCGCTATAGCGCAAAGAGTAGGGAGTATGTTTACACCATTGCGGGAAGAGAAAACTTCCCCTTTACTTTGAGCAGGTTTGTTTACCGTGTTTTTGGTAAGCTTGATTTTGAGGCAATGAAGAAAGCAGCGGGATTTTTTGTGGGAAGCCATGATTTTTCTTCCTTTTGTACTGTAACCGAAGAAACCAAGAGTTTCACAAGAGAAATTTTGAGTTTTGAGGTTTTCAAAGAAAAAGGGAATTATTACTTGAGCGACAGTATAAGAGGAAGGGAAACAGAATTAACGCATTTCAAAATTCGGGCCAATGCTTTTTTGTATCATATGGTCAGGACAATTGCAGGAACCATGTTGGAAGTTGGCAGGGGAAAGATAGAAGCAAGTAAAATCCCCGAGATATTGGAAGCAAAAAAGCGTAAGCTGGCAGGAGCGACCCTTCCTGCACATGGCTTATGTTTAACCCGGGTTTATTATGGAGAGGAAGAGTAAAATGAAAAGAAATGTAACTTACAATGCTAAAAAAGAGACTGTTGAGAGAAAATGGTATGTGGTAGATGCAACCGATAAGGTACTGGGGCGAATGGCAACTGCGGTGGCCAGGATTTTAAGGGGAAAAGATAAGGCTACTTTTACTCCTCATGTGGATACTGGAGATTATGTTATTATTGTTAATGCCGGGAAAGTAAGGGTTACGGGTAAAAAAGCAGAACAAAAAACCTATTTTAGGCATTCTGGTTATCCGGGAGGGGACAAGACCTTTAGTTTTGATGTTTTAATTAAAACCAATCCTTGCCGCATTATTGAAGAAGCCGTATGGGGGATGCTGCCAAAAGGGAGATTAGGATCCCAAATGATTAAGAAGTTGAAGATTTATGCCGGGGAAGATTTTCCTCAAAAAGCACAGGCCCCGTTAAAATTGGAATTATAAAAATATTGAAGGGGGAACGCAAATGGAGAATGATGTAAAAGATAAAAAGCCAAGAAAAAAAACGGTTAAGGCAGAAGAAGCAGCTTCCCAGCCGCAACTGGAAGTATATGAGCCAAAAACTGCAACAGCGAAAAAAAAGAGCGGGCGGCCTGCCGCACTGGCGATTGCCACAGGAAGAAGAAAAACCGCAATTGCTCAAGTAAAAATCTATCGGGGAGAAGGCAGGATTACTTTAAACGGTAAAGATGTGAAAGATTATTTGTGCGGCAGATATGTGCTTATAACCACAGTTACCAGACCGTTGGAAACAGTTAATGTTAGAGATAAGTATGATATAGTAGCCGTACTCCGGGGGGGAGGGATCCCGGGACAAGCAGATGCAGTTAGAATGGGGATCGCCCGCGCCCTGGTTGTGATTAACCCTGATTGGAAGAAGGTTTTACGCCAGGCAGGGCTTTTAACACGGGATCCTAGGATGAAAGAAAGAAAGAAATACGGACACAAAAAAGCCCGTAAGAGCTTCCAGTATTCTAAGAGGTAATTTATGAATAGAGGACCTTTAGGCGATAGGCATTATGAGGGTTTTAGAAAACCCAAGAAGGTTGAGCAAGGCGGATTAGTGAAACTTTCCGGAGGGTTTTTGCTTGATCATGGTGACGAACTGGTTAATTTGATTAAGCATCAAGGTGATTTAGCCACAGCAAAAAACCCTGAGCATAAAGTTACTCGAATAGAAAAGGTTAAAAATGGGATCGAAGTCGAAACTTCGGACCACAACTTGGCGCTGCACATTGGCAAGTCTTTATCTGCGGCTTACAAAGGCCAGCACGAATATAAATTTAGTGCAGACGATAAATATGTGGAAGTGCTCTGGCAGAGAGACTAGGGAAAGGAGGGAGATAAAAAGTACTTAGTAGTTAGTACTTAGTGTTTAGTAGTTAGTTATATTAAAAGGGGGAAAGTATATGGAGTCCAAACAATATTTATTGATTCCTGGGCCCACACCAGTTCCAGATAGCGTAAGACAAGCTGAAGCACAGCAAATGATCGGTCACCGTTCCTCGGATTTCACTAAAATCTTCGGAGAAGTTCAAGACGGCCTCAAACAAATTTACCATACCAAAAATCCGGTTTTTATTATTCCATCTTCAGGTACAGGCGGCATGGAAGCTGCAATTGTCAACACCCTCTCTCCAGGTGACAAAATACTCCTTTGTAACATTGGAGATTTTGGAAAACGGTGGGGGGAAATGGCCAAGGCCTATGGCATAGTGGTGCAGGAGATCAAAAAAGCACCAGGACAAGTAATTGATCCAAAAGAGGTTGCTGCTGCCTTGGATGCGGATAAAAACAAAGAAATCAAAGCAGTATTGTTCCAGCAAAACGAAACTTCAACCGGAGCGTTAAACCCCGTAAAAGAAATCGGAGAGATTGTGGCAAAAAGCCATGCTATTTCTATTGTTGATTCTATTTCCGGGATGTTGACTGCTCCTATGAAAGTAGATGAATGGGGACTGGATATTGTTATTTCCGGTTCCCAAAAAGCGTACATGATCCCTCCTGGACTGGCGTTTGTGTCAGTTGGCCCCAGGGTTTGGCCGCTTTATGAGAAGTCGAAATGCCCAAAATATTATTTTGATTTTAAGCAATTTAAGAAATTTGACGAAAAAAAACAAACGCCTACTACTACTCCAGTATCATTAATTTATGCCCTGCAAGCAGCCCTCCGTTTAATCCTTGCAGAAGGAATAGAAAACGGTTACAAGCGCCATGCTGCTATGGCAAGCTTTGTCCGCTCAGAGATTAGAAAATGGGGACTCAAACTTATGGCAGAAGACAAGGCTGCTTCCATGTCTGTTACTGCAATTTGGCCGCCTGAGGGGATCGATCCAGAAGCAATGCGCAAAGAGTTAAAGAGTAAATACAATGTTGTGGTAGCTGGAGGCCAAGGTGAGCTGAATGGCAAAATTTTTAGGATTGGACATATGGGCGGAGTCACCATGGACGATCTTAAATTTGCACTCGATGCGCTTAAAAAAGTTTTGGCAGGGATGGGGTATAAGTTCCCAGAGGGGGTAGCTTAATATGTTTAAAGTACTGGCTTCAGACAAAGTGTCCAAGCAAGGATTAGATCTTCTAGCAAAAGCCGGGTTTCAGGCGGATTTAAAGACCGGACTTTCGGAAGACGAGCTTGTTTCAATCATCGGCGACTATGATGGTCTGGTGATTCGCAGTGAAACCAAAGTTACTGCTCGGGTGATTGAAGCCGCAAAAAAATTGAAGATCGTTGGACGTGCCGGGGTGGGGGTGGACAATGTTGATCTTGCGGCAGCAACTAAACGCGGGATTATTGTAGTTAATTCACCTGAAGGAAATACTGTGGCAGCAGCAGAGCAGACTTTGGCCATGATTTTGGCTATGGTCAGAAGCATCCCTCAAGCTCATGCTTCAATGAAAAAAGGGGAGTGGGAGCGTTCCAGATTTAAGGGGATCGAGGTTTTAGGCAAGACCCTGGGTGTGATCGGTTTAGGGAAAATTGGGGGCCGTGTGGCTTCTTATGGAGTAGCAATGGGGATGAAAGTGATTGGTTCTGATCCTTTTGCAACCAAAGAATACGCGGAAAAACTGGGGGTTGAGTTGTTAGATTTGAGCCGGATTATTTCCGAAGCAGATATTATTACACTCCACGTTCCCAAAACCAAAGAAACGATGGGGATGATCAATAAAGAACTGATTGCAAAGATGAAAGACGGAGTAAGGATTGTAAATGTTGCCCGTGGCGGACTGATTAACGAGAATGACTTGGCAGAAGCGATTAAGTCGGGAAAAGTTGCAGGTGCTGCAATTGACGTTTGGGAAAAAGAACCGCCGGAAAACAAAGCCTTAATTGAGTTAGACCAGGTGGTTTGTTGTCCGCATCTTGGGGCTTCTACTGTTGAAGCACAGGTCAATGTTGCCATTGATGTTATTGAGCAGATTATAGATGTGTTAAACGGCAGGACCGCAAGGTCTGCGGTTAATATTCCTTCTATGCGTCCGGAAATTGTAAAACCAGTGCAGCCTTATCTTGGGTTGGCAGAAAAAATGGGACGCCTTGCTTCCCAGCTGGTAGAAGGGGCAATCAGAAAAATCAGGATCAGCTATGTAGGGGAAGTTGCGGAAAAAGATGTAAGCCCGCTTACTACTGCGGTTTTAAAAGGGATCTTTGATGCGATTCTTCCGGAGTCTGTAAATTTTGTAAATGCGCCGCTGATTGCAAAAGAAAGAGCGGTGGAAGTGGTAGAATCAAAAAATACGGAAGTAGGAGATTTTGCAAACCTTATTTCAGTTCGGCTCACTACAGATAAAGGGGAAAAAGAAGTCGGTGGCTCTATGTTTGGTTCAATCGGAGACAGACTGGTTTCTATTGATGGGTTAAAGGTAGATGCTGTCCCTTCCGGATACTTGTTGATCCTTTCAAACATAGACCAGCCCGGAGTAATTGGTCTGGTTGGTACGTTACTGGGTAAACATAATATTAATATTGCAGGTATGGATGTTGGCAGAGTAAAAATTGGTGAAAAAGCGGTCATGGTTATCAACGTGGACAGTGAAGTTCCAGCCAAAACCTTAGCGGAGCTGGAAAAAGTCGAATCGATCCATGCCGCAAAATTAGTAAAGGTGTAGCTAATGGCCGCGCCAGTTTTTAAATTTTTAAAGCGGGTTTTTGGAGTGCGTCCCAAAGTGGGGTTGGTTTTGGGGGGTGGGGTGGCGCGCGGGCTCTCCCATATTGGTGTTCTTAAAGTCCTCCACAAAAACAATATTCCCATCGATTATATTGCAGCCACCAGTTCAGGGAGCCTCATGGGTGTTCTTTATGCTGGTGGTATGTCTCCCCATCAAATGGAGCGGGTTTCCAAACATACTGGCTGGAACAGGGTTTTATACCTCTCTTTTTCCAAGCATGCTGCTTTTGGCTTGGAAGGATTGCGCCGTTTTATTATTAAAAGGATTGGGGACAAAAATTTTGCAGATATGAAAATTCCGATCCGGATTATAGCTACGGATATAAAAGAAGGGGTTTCGATTGTACTTAAAGAAGGAAATGTTCCACGCGCAGTGTGTGCCAGTGCTACTTTTCCCGGACTTTTTGCTCCAGTGGAAATTGAAGGCAGGTTACTTGTAGACGGCGGTATTTTTAATAATCTTCCGGTTAATGAAGTAAAAAAGATGGGCGCGGAAGTTGTAATTGCAGTAGATCCTGTTCCTTTCCGACAGCTCGAAAAGTTTCCTGAAGACATGGTGCATTTGGTGGGAAGGGCGGTGGATTTAATGCTACATGGTTTAAGTACAGAGAATCGTAAGGGAGCAGATGTCTTGATTGAGCCGCATATTGATGAGGATATTTCCCATCTTGATCTGCGCTATGCGGAGCGTTTAATTAAGGCCGGTGAAGAAGCTGCGCTTGCTGCCTTGCCCAAGATTGAAGAATTGATTTCCTCTCCTTCTTCTTCCTCCCCAAGAGAGTAATTTTTTGTTTCAAAACTTCCCAAAAATAATTTTGATTTAGTGAAATTTCCTGCTTAAACCATCGAGAATACTATAGGAAGATAAAATCATCTTTTAGGGGGTATTAAAATGGTAGCATTAGGTTTTTTGGGAAGCGTGAGTCGTGTTTTTGATAGAAAAGTTGCAGCTCCAGCAGGAGGGCAAGGTGGAAGTGCTCCTCATCCCGTTAGAGGAGGATGGGTTTTAAAGCTTTGTTTGATGCTTACATTATTGGGTGCAGGTGCATGTGGTGGCGGTACAGTTTCAATGGCTAATCAGAATGATGCAGATGCTACTTCTGAAACAACTTCTTTTGATATTCCAACTATTGATGTTCCAAAACCACCGATTGATGTTCTGGATGTTTTAGAGGGTGTAGATGTTCCTGTTCCTCCAAAAGACGTAGAAGGTGACGAAGCCAGTGCAGGAGATATTCCTGTTCCTCCAAACGATGTAGAAGGTGACGAAGCCAGTGCAGGAGACATTCCTGTTCCTCCAAACGATAGCGAAGAGGCTGAGGTTGGTACTGAAGACATTCCTGTTCCTCCAAACGATAGCGAAGAGGCTGAGGTTGGTACTGAAGACATTCCTGTTCCTCCTGCTGATGTAGAGGGGGATGGAATTGTTCCCCCAGACGCAGAAGCAGACGCAGTAGTTCCTCCAGCAGATGTGGAGGCAGATGCTATAACTCCTCCTGTTGATGCAGAAGGCGATGCAGTTGTTCCTCCTTTAGATGCTGCTGATGCAGCTGATGCTGCTGCTGAAGTAGATGCTGGTACAGTTTCAACTGTTCCAGCAGGTTACACTCCTCCGGTTGCAGTTGTTCCTGATTATTTGCAGGCGGATCTTCCTTTTTGGCTGCAAGCCCTGCCGCAAGTTTGGGACAGCACATATGCGGCTAATTATTTAACTCATTTTGTTGATTCACAAGGGCAAGATGGCTTAGTGGTCATGGATCCTGTGTCAGGCAATATGACTTCCGAAGGAGTTAGTTACGGGATGAAAGGATCTGCAGGTACAGCGCTGATGCTTGCTACTTTTGGTACGCTTGAAGGCGGGGATTTCCAGAAAGCAGTAGACTTGCAAGTTTCTTTCAATCAACTTCTTCTCGGATATCAGGAGATGCAAAAATTAGGGAATGGGCTTGGTGCTTGGAACGTAGTCATAGGCGCTGATGGGAAAATGGCACTCAATACCAATGCGGTTGGACCGGAAAATTCAGCTTCGGATGCAGATATGGATGTTTATATGGCGCTTAAGATGGCTGCAAGACTAAAACAAATAGGGATTTGGACTGGGAGTGTTGATTATAAACAAGCAGCAACAGATTTAATCTCTATAATTGGACCGAGTGAGTTGATAAATTTTGGAGGAGAAACACTTTTTCTCCCATCAATGGGTTGGGGATGTGATCAAGCTTTAGTTGATGGAATATGTACAGCTTTGGCTATAAATCCTGCTTATTTTAGGGCATATGCTTCTGCTGTGGCATCAGATTATCCGGGTTTTTATGAGGCTAGCGTAGATGGCATGGAATTTCTACAACAAGTTTTCGATCAATTCGGCGGTATTTCTGATTGGGTACGAGTGACGGCAAAGCCTGAAGGTGGAATTAATGTGGAACCTTCTCAGACCTTTCCAGGAAGTACTGGCCAGGGCTTTGATGGAATAAGAGGGGCAATGGCTGCTCGTGGCGGAGATGGTTCGATTGTTCTTGCGCAGCAACATGTAGGGGGAATGTCTCCTTCCGATTTGGAAGTAGATTGGGGAGCAACCGGGCTTACTCCTGATATTGTAAGATCCATGGCATACTTATGGGCAGTTAGTACTCAAGATGGAATGACGATTGCGCCTCACAGTGAAGCGTTAAAAGCTGGATATAATTCTCCAGAAGGATCGGAAGAAGGATATTTTTCTTCTTATGGGGTAGCGGACTATTATGCTAACTCATTAGGAATCATGGCTGGCGTAGATACATATACCATGTATCTATTGGGCCTATAATAGCCTATAGTTTTTGAGCTTGGAAAGCAGAGTGCTGCGGTGCAGTCCCAAGGCTTTGGCAGCTTGGGTATGGTTATTGCCGGTTTCTTTGAGCACTTGCTTGATATAATTCTTCTCGTATTCCTCCATCAGGTTTTTCAGTGAAAACAATGGGTGGCGTTTTTGAATAGTGGGAAGCGGTAAATCCTCTGTTTTTATGAGATCTCCTTTTATCAGTACAACCATTCTTTCTACCAGGTTTTGCAGTTCTCTTACATTTCCGGGCCAGTCGTAACGGGTCAACTTTTCCATAGCTTCTTTTTCAATCTTTGGTATTGGTTTATTCATTTCTTTGCTAAAGGTTTCCAAAAAATGGCTAATGAATAAAGGGATATCTTCTTTTCTCTCTCTAAGCGGAGGCAATTGGATAGGTATCACATTGAGACGGTGATACAGGTCTTCGCGAAAATTACCTTCTTCTATCGCTTTATTGAAATCGATATTTGATGCGGAGAGAATCCTTACGTTTACACGAATGGGATTTGTCCCGCCAATCCGTTCAAACGATCCATCCTGAATAATACGCAGGAGTTTTGATTGCATAGCAGGGGGCATGCACCCGATCTCATCTAAAAAGATAGTTCCGTTATCTGCCAGTTCAAATTTGCCGATCCGTCTTTCGAGGGCTCCGGTAAAAGCACCTTTTTCATGTCCAAAGAGTTCGCTTTCAAGCAGCGTTTCCGGTATTGCAGCACAATTTACTACTATAAATGGGTTGTTTGGGCGGTTACTTTTTTTGTGGATAGCGTGAGCTACTAGTTCTTTCCCAGTCCCAGATTCTCCGGTGATAAGGACAGTGCTTTCAGTTTTTGCTACGGTTTCAATTACCTCAAAGATACGTTTCATTACCGGGGTTTTGCCAAAGAGCTTACAATAGGAATGATTTTCTGCTAAGACCTCTTTTAGGTATAGGTTTTCTTTTACCAAGGCTTGTTTTTCCAAGACCCGGCTTACTAAATTTATTAGCTCATTTGCATCAAAAGGCTTAACAATGTAGTCGTAGGCACCCAATTTGATGGCATCTACTGCCAGCTTTACGTCGGGTAGGGCAGAGACTACCAGGACTTCTATATCCGGGTTAGTTTTTTTGATCCTTTTCAGAACTTCAATCCCATTCATTCCGGGTAGGCGCACATCAAGCAGTACCAAGGGCACTTTCAACTCTTTTAATTTCTCTAATCCTTCTTCGCCTGACGAGGCGGTTTCTACGATACAGCGCTTCTTGAGCAGAGTCTTAAATGTGGATAAAATATCGCTTTCGTCATCAATCGCCAACACTACTGGAATCTCTTGTTCTGTCATACAGGCACCTCCTATACAGGTAGTAGCAATTTGCTTGCCAGGTGTTTTGAAGCGCGCCACGAGGGGATTATAGCTTAAAGGTGTAGTGTTTTTCAACGGGGTGACGAAAAAAGCTACACTTGTATACATATGTGTTTGTGGAGTAAAATGTTTTCCAAGATGGCTTTCTACAAAGTCAAAGCAATTGTGATTGGTTCCAAGCCTTTCGGCGAAGCGGATAAGCTTATTACTCTATTTTCAAAAGAGAAGGGGAAGCTTAATGTAGTGGCCAAAGGGAGCAGGAGAACCAAGTCCAAGTTTGGCGGACGCTTAGAACTCTTTGCATACAATGAATTTTTTATCGCGGAAACAAGAGGGTTGCATATCTTGAGTCAAGTGGAAAGCATTGAAAGCTTCCACGAACTGCGCAGCACTTTTTCTCTTATCCAAACCGCAGCATATATGGCAAAGATTGTAACCGAGGTCACTTCTTTTGAAAATCCGGATTTTCCGCTGTTCCGCTTATTGTTATGGTCGAGATTAAATTAAGTCTTTTGGAGGGGGTTTTCCCTGTATTAGACAAATGTCTCCGCTGCGATAAAAAAGTTCCAATAAATGCAACACGTGTGGGGTTTAGTTTTAGCGAGGGCGGGGTGATCTGCTGCCAATGTGCCGGACATTTGGCACTGGCCAAGATTCCTGGTAAAATGATCAGAACTTCTTTGCATTTGGCTGGCCAAAAGTTTTCTGTTTTGGCCAAACAAAAGGTAGATGCAGGTGAGATCAGAGAAACGGGTAAGTTTTGGGGAAGCTACCTTAGGGATAAATTAGAAATTGATTGGTGGGATAATTTTGCAGCTTGCAAAACCTAAAAAAGGCTTTTGGATAGTTTTATCCAATGTAGGGTTTCTCTTCCTTTGGATTGCACAGCTTTGCTCGCAATTGGCGGACCGCATTTTTGTTTATATTCTCATGATCTTGGCTTATAGTCTTACCAACTCCAGCTTGGGCGTATCTATTCCCATGCTTGCCTTTGGCATACCTTCCGTACTTTTTGGGGTTATTGCAGGCGTATACGTAGACCGTTGGAACAGAAAAAAGGTGCTTGGGTTTACCTCGTTAATCAGGGGAGCGCTGCTTTTACTGCTTATCCCCTTGATTACTAAATCGATGCTGTTAATATTTTTGCTTAGCTTATTGCTTTACACTGCCGCACAATTTTTTGCTCCGGCAGAGACCTCTGTTATACCGGATTTGGTGGAAAAGGATAATCTCATTATAGCTAATTCTTTGTTTATGCTTACTTGGATGGCTGCTTCTGTAATTGGTTTTGGAATGGGTGCTCCTTTGGTAAATTTTTTGGGGGAGCCGGGGACGATTATTGCTGCTGCAGTTTTGTATTTTGTGGCAACACTAGTCATCCTTTTTATAAAAGTAAAACCGCATGAAAGAGAAATGACCAGTTCCTGGTCAGAAGTTTATCAAGACCTTTTGACTGGGTTTGAGTTTATACGCCGTAACGCAGTCGTACGCTATTCTTTGTTCAAATTGTTTATGGCGACTTGTGCTATTGCCGGGGTATCACTCCTTGCAATTGCATATGCCAAAGATGTTTTGCAGATTGGGGCAAAAAACTTCGGGTATTTAATTATACTTACCGGGGTGGGGATGTTTGCCGGGATGTACACCTTGCATTACTTGGTAGACTTTTTCAAGAAAGGGACAATTGTAGTATTTAGCTTCTTCTTTTCCGGGGTGATGTTGGCTTGTTTGGGCGTAATCAGCAATGTTCACTTGGCGCTACTGGTTACATTCTTTTTGGGGGTAGGGAATATTTATCTTACTTCAACCATCCAAACCATTCTGCAGCAGCATATCCCCAAACAGATGCGCGGCAGGGTTTTTGGGGTGCAAAACATGCTCATTAATTCCGCGTTTACTTTTCCGGTAGTCTTGGTTGGCTTGTTTGCAGATGCATACGGTGTGCGCGCTGCGTTAATTGCTTTGGGAGCGGTTATTTTTGCTACTGGTGTTGCAGGCGTGTTTTTACCACACTTTAAAGAAGTATGAAGCCTGTACTTTGTAATTATTATCTTACATTTCGCTCCAATGATATGCCTGAATATTCTTCTTTGTGGCGTGATCCTGATTTGCAAGCTGTGCCCGAAGCTGGGATCGATAGTATCAAAACAAATTTCCGCGACTTGGCCAAGCTTGGCATAAAAGAGATCGTGATTGATGGGGGAGAGCCTCTTTTAAGGGAAGACCTGCCGGAGATTCTTGCTTTGGCAAAAGAATATAAATTCAAAACCCATCTTACTACCAATGCAATCCTATTTGAGGAAAAAGTAAAAGCAATTGCCCCGTATTTGCACCATATTTTGTTTTGGCTCGATTATCCGATGCAGGAAGAACATGACCGGAGCCGCGGTACAGCTTGTTTTAAGCAGGTTTTAGCCGGGATTGATTTAGCTAAAAAAGCGGGAATCCAACCGATTCTACGTTACGGACTTACTCTTGATAATGTCCGTTTCTTGCCGGAGCTGGTTGATTTAGCCCAAACCCGAGGAGTAAAAGTCTGGATTGAACCTGTCTATGACAGTAAATACAGCTTAAGCTTTTTTCAGGACATTTCTTTAGAGCACATTAAATATTACAAAAACCATCCGCTGGTAGAATTCAGCTTTGCTGCATTGGCGTTTGTACGTGATCGTGGCAACCAGAAAATGTGGCCCCGCTGCAAAGCGGTTTCCACAGTGATTACAATTTTCCCTGATAATTCTTTGGCGTTTCCTTGTTTTTACCTGCCGCAGAAGAGGTTTAAACTGGATGGGGACGTGTTTGAAGTGTACACCCGGCCGGGTTTTTTAACCGAGATAGAGAAAGGGCAGGGGAAGTTTCCGGAGTGCCAAGGTTGCATGGCGTTTTCTTATATGCTACCATCGTTTGCAGTAGGGTTTGATCGATACTTTTTGTTACAATGGTATTCGGATTGGTGGAGTCAAAGAAAACAAAGGAGGCGTTAGTATGAAAGTTTTGATGCTGGTCCCTTATTTCTATCCTCACACCGGTGGTACCGAAAAATACGTAAAAGATCTTTCTACGGCATTGGTTTTGGCAGGGCATGAGGTAACTATTATTTCTACAAACCTGCCTGCAGACAAAAAAGCCCCTGCAGAAGAAATGATGGGCGGCGTAAAAGTAAAAAGGCTCCCTGCAATCAATCTGTTTTCCTATCTCCCATGTACCTGGCCTTTTGACCTTAAATTAACCGAAGGCTACGATATTGTGCATGTTCATGTTCCTTCTTTTGGTTTTGCCAGGGCAGTAGCAGGGAAGATCAAGCAGCCAGTAGTCATGACTTACCATTGTGATATTACGGTCTCAGAAAAATATTTTGGTATTCCTATGCCGCAGTGGTTTGTAGCTGCAGTAGAACGCTTTTCAAATTTCTATGCCCGCCGTGTGGCCTCCAGGGTAGACATCCTTTATAACACGACCGAGACATATGCTAAGAGCTCTCCGGTTTTACAGCATTTCCCCATTCGCTCCATCCCAATCGGCATTTTTCACGACAAGATTGACGAGATGCAGCAAAAGATTGGGCTTACTCCGGATAAAAAGAAAAAGAATCAAATCTTGTTTTTAGGACGGCTTGCAGGAAATAAAGGCTGCGATTACATGATCAAAGCCATGCCAGAAATTTTATCCAAGTTCCCGGATACAAAGCTTCTGATTTGCGGAGAAGGGGAAGAAAAAGCGCATATTGTTAGCTTGATTAAGCAGTTTGGTATTGAAAAATCGATCCAGTTTTACGGGGTCATAACTTTTGAGCAGTTGGTAGAAATCTATTATACGTCACTGGTTTATGTGTTTCCTTCCATCAACCGCTTGGAAGCGTTTGGGATTGTGCAATTGGAAGCCATGGCAAACAACACTGCAATCATTGCTTCAGATATCCCAGGACCAAATGCAGTTATGGATGTTGGACGTACCGGGGTATTGGTTCCAAAGCAGGATTCGGATGCCATTGCCAAAGCAGTAATTGACATGCTTGCCAATCCTCAAAAAGCAATTGAAATGGGAATAGCTGGACGCAAACTAGTAGACACCAAATATGACTGGGGCACAATCGGCCAGCAAGTCATTAACGTCTATAAAGAAGCGCTGGCAAAGAAGAAATAAAATATTCTTTTAAACGAGCACTAGCTTTTCATCTGGTAGAGGAACAGCTTCCCAATCAAAAGCATCCCGGATATCGGCAGGGACACTGGCATCAGCACAAGCCCATCTCAAGAATGCAATTGCTTCTTCGTTCCTTTCTACAACATTTTTTTGTGGAAAACCGTACTTTATTTGGTGCTCTCTTCCTCTATGGTTATTGAGCATGGCCTGAAAAACAGTTTTCAAGGTATCTCCAAAACCTTCCTCTCCCCCAAATCTTGTTAAACCTTCAGCGATGGCTCTGAGTGCCAAGAGCTGTTGCCATGGATCACCTGCTTCTAATGCAAGGTTAATATCATCATCGATGTTTTTCCCTCTTACTTGAGTCGAATAAGAGTCTAGGGTTTCGAGTATTTCGGTTGATCCCGGTCCTCTACCAAGATATCTGGCAATAGTTAAAAAATTATGTTGATCTGCTGGAATTCCTCCTGCACGAAAAGGGACCCTGGGGCCGGAATCTGTTCCTTCTAGTACAGTTTGTATGTATGTTCCAGTTGCATCTTTTCTTATTTCTGCTGTATATCCGCCAGTTAAAAGAAAGGTTCTTAATACTTCAACTCCGGCTGGTCCGGTTTTTTCGGCTACAGTTGCACAAGCAAGAGCTGAGAATGCTGTAAAAGATGAATTGTTGCCTATAACCCAAACTCTGGTTCTAGGTTCTCCTCTTACCGGTGCTTGTTCATCTACTACGACCATGAGCTGGTGAAACGCATAAGCAGCACCAAGTGCATGTACAAGCGGAACAGCTTTTTCGCCGGTTACTCTGCTAAAACGTTCCATTTCTTCTGCCAGTACTGCGCTTTCAAGATATCCAGCAGCATAAGCATCTGTATAAACTGCTCCGACTTGATATCTTTCTAATGCTGTTCTAAGTGGGGTAGGTAAAGTAGTTTGCTGTAATCCTGCTAACAAAGCCTTTCCAGGACCAGTAGCTTTGGGGTCAAATACCCTTACTCTTTCCATTCCTGCTTCTCCAACCTTGGTGCGTGCATCTGTTACTCTTCCTTGTTTGATAACTGTTTGGCCTAACGGGACTACTCTTCTTGCTGCGTCCATTTTTATCCTCCTAATTGTTTTTTTGGGTCTGTTTATCTACCCTTTTTATCGTCTTGTTTGTTTGTGGATTTCACTAAAAGGAAAATTATTTTTCATTTTTTACGGATTAAGTTTTCGTGTTATAATCTTCCGGTTATGTGGTCTCGAATCAACCTAATCCAATGTCTAAGTTACGCGGCAATGATGGCTTCTTCGATCTTTATTCCCCTCCTTGCTAAAGATATGGGGGCGTCTAATTTTGCCATTGGGGTGATCTTAACTGTTTACGCTTTGATGTTTTTTCTCTCCTCTTTTATTTTTGGCGCATTGGCAGACCGCTTAGGCCACCTTAAGTTTATACGTTGGGGACTAATCCTTTCTGTGATCGCGTTTGCTGTGCAGATTTTTATCTCCAACCTTTACAGCTTTGTTTTGATCAGGGCTTTGGCTGGCTGGGTGCTCGGCATTTTTCCTGCTGCGCTTACTGCATATGCACACAAGGAGAGGGAGGGGAGGATGGGGCAGTTTAATGCTTATGGCTCTCTTGGTTGGGCGGTTGGGGCAGTGGTAGCAGGGATACTCGCTGCTTATAATACCGTGTTTCTTGTCAGCGCGGTTTTTCTTTTAATCGCATTTCTTTTTTCTTATCAATTAGGAAAAGAAGTAGAAAAGCCAAAAGCGCCCGAGATACCTTTAGCTTTACTTAAAAAAGATGGGGGGCTATACCTTGCCTTTCTAATTCGCAATACCGGTGCACAAATGATCTGGGCGATTTTCCCTTTATTTTTACTTACTTTAGGTGCGAGCAGGTTTTGTATGGGTGTGCTTTTTTTTATTAATGCTATTTTCCAGTTTTTTGTTATGCAGTATTTTGAAAATCTGGATAATCATAAACAAATTTATTTAGGGCTCATTCTTTCTGCAGTAACTTTTGCGGGTTATGGTTTTGTTAGTTCGTGGGTTATGGTGATCCCTTTTCAAATTTTACTCGCTTTTAGCTTTGCTTTTTTGCAAGTAGGCATGTATCAGGAACTTCTCATGCGGCACGAAGAGAAGGCTACGATTGGAGGAATCTTGAATGCCATTTTAAACCTTTCTGCAGTACTTGGTCCTTTTTTAGCCGGGCTGGTCAGCGAGTTTTATGGGTATAGGGGGACCATGTTTGCAGCAACGTTCCTTGCGGTAGTAGCCGTGATTATTATCCGCAGCCAAAGCAAGCAGTGCCCGGTGCGCACTTAAGATGCCTATTTTTATGATATAATTCTGGTGTTCTGGTGCACTGGTGATCTGGTGCACTGTTAAGGAGAAAAGATGAAGATTTTAGTTACGGGCGGCGCAGGCTTTATCGGTTCCAATATAGTAGATGTCTATATTGTAGCAGGCCATGAGG
Organism: Candidatus Saganbacteria bacterium; assembly: GCA_026387795.1. GTDB lineage: Bacteria > Margulisbacteria > WOR-1 > JAPLLA01 > JAPLLA01 > JAPLLA01. The sequence goes on along the minus strand of JAPLLA010000035.1, from coordinate 19,753 downwards.
TTGCGATTATCGACAATCTGACTACAGGAAAAAAAGAAAACCTTAATCCCCAAGCGAAGTTTTATGAGATAGACATAAGAGACAGAGAAAAGATTTTTGCCACGATTAAAGAGTTCTCTCCAGATGCAATTAACCATCATGCTGCGCAGATTGATGTGCGTAAATCCGTGACTGATCCGGTTTATAACGCAGAAGTAAACGAGATCGGCACTTTAAACATTCTTGATGCTGCGGTTGTGGCAAAAGTTAAAAAGGTAATCTTTGCTTCAACTGGCGGAGCGATCTATGGGGAGGTGGGGAAAAAGGGGGGGGCGGATGAATCTCATCCTCAAGAACCAATTGTCCCTTATGCTGTGACCAAAAGAACGGCAGAGCTCTATCTTCATTCCTATCATGTGAACCACGGCTTAAATTACACAGTGCTGCGTTACGGCAACGTTTATGGTCCCAGACAAGACCCATTGGGAGAGGCAGGAGTCATCGCTATCTTTTGCGGCAAGATGTTAAAGGGAGAAGTCCCTACTATCTATGGAGATGGTAACCAGCTCCGAGATTATGTTTATGTGGGGGATGTGGCGGCTGCTAATCTTTTGGTTTTAGATAAAGGAGAGAACCGGATTTTTAACATTGGTACAGGCAAAGGAGTTTCAGTAAACGAACTCTTTGCTTGTTTAAAAGAGCTGCTAGGCTTTGGTAAAGATGTTCTTTATGCTCCTGCTCGGACCGGTGAGCTTTTCCGTAGTGTGCTTAATGCTAAGAAGATTAAAAAAGAGCTGGGGTGGAAGGCTAGGAATAGCATTAAGAAAGGCTTGAAGTTGACGCTGAGGTGGTACAAACAATGAAAACTCTAAATCCTAAATCCGAAACTCTAAACAATTTCAAATTACCAAAATTCAAAAGTTTTAAACATTGTAATTTTGATATTTGAATTTGTTTAGGATTTAGAGTTTAGTGCTTAGGATTTATTGTAAAAAGGATTTATTGTGAAAAAAAAGATATTGTATTTATTTTCTGACACTGGCGGTGGACACAGAAGCGCTGCTACTGCAATCATGAAGGCAGTGGAGCACGTTAAGCCAAACACTTTTGAGCAAACCATGGTGGATGTTTTTGCGGAGTGCAGTGGGTTCCTTAATATTTTTGCCAAGCTCTATGCTCCGGTGATTAAATATTCCCCCAAACTATGGGGACGTCTCTATTACTGGTTGGATGATGAGGACAAGCTCCAGATGTTGGAGAAAATCGCCAAGCCTTTTATTCTTAAGGAGCTGGAAAAGCTCCTGAAAGAAAAAAAACCGGATTTAGTGGTTTCTGTCCATCCCATGGTTAATCATCTGACCGTTAAGGCATTAAAAAGTATCAAAAAAAAACCCCCGGTAGTAGTAGTAATTACGGATCCGGTCAGCCTCCATCGTGCCTGGGTGGCGCCGGAAGTTAATTTGACAGTTGTAGCTACGGAAGAAGCAAAAAAGCATTGTTTGGAATACGGCATGCCTGCTGAAAAAATAAAAATTGTTGGTATGCCGATCGATCCTAAATTTGCTTTAAAGGGAGAAGAAAAAAGGAAGGCGCGCATTAAGTCTCGTTTAAAACCCAGGTTGTTTACTGTTTTGATGATGGGAGGGGGCGAGGGTGCTGGAGGTTTGTTTGAGATTGTTGAAAAATTAAACGATACTGACTTAAAAATTCAGGTGATTGTAATTGCGGGAAGAAACAAACACTTGGAACAAAAATTAAAAAGAAGAGCAAGCCAGTACCGTTTTCCTTTAAGGGTTTATGGTTTTACCGATCAAGTGGCGGAACTGATGAAGGAATCGGATCTTTTAGTAACCAAAGCCGGACCCGGTTCTATTGCCGAGGCTTTGGCTATGGATCTTCCCATTATTATTACCAGCTGGCTTCCAGGGCAAGAAGAGGGGAATGTGGAGTTTGTGGTCAGGGAAGATATCGGTCGCGTTGCCAAAGAACCGGAAAGGGTGGTTAGAATTATCCAGGAGATGCAGCAACCCAAAGAATACCTGCAGATTAAAAAGAATATTGAGCGAGTACGAAAACCGCATGCCGCACTGGACATTGCCAAGTTACTATTAAGGTATGTATAAAACATGAGACGCAAACTATTTTTTCTTTTGTTGATTTTTACCTTTATTTTACAAACGTCCGGATTTGCTGGTGAAGAATCTTTCCGGGATGTTCCTCCTGGCCATTGGGCAGGGCCGTCGATTGATAAATTAGTGCAATTAAAGGTAATTGATGCTCCGGAAGGCCTATTTAATGGGAACCAAAGGATGACGCGGTACGAGCTGGCAATGTGGCTGGACCGGTTGGCAGAAGCCATGCTTTTAGAGGCTGCGGTAAGGGAAAAAATGCTCCGTGAACTTGATGCGGAAACAGCGGAAATGGGACGAGAAATAAAAGAGTTCAAAACCTTGACAAAATAGTTGGGTGTGATAGATTTTGCTTAGATTTTACGGTCCTTGCGGACAAAGAGAGGGGGTGAAAAAACCTAAGTCGACGCAGGACCAGTAACATGCAGATTTTTGCTTAAAAACTTCCGGCGCTTTGTAAGAAATAGTTTAAAGGAAACATGGACACTTTAGATGACGTTCGAGCTGAAAGCGCTTTATTTTTAGGTAAGGATGCAGGTTACAAAAATAGACTTGGGAGGATTAAATGAAAAAATTAGTTTTGTTACTTTGTATTCTTTTAGTGGCAGCCATGGTTATGCCGGTGTCCGCGCTTAAATTCAAAGACATGTCGGACAACCACTGGGCAGCAAAGTCGGTCTATGATTTGGTTAACCGCGGGATTACCCAAGGTTTTCCGGACGGAACTTTTCGTGGTAATGAAAAGCTAACCCGTTATGAGACCGCAATGTTTCTTTCTAAAATGGCAGATTCCATCGAGGAAAATTTTGGTAAGCTCGGTGGTTCTGTTGCTGGTGAATCTGCAGATCTCACTGGGGTAAAAGCAGATGTTCGTGCTTTAAAAGCCGAAGTTGCAAACCTCAGAAGAGCAAAAGCTTCAGCTCCAGCCGGGACACCTGGTGGACTCGCCATCAGCGGTTCTTTTATGGTTGATGCGAAAGTTGCTGGCCTTTTAGGCAGTGCAACCGAAAAAATTGCTTCAAGGGCAGAAGTTTACGACTATCGCTTGCAGTTGGCAGGAAGCAAAGATCTAGGAGCTGGAAACACCTTAAAGGTAGGGCTAGATACCATGGACTATGGGTGGTATGGCGCTGCTCTTGCTCCGGATTTTGCTAAGAATTTAATTGATGCAGCAGTGAACCTTAAATTGGATTGGTCTGCAGCTGGGTTTGATTCCCCAATGGCAGTAACACTGTCTGTTGGGCCAGGACCTAAAGCAGTGTCCAATGCTGCTGTTCCTGCAGATAATGGGACAATCATGGACCGCGAGTATAATGAAATTGCCGCTGCTTCTTCTATTTGGGGAGTAGGGCTTAAACTCGCCGGTATTGCTGTAACCTCAGCGAATACTGGGGCAACTCTGAACAAGAATGGCCAATTAGGTTTAGGGTTCAATCTTGGTGATGGTATCCCTGGATTCGGTGGAGTCAAATTAGGTCTTGGTGGAGAATATATGATAGCTGGTGCTGCTAATGAAACTCATATTGCACTTGATTTAGCAGGTACCGTTGGTATTCCTACCATTGGCCTTGGTATCAAAGTTGCCAATTCCAGCGCCGCAGGTGGTAGCAGCAACGACAAACTGTTGATTGCTGCAGGCCTCGGACTCAATGACGTTTGGAATAGTGGCACAGTCGTTGGAATCCAAGTAGCAAGAGTTGGGGCACTTTATGCAGTAAATGCTGCTAACCTGATCGATGCTACTGGAAGAGACGTGTTTAACCGCGCTCTTACCAATGACCTCATGGATATCGGTGGTACAATCACCCAATCAGTTTCCGATACCTTAAAGGTAAAGGGATTGGTTGACTATCGCGCTTCAGCTGACGGGACTTATTCCAATAAGGCCCAAGCCAACATGACCTTGGAAGGTGGCATTGATTATGAGATCGCCCCTATGGCATCTCTTAACGTTGCTTACAGATATTTCCAAAGGCCAACCAGTGTTGGTGTAACTACAACCACTGCTGATTTCTTAAAAGCAGGGTTGACCTATACCTTCTAATCAAAGGTAATTGGTCGGATTTGATTCTTATAGTGGGGCTCCCCGGTTTACCGGGGAGCTTCACTTTTTTTTAAATCACTGGATTATGATCTTCCCTAATCTCACTGGATTTTTAATATGAAATTTAATAAGCTTTTTTATAGTGAGATCGATTCTACAAACGAAGAAGCCAGGCGTTTGGTAAAGCAGGGTGTGCAGGAAGGTACCGTTATTGTTGCTGAATCACAAACTGCTGGGTATGGAAAATGGAAGCGGACTTGGTTCTCTCCAAAAGGAGATGGCCTCTATGTTTCCATTATCTTGTTTCCTACAGAAACCTTTTCTCCCCTTGAATTTTCCCTTTTAGGCACTTTGGCTTCTGTTAAGGCAATTAAAACTTTAACCGGATTAGAAGCTCGGATCAAATGGCCAAACGATGTCATGGTTAATGGTAAGAAAATAGGTGGGGTGTTAGTAGAAAAGGTTAAAGAATGGATTGTGATCGGTATTGGGTTGAATGTTAATGTTAAAACATTCCCGGATGAATTAAAGGAAAATGCTTCTTCTCTTTATTTGCAGCTAGGGAGTGAAGTAAATAAAGAGGAGCTTTTGGATTTATTATTGAAGGAGCTTGATCAATTATATCCATCGAAAGAGCAAATATGTGCAGAGTGGAAATCATTGTCAGATACATTGGGTAAGCAGGTAAAAGTAGTCAATCAGCAAGGATCGTTTCAAGGAAAAGCGATTGGATATGGCTTTCACGGAGAGTTGATTCTAGAAACTTCTGATGGTAAGATAATGGAGTTCAGATCCGCGGACGTTTTTTGAGAGGAAGAAAAGGCATGTTACGAGGCATAAGAGGCGCAATCACAGTTAAACAAAACAAAGCAGAAGAGATTATTGCTGCAACTGGCAGGCTTTTGAAAGAAATGGTAGTAGTAAATAAGATTAAGATTCCAGATATTGCCAGCGTGATTTTTTCTGTAACAGGGGAAATGGATGCGGCTTTTCCTGCTGAAGCAGCCAGAAAGTTGGGATGGCAGTTTACGCCGTTACTTTGTACCTATGAGATTAATGTAAAAGGGAGCCTGCAAAAGTGTATCCGCGTTTTGATGCATGTGAATAGTAAAAAGCCGCAAAAAGAGCTTAAACCTGTTTATTTGGAAGAAGCAAAGAAACTGCGGGAGGATATTTAAATGATCATTGTAATGCACCCAAATGCCACAGAAGCGCAGATCAACCAAGTTGCAGGCAAATTAAAGCAGCATGGTTTTGGCGTGCATCTTTCCAAAGGTGTTGAACGCACAATCATTGGTGCCATTGGAGACAAATCCACTCTGGAACTGGAAACCATCCAAATGCTTCCAGGGGTCTCTGAAATTGTACATGTCAGCAAGCCCTTTAAACTAGTGAGCAGAGAATTTCATCCTTTGGACAGCGTAGTAAAAGTTGGTAGCATTAAAATTGGTGCAAAACATCCAATTGTAATTATGGCCGGGCCTTGTGCTGTGGAAGGAAAAG
>JAPLLA010000035.1:5414-14028 GCA_026387795.1 Candidatus Saganbacteria bacterium | reverse complement strand
TTTTGCAGTGGCGGAAAAAGTAAAAGAAGGTGGGGCGGTAATGCTGCGGGGTGGGGCATACAAGCCGCGTACTTCTCCTTATAGTTTCCAGGGTTTTGGGGAGGAGGGGCTTAAAATGCTCGCTCTGGCCAGGAAAAAGACAGGGCTTCCTTTTGTTACTGAGATTATGGATGTCAGGGATATAGAAACAATTGTAGAGCATGCAGACATGATCCAAATCGGAGCCAGAAACTGCCAAAACTTCCCGCTACTCAAAGAAGTGGGAAAAACCAGAAAGCCGGTTCTTTTGAAAAGAGGAGCAGGCAATACCATTGAAGAGCTTTTAATGTCTGCAGAATACATTATGTCCGAAGGGAACAAACAAGTGGTGCTATGTGAGAGAGGGATCCGTACCTTTGAAACTTATACGCGGAATACTTTGGATTTGAATGCTATTCCTTTGATCAAAAAACTGAGCCATTTGCCGGTTATAGTCGATCCTTCGCATGGTACAGGCAAGTGGGATTTGGTGATTCCAATGAGCTTAGCTGCAATTGCTGCGGGTGCAGACGGATTAATTATTGAGGTCCACAATAAACCCGAAGAAGCCATGTCCGACGGTCCACAATCGCTTAAACCCGTTACTTTTGTTAAGCTTATGAAAGAGCTGGAATTGGTGGCAAAAGCTATTGGCAGGAAAGTGGCTACCACCTCACCCACAAACAGTTAATTGTTTAGTAGTAGTTATTTGGCCCTCAGCGTTTCGATAAGTAAAGTGTAGGGTGAGGCGGTTGAGGTTAGATAAGAGTCGCAATAGCGGTCGATAACTTATCTAATCCATCTTTGTGCATCGCGGAAATTGCCACAGCTGGGTCAAACTTTTCCAAGAGTGTCTTCAGGTTTTTTTCTTTTACTTTATCCTTTTTGTTAAATACGGTAATCATTGGTTTGGTTATGCATCCTAGTTCTTCAAGAACAGTGTAAACTGCGGAAATTTGATCCTCAAAATAAGGATGCGATACGTCTACTATGTGCAGTAGAAGGTCTGCTTCCGAGACCTCCTCCAGTGTGGCTTTAAACGCATCCACCAGTTGGTGGGGGAGCTTTTGAATGAATCCTACGGTATCTGTCAGTAAGATGTTTTTGTTTTTTTGAGGGAGGTAGATTTGGCGGGTGGTGGGGTCAAGTGTGGCAAAAAGCTTGTCTTCTACTAAGACATCTGATTTTGCCAAGGCATTTAACACGGTTGATTTACCGGAGTTTGTGTAGCCGATTAAAACGGCAGTTTTTATCTTTGTGGATTTTCTTTTTTCTCTGCGTAACCCTCTTTCCATTTGCAATTGCTTAATTTCCTTTTTAAGCAGGCTGATCCGTTTTCTGATCCTTCTGCGGTCTACCTCGAGTTTGGTTTCTCCAGGTCCTCTTGTACCTATTCCTCCGCCAAGCCTTGAGAGTAGCACTCCGTGTCCGGTCAAGCGGGTAAGCGAAAATTCGGCTTGCGCAAGCTCTACCTGGATTTTTCCTTCTTTGGTGTGTGCATGCTGTGCAAAAATATCGAGTATCAGTTCTGTTCGGTCTATTACTTTTACGTTTAAAGTTTCTTCTAAATTGCTTTCTTGGGAAGGGGATAGTTCATGGTCAAAAATAATCAGGTTTGCGCCTGATAGAGCAACTAAGTTTTTAAGTTCTTCTGTTTTTCCTTTGCCAATAAAAAACCCTGGATCCGGCTTATCTCTTTTTTGATAAGTGGTTTCCAAGACCTGGGCCCCTGCGGTTTCTGCCAGCCTTTTTAGCTCTTCCAGGGATTCTTCTAGAGGAAAGGGTTCTTTTTGAAACAGTTCTATTCCTACTAGGATTGCTTTTTCTTTGTGTAAGAGAGCAGTTTCGTAACCGGTTTTATTCACTCTTCTTTAGCTTTCCTTGTAACCAGGTCTGAGATAGCAGAGAAAGGGTCTTTTCCTTCAAACAGAACTTTGTAGATTTGTTCTGTAATCGGCATTTCTACTTTTTGTTTTTCTGCTAAGTGGAGTGCTGCACGCGTGGTTTCTACCCCTTCTGCAACTTGGCGCATCTGGCCCAGTATTTCCGCAAGCTTTTTCCCTTTCGCAATTTGCACTCCTACCTCATGGTTTCTGGATAAAGAACTTGCACAAGTGGTGATGAGGTCACCCATTCCGGAAAGGCCGAAGAAGGTTTGGGCTTCTGCTCCCAAACTTACTCCCAGACGGCTGATTTCTGCTATTCCTCGGATAAGGATTCCTGCTTTGGCATTATTCCCTAATTCCAGTCCATCGCAGATTCCGGCTACAATCGCAATAATGTTTTTTAAACTTCCGCCCAGTGCCACGCCTAATACATCAGTATTTACATAAATCCTAAACCTTGCTGACATTACTATGTTTTGGACTTCTTTTGCAAAATCCGGGTTTTTGGAAGCAACCACTGCTGCTGCAGGGAGTCCTGCTGCAATTTCTTTGGAAAGATTTGGCCCGGAGAGTAGGGCAAGATTTTTTGTTCCCAGTTCTTCCGCAATTACCTCGGGCATGGTTTTATAGGTTTTGTCTTCCAGTCCCTTAGTTGCGCAAACTATTTTTGCATTTGGTTTGATCTTCTTTTTTAGTTCTTTGATGGTATGACGCAGAAAATGGGATGGTATTACAATGAAAAAATATTCAGCATCTAGGACATCTTCAATGTTGTAGGATGCTTTAATGCTTGCGGGTAGTTGAAACCCTGGGAGATACAATTTGTTTTCATGAAACTCATTGATGGTATTTGCCAGCTCTTTTTCGTAACACCAAAGCGTAACGGCATGCTTGTTTTCTGTCAATAGGATAGAAAGGGTAGTTCCCCACGCCCCAGCCCCGATTACAGCTATTTTTTTAATCATGGTTGTTTTTGCCCCAATTTTTTTTCTGTTCCTGCGATCAACTGTTTGATGTTGCTGCTATGGCGGATAAAGATTAAGGTGCCTCCGATTAAGCAGACGATTTGATAGGGTAAGGGAGCCTGCATTGAAAATAGTAATACTATGGCAGTAGCTGTTCCTGTTAAGGAACCCAGAGAGACATATTTTGTTATTGCCATAATCAGCAAAGCAAAAGAGATGGCAATGATAGCAGGAATAGGGGCGATTCCGAAAAGTACACCGAAACCTGTGGCAACTCCTTTGCCCCCTTTAAAATTAAGGAAAATGGGGTAGGAATGCCCAATTAAAGCACTTACGCCGCAAAGGATGATAATGAGAGGGTCGGAAGTTAAAGTCATTCCTAAGTACACTGCTCCGCAGCCTTTTAAGAAGTCCAAAAAGAATACAATGCTGCCAGGGACAGGACCCAGTGTTCTTAGCACATTGGTAGCGCCAATATTCCCGCTTCCATGCTGCCGGATATCCAGGTTAAAGATTTTCCCTGCTATAAATCCGAATGGAATGGAGCCTAAGATATAACTGGCTAGTATTGCAAAAATAGGCATAATTGTTTCTAATTTTACGATAGTTAGGTTTAGATGTCAAAATTAACTATTTGCTTTTAATTGTTAGTTTAGTTTGTTAAACTTCACCCATGGTTATTAAGCAGGAAGAATACAAGGATTTCTCTTGGGTATTGCACCAAAAAGCAGGGCACAAACCCATAGTAGTACAGATGGAGCTTACTTTAAGATGTCCCCTCCATTGCCAGCATTGCTATGCCGAGATTTATCCTCCCAAAGAAGCCATAAAGCATGAGCTTTCTACAAAACAGATCAAGATGATTATGGATAAATGCAAGGCAGCCGGAACAGTTTGGTTTTGTTTTACCGGCGGAGACCCATTATTGCGTAAAGATTTTATAGAACTTTATCTCTATGCCAAAGAGCTCGGTTTTATCACTTCTGTTTTCACTTCTTTGGCAACTTTAACTCCCAAAATACTGGAAGCATTTAAAAAGTCTCCTCCTTTTGATATAGAAACCACCTTAAATGCTGCAACTTCTAAAACCTATAAGGAAGTGACTCAAACTAATCTATTCGAGAAACAAGTGGGAGCAATAAGGGCTTTATTGAAAAACAATATTCCAGTAAGAGTCAAAACCCAGGTTACTAAGCAGAATGTGGGGGAGATTGATAAAATCAAAGAGCTGGTAGAATCCTGGGGGCTCAAATTCAGGCCTTCCACCATGATCCATGCCAGGTTAAACGGCGATACGCATCCTTGTGCCATACGCCTTGATCCCAAAGATGCGATCAGGATTAATAAGAATTACGGTTATTTTGAAGAAGAAGAAAGCCGACAGCCAAGGGAAAAATTAGAAGTAAAAGATTTAATCGGCAAGCCAAATTCCAATAAGCTGGTTGGCTGTGCTGCAGGCGGACATGCTTTTTGGGTTACAGTGGATGGGGAAATGGTTATTTGTAGTACTTTAAGGCAGCCTGTTTATGATTTATTGAAAAAAGGGCATACAGTTGAAGAGGGGTTTTATACCCTTAACAAAAAAGTGCATAGTATGTGTTTTAAAACCCAAAGCCGATGCAGAGATTGCAAGTATCGCAGGATCTGTAAGTGGTGTCCGGCCAGGGCTTATTTGGAAACCGGTAGTGTGGAGAAGTCGGTTGATTATTATTGTCTGCTGGCAGAAGAGACAGTAAAAGAATATGTTAAAAAATAGAAAAATAATTCTAATCGAAGACCATCACCAGGCATTGGATGCTTGGCGCAAAGAAGCTTTTAAAAGTCTCCCTCTTGTTCATTTGGACGCGCATATTGATTTTGGTTTTTATCATGTAAAACCGATTGAACAGGTAATGGGGGAAGCCAAAACCATTGCGGATTTAAAAAAACAGCTGGAAGCCACCTTGCTCTATAAAAAATATAGGGATGATATAGAAGCCCAGTTAAATATTGGAAATTATATCTATCCTGCGGTACGGGATGGGATTGTAAATAAATTTTATTGGGTTGTTCCGGGCAGAAGTAAAGAATTTAAGTTGGGATTAAAAGACTTAAAATCCCAAGTCAAACATTTAAGGTCCCAGGACCCCTATAAATCAGATACTTTGCTTTATAAGCATTATTTTGAAACTACCCATCTTTTTGCTATTCCAAAGATAGAAGACCAGATACTTTTAGATATAGATGTTGATTTTATGCTTTTTGATTCCGTAAATAACAAGGACATGTCTTTAAATAAAAATGTTGGCAAACGCAGCCCCTGGATGTACCCCAAGGAACTGGTCAGCTTAGTGAAAGAAAAGTTCCCGCAAGCAATCTGCATTACCATTGCTTACTCGGTAAACGGCGGGTTTACTCCTATAGAATATAAGTTTTTTGGGGATGAAATCTATTTGCGTCTTAAGGATTTGGTTGACGAGGAGCTGGAAGAGATTTTTTCTTTAAGGGTTAAAGGGATAACCGAAGCCTTACAGGGTAGGGTAAAAACTGCTATTGTGGCATTTGAAGCAGCGGTTAAACAATTAGGAACGTACAAAAACTTGGCTCTGGATTGTAAAGCCCGCTTTTTTGCTCATTTGTGTTTCTGGCTTTTTACGGTCCATTGGCAATTAAAACAAAAGAAAGCCGCTAAAAAGTATTATCAAAAGTTGCTCAAATTGGATCCTGCTTATCGAGTAAAAGATAATAACTTGGGTCCTATTTTTTTAAGGGATGGTAAGTTAAGCGCTGCACAAGGGGACTTTGAGAAAATCCTTTATTGCGATTCCAAAGACCCCTTTGCTTTATGCGGGTTGGGAGACATTTCCTTCCGGCGTAAACGGTATAAAGAAGCGCTAATTAGATACAAGCAAGCCTTGCGGCTTAGCCCCAAAGAAAAAGGTGTGCTTTTGGGAGTGGTTAGCAGCCAGCTTAAGCTAAACCAGTTGCAAGAAGCAGCAAAAAATCTTGCAGCTTTTAAGGTGATAGATCCTTTTAATCCTCAAGGGTTTCTTTTGCAAGCTCGTTTGCATAAACAACGGGAGGAGACTAAAAGCGCCCTTGGTTTTTACAAAGAAGCGCTGATGGCTGGGAGTTGGGGCATGGAGCTTTATGGGGATGTTTTTAAAATACTAAAAACAGAGAGGGATGCCAGCCTGCTTGAGTTTTTTAAGCAGAAATATGAGAGTTATAAGAAAGATTTCTATAAGAGGCAGAAGAAATGGTTGTTAAAATCAAAGAAAAAAGGTCAGGCTCAAAAATTGGAAAGAGGGTTTACGGCGATTGATAGGGTGCTGGGATCATTTTAAGGTTTCATTAGAGAAACTTGATGCCTTGATCCCTTGAAACCTTGATACCTAGTAAAGAAGAGGATGTGAAATAACCATGAAGAAGAAAAAAGCCTGGAAAGATTTCGAGATTGCAAAGGTAAAACTCAACCCAGAACAGGCGGTACTATCGTGTTGTGAGAGCTCAGGTAAACACCTTAGCGATCCTGGTAGAGGATTTCAATGTTTCGATGGTGGGGACTGTACTGGCGGAATAAGTGGGACTAGCTCATAAAAGTTGTTTTATGTGAGGGTTTTTGTCATTGAAAAGGCGCCGATAGTAAATCCGCGTTTCAACCAAAATTCCTTAGCCAGTTCATTACTCCCATGTACGTTAACATTCACCGTAGTAATTCCTTTTGTCTTAAATTGTTTCAAGCATTCTTCAACCAACTTATTGCCTATACCACTTTGGCGATAATTGGGTTTTACATAACACAAGCTGAGTAATCCACAATGATGTTGTTTGCTTTTTTTGCGTTTCAAGAAAAATCCCAAGATGTACTTGATTGTATTAGCAAGATATTGCCTAATTATCCAAAGCCCGATTTCTCTTTTTAGGATTTTTGCCATAAGAAAACCAACCGGCAAATTGTCAGTTATCGCAATTAAGATTATTTCGTATTCTTTTATTGCCTTTTTGATAAAGGCATGCTGTTTGACTCTATTGGCGAGAGAGCGTTTGTGTTGTAATTGAAAATCCTCTAGCCCTAGATTTGCAAAAAAGCAATCTACTTCGGCATATAGCTCCGTCAAGGATGGGAAATCTATGGCAGCTGCATTATATATTTTGACCTTAAAATCACAAACCACTCGAATTAATATAACATTATATATCTTAGTGTCAAGTCAGAGCGGCCAGGAAAGCCTGGGTCCCTCAGAAACTCCTTGCCGTTTTTTTTTTTGCTATGCTAAAATCAAATATCAAAGATAGAAGGAGATAGTTATGACAAAGAAGATAGTAAAAAAAGTCTGGAAGAATTTCGAGATCATCAAAGTAAAGCTCAATCCAGAACAAGCAGTGTTGAGCTGTTGTAACAGCTCAGGAGTGTTGCCGGCCAGGACTCCAGCAGGCTGTACTGTAAGCCCCTGTTCCGGAAAGTCCGCTGGAGGGGACTCAGCGTCCTCTTAACCATATTTCAGATATATTTTGAATCTAGGTTGGATTAATCCTTTAAACCCTCGGGGTATTTCTTGCGTGCAATGTTGTGATAATATTATAAGAGAGAATGACAATGAAATATTTTAAATACATTGAAATTGCCGGGCTCCGGATAAGGGTTTGGAGTAAAAGTACGCCATCTCCAGATGAAAAGAAAACAGCAGATCGATATGCTGGTTTTATCAAAGAAGATAGTTTGGGGAAAGTTGATATTAATTTGGAAGTTGTGGCGACAAAGAAAAAACTCTCGGCAATAAAGAGTAGAAAAATCATTTTTGAAGTAAAAAGGAATATAGAGAATCATGATTGGCTGTTGGCAGAAGGGAAAAATAAATATATTCTCTATACGAGATTGGGAGAGCCATGCTCCACTTCTTTGGCTAAGGATTATTCGAGAGCCAGGATGCTTGTGGGGGTTACCAAGAACGCGTCCAGCTGGAAGATGAGCCAACTGATCTACGGGCCCTTACAGCTCATGCTAATGAATTATTTGGCGAAACATCGATTGGGGGTTTTGGTCCATTCTTCAGGGGTAAATTATAAGGGGAAAGGTTTTTTGTTTGTCGCACAAACCAGGTTTGGGAAAAGTACCACTGCGCGCTTTTGGAGCAAACGAAAAGGTGCAGTTGTTTTGAATGACGATCGGATTGTTTTAAGGAGAACGAAAAAAGGGTTGTGTATCTTTGGCACGCCGTGGCATGGCGATTTCTCGGACTATCTGGATACAATTTCTGGCTCAGCTCCTCTTAAAAGACTATTTTTTATCTACCATCTTAAAGCAAACCGGCTTAAGCCCCTAAATGCCCGAGAGGCGTTTAACCGATTTTTCCCAAATACATTCCCAATTTTCTGGGATAAAAAAGATGTGAGGTTTACTTTTGATTTTCTTTGTGAAGTAATCAAAAAGGTGCCGGCATTTAGCTTGGGTTTTGTAAATGATGCTAGTGTTGTGGATTACGTGCTACAGCATGAGAAAAATGACCCTTAAAGCCAGTTGCCAGGCCTTCCCGCCACGTCGGGCTTGCCGTTTTTTTTTGCTATGCTAAAATCAAATATCAAAGATAGAAGGAGATAGATATGACAAAGAAGATAGTAAAAAAAGTCTGGAAGAATTTCGAGATCATCAAAGTAAAGCTCAATCCAGTACAGGCAGTGTTGAGTTGCTGTCAAATTGCGGAGAGTAAAGAAGCGGTTACCATCGGGCCGAGCACGCAATGCAATGATTTCTGCCCAACGGTT
>JAPLLA010000035.1:0-5295 GCA_026387795.1 Candidatus Saganbacteria bacterium | reverse complement strand
GTTTTTTCTTTTTCATTGTTTCCATTTGATCTTGGAACCCAGATACTTTTATTTACCATCAATATTTGTTATCATTCTAAAATGAAAAGTTATTTGTATGGGTTAAATGAAGACCGGTTTTTTAAAAAAACGGTTGAGCAGTTGGTGCGAGAGTATATGATTGAAGAGATCATAGAAACGGGTACGTATAAGGGTTTGGGCTCAACAATGGTTTTTGCTCGGACCAATTTGCCGGTGTTTTCCATCGAGTGCAACGGAACCTGCGTAGACATGGCCCGAGACAACCTGAGGGACTATCCCAATGTTGTGATTTTGCACGGCTATTCCTTAAAACAAAAAGAAATAATCCAATTTCTTTTTCAGGATAATCTTGATGAAAAAAAATGGAAAGCAAAAGCGGCGGGTAGGGGGCGGGGGTTGTTTTTCTGTCTGCGCGAACTTTCTTGTCCAGCTTCAGCTGAAAACTTATTGATCAAATTAATAAGTAATAATAAACGGCAGTTGGTTTTTCTTGATTCTTCAGATGGAGTAGGGTGGCTGGAATTTAAGGCTTTTATGGCAATAAAACAACGCAAGAAAAAAATATTAATGCTTGATGATGTCCAGGTTGTTAAGCATTCCCGATCTGTTCAAGAACTAAAAAGGCAGGGTATTAAGTTCCATCTTTCGCGGACGAAAAGATGGGGTTGGGCCAGTTTTTAAATGGTAAACATGAAGAACCGTAAAGACATAAAACGTATTCTATTGGTGCGGGTTGCCAAGCTGGGGGACGTATTATTTACTACCCCGTTGATAAGAGCTTTAAAAAAGGGTTTTCCTAGCTCACATATATCTTATATTACTTCTCCTTATGCGGTGCCTTTATTAGAAAATAACCCTTATATTGATTTATTATTAGTTTCTAGGGGAAACATCCATCGACTATTGGCCAAAGAAAAACAATTTGATTTGGCGATTAATCTTCATGGGGAGGGAAATCGGCCTGCTGCGCAATTGGTTTGGTTGTCGGGTGCAAAATTCCGGATTGGACGTGATATAAGGGGCTTGTTTGAACAATTTCATAATATTAAATGGGATTTTAGCTTAGGGAAAGAGTCGATGATTGATGGTTATTTAAATGTTTTGAAATTGTTAAAACTTAAGGATGACGGCAAAAAAACAGAGATGTTTTTGACTAACAAAGAAAGGAAAGCAGCTTCTAATTACCTTAAGGGAAAGATAAGGGAAAATAAATTAGTCATTGGCTTACATCCGGATTGTGACGTGCCGACAAAGCTTTGGGAGGATGCAAAATGGGCGGAATTGGCAGATAGATTAATTAAACAATATGATGTCAATATCCTTTTACTCCAGGGGCCAGGTGAGGCCAAAGTTGTTAACAGCATAAAAAAAAGGATGCAGGAGAGGGCCTTGATTATGCCGCCTGTACACTTAAGAAAGTATGCTGCGCTTGTTTCCCAATGTGATTATTTTTTTGCCGTAGATGCAGGGCCAATGCACATTGCCCAGGCATTAGAAGTTCCAGTGGTCGGATTATTTATTACCACGTCGCCAAAGGTCTGGTTTGATTATAAGGGCGGTGTCCCGGTAGGAAACATGGAATTGAGCGTCGACGAAGTTTTAGGGGCATTTGACTCGATGGTGAATTCAACCAAGTTAAACAGATGAAAATAAACAAAAAAGAAATCAAACGTATTCTTATTATAAGACTGGCAATGATCGGGGATGTTGTGTTGACCACCCCTTTGGTGCGGAATTTGCGGAAAAATTTCCCTCATGCCCATCTCACCTATATTGTTGGGAAAAGAGCAGCTCCTATCCTTTATAACAATCCTTACATTGATGAATTAATAGTTTCCCAAAAGATCATTTTTTCTGTGTTGGCAAAAAAAGAGAAGTATGATTTGGCAATTGATTTAATGGGTGTTGATGCTACTGCACAGTTATGCGTGATCAGCGGGGCGAAATATCGTGTGGGTGTTTATGGAAGAAAATCCCCTTATTATAACTTTGTTTTAAAAAAAGCCAGCCAGGGCGTCAATGTTATGGATTACTTTATGGGTATGTTTAAAAAACTCGACCTAAATTGTTTTGGCAATAAACAAACCGAGATATTTTTAACTCCCCAGGAAAAACAATTCGCAGATAAAAAGTTAATGAAATGCAAGAACAGAATAGTTGGCATTCAACCGGCATGCACTGCCCCAAAAGAGCGGTGGCCCGAAACAAAGTTCGCCCAACTAGCGGATATTTTAATCGAGAAATACAAGCTCAATGTCGTGATATTCCAAGGGCCGGGAGAAGAAAAGGTTGCCAAAGGGATGATAAGGCAAATGAAACAAAAAGCGATATTGTTGCCCTTTAAGGGTATGCGAAAATACTTAGCTCTTCTTAGCAAGTGCGATTTGTTTGTTGCTAATGAAGGTGGTCAAATCCATATGGCAATGGCGTTGAAATTTCCAACTATTGGGATATCGAGTCTGTCAAACCCAAACCACAAATATTGGCTTTATTATAAAAATAACTTTAAAAAAATTATTTCAAATGACATCAGGGCAGTTTCTGTTATACAAGTGCTTAAAGCTCTTTCGCCTTAAATCTTTGCTTCCATATCCAATTTTTGCTATCCTTATGAGGTTTTGTGGCGCAATTAAAACATGAAGGAGTGCTTATATTATGTTTCAATGTTTTTTAGAAATCGCGGGAATCAGGATCAGGATCAAGAGTAAGCATAGGTTTATGGAAGAAGACCCCAAAAACGCCAGAAGGTATGAAAGCTTTGTTAAGAAAAATGTGAAAGGGGAATCTGATATTGAGCTTGAGATTGAAGGGGTTACAAAACTACCAACATTAAAGAATAAAAAAGTCCTTTTTGAGGTAAGGAGGAACCTTCCAGCCGATAAAAGATCCGGTTTTGACTGGATTATTTATCAGGTCGGAGAAGAATATTTAATTGAATCCCGGGCAGGGGAGAAATATAACGCAGTTTTTAACTCTGATTTTACTAAGGGGAAAGTGTATATCAAAAAAGCAAAAGGTTCTTCCAGTTGGAAAATGACCCAACTCATCTTCGGTCCTCTGCAAATAATGATCATGCATTATATTGCTATCCATAAGCTTGGGGTTTTGGTTCACTCATCCGGTATCAGGCATAACAAAGAAGGAATTTTGTTTGTTGGTGCAACCAGGCAAGGGAAGAGTACTTCTGCCCGTCTCTGGAAAGCTGCAGCAGGGGTTGAGGTTTTAAATGATGATCGGATAGTGGTGAGAAGAGTAGGCAAAGAACTTTATATGTTTGGGACTCCCTGGCATGGGGATTTTTCCGACTATTATGAAACAATTGCTTCTTCTGCGCCTCTTAAAAAACTCTTTTTTATCTATCATCATCCCCAAAATAAGATTTTACCTTTAAAATCGATAGAGGCATTCCAGCGTTTCTTTCCCAATACGTTTCCTATTTTTTGGGATCGGGAGAGCATGGATTTTACTGCTGATTTTCTTTGTGAAGTGCTTGAACGTGTCCCTGCCTTTAGCCTTGGATTTTTAAAGGAGCAAAGTGCAGTAGAGCATGTGCGGAGAGAGCTTGGGATTTAAATATGAAAGAACTGGATTTTGACGATTTTTCCAAGGGTTTAGACGAAAAATTAAACAAAAGCCTTCCTTTAAATGGCCAGATAGAACTTACATACCGCTGTGGTTTCAACTGCATCCATTGTTATTGCAAAGCGTACAATCGGCCGGAGAATAAAGAAAAAGAATTGTCTTTTGAACAGTGGAAAGGGGTTTTGGACCAAATCCATGCAGCAGGAGGACTTTACCTTACTCTAACCGGAGGAGACCCGCTTCTTCACTCTGACTTCTTTAAGATTTATGATTATGCTATAGATAAAGGCTTTTTAGTGTCAATTTTTACTAATGGATTTATCCTTGACGATGAACACATCCAACACTTTTTGGAGAAGCGTCCTTTTAATATAGAGATTACTCTTAATGGCATTACTCCGCAGACCTATGAAGCCATTACCACTGTTCCGGATTCTTTTAAACGGGTCATGGAAACGATTAGAAAGATAAAAGAAAGCGGATTGCCTCTGGTATTAAAAACTAATGGATTAAAAGAAAACAGGGATGAGATTTTAGCGATCAAAAAATTCATTTATGATCTTTTGGGCAAGGGGAAATACAAGTTTGATTCATTTATCTGTGCTGGAATGGATCACTCTTTAGAGCCAACCAAACATCGGCTGGAACCAGAGGAAATATTTGAAATTGAATCCACTGATCCGGACATGCAAGCGCATCGGAATGAACAGATGAAGCACGATCATAGCTTATGGCGTTCGAAGGATTTTCTTTACCATTGCAATTCCTGGATGAAAGGATATTTTATCAATCCGTATGGATTTCTGCAATTTTGCCACTTGAGCACTAAATATTCCACTGATTTGACAAAAGAATCTTTTAAGAAAGGATTCTATGAAGAATTCCCCAAGTTATTGGCTGAAAAGTATAAGACTAATTCAAAATGTGTTACTTGTAAGGATAAAGACCTTTGTTATCATTGTCCAGCCAGGGCTTTTGTGGAGGTGGGGGATGAAGAAGCGCCAGTGGAATATTTTTGCAAATTAGCCAGGAACAAGGTTGAGCAGCGGGAAGAACTTAAGGGAAAAGCTATATGAAAGAAAAAGATTTGGAAGGGGCGCAAAAATATTCATTTTATGCTACTGCCGGAGGGAGCATGTTCCCTTTTGTCCGCTGGAACGAGCAAATCGTAGTTAAGAAGGTTAATACTGATACAATAGGCATTGGCGAGATCATACTGTTTTCTGATAAGCATAATTCAAAAGTAGCACATAGGGTAGTAGGGGTGGACAAAACAAACGATAAGTTGATCTTCCAAACCAAAGGGGATCATAATGATAATTTAGATGAGCCAGTAACAGAGGATCAAGTTATTGGCAAGGTAGTAATTTTAAAGCGTAAAAACATGTTATTTGCTTTGCCCTCAGAAGGTTTTGAGCATTTTAGGTATAAGTTAAGTTGTTTTTCTGTTTCTATTCAAGCTTTTTTTAGGAAGATAGGAGGGAAGGTCTTTGCTTTCTTCCAATCCCAATCCCTTTACAGAAAGTTGCTGCGGATGGTGTTGAAAGAGCGGGTAAAAATATCGGTAGAAGATCTTTCTGTAAAACAAGGAGAGAAAAGCTATAGGTTTACGGCATCTTTATTTGGTTATAAAATTGGCAGTGGATATTTAGCTTTTGGCAAGCATGGGTGGTGGATATGGTCTGTGGGTGT
>JAPLLA010000030.1 GCA_026387795.1 Candidatus Saganbacteria bacterium | reverse complement strand
AGCCGGAATCATATTTACCCTCAATCCTAAAGCCTTTAATCTTATTGTCGATTAGAGTACGCTCTACTTCCTGCACAATCGCCCGGATCTGGGGCAAGGATTCTCCGGTCATGATCACAAAAAAACTGGCAACGCGGTCAAATTTGCGGATATCCAAAATATTGATGTCTACCGCTTTTTTTTCTTCCCCTGCTTCTGCCATCAGTTCCGCAATTTTTTGAGAAGGATCTGTTTTTTTTGCCATTATTTCACCATAAAACTTTCTCTGAGCCGTTCTAAGGCTACAGAATCCGGCTGCAAGTAATAAACACCGTTAAGCATTAAGTCCGAACCAGGGACAGCTTGCATCTTAACATGTCCTGACTCGTAACTTTCCCTTAAAATCATGGCAACCCCCAACACTTGAGACACTCTCATATTGGTGCGGACGTTGGACATGAATTTAAGCAGCAGGTCGCTTGACTTTACCATCCCCTCTTTTTTCATGATCTCTTCTGCCAAGGCCTGGATAAATTTTTGCTGCCTCCCAATCCTGCCAATGTCCCCGCCTACATCGTGGCGGAACCTTAAATACGCCAAAGCATCTTGGCCATTTAACCGCTGCACCCCTGGATAGAGGTTCACATAAAGCCCGCCCGCATAATCCACATAGTACATCCTACTCTCTACATTTACTTCCACTCCACCCAAATCATTTATCACGGACTCCAATCCTTTTACATCCACACAAACATAATAAGGGATGGAAAGCCCCAAAAAGTTTTCTACAGTCATCCTGGAAAGATCTGCTCCGCCAAAAGCATAAGCATGGTTAATTTTGTCCATGCCGTGGCCCGGGATAGAAACAATAGTGTCCCTGGGAATAGAAATCAGCTCGGTTTTTTTCTCTTTTGGATTGATGCGCAGGATCATGATCGTATCCGAACGCTTTACCCCCACCGTATCGTCCGCACCCAACACCAAAAGGTTGACTTGTTCATTGATCACTGCACTGGTAGGCATGCTGTTTAAAAAGACTTCGAGCACCGTAAACTTATACATAAAAGGGATCCAAAAACCGATTGCAGCGGAAAAAGAGATTAAAAAAATCGCCAGGCAGACTAACGCCAATTTTTTTATAAAACTTTTATTTGTACCGTTTCCCGTCATTTTAGATAAGTGTTCCTTGTTTCTACTGTTAGGGTATGAATTTTTTGTTTCGTATTAATCAAATGTTTAATCGCCGCACCCGCAGCCTCACATACCGCAGCATCAAGATCCAAGTAAGCCAAAGCCCTTATTTGGGCTGCTTCGGGATGGCTTCTTTTGGGCTCCGCATGGTCTGCAATATAGATAATCTTTTCCAGAAGAGACATGTTTTTGCCACCCAAAGTGTGTTTTGTAATTGCAGACAAAACCTCTTTATCTTTGACCCCAAACTGTTCTCTTGCCATTTTTGCGCTGAGTACTGAATGAGAAAGGGTGTGGTCTAACACGCGACCCAAATCGTGTAGAAGTGCTGCCAGTCTTGTTTTTTTCTGGTCTACCCCGTAATGCTTGGCCAAAGAAACCGCGGTCTCTTCTACTCTTAAGCTGTGTGCATATCTTTTTTTATCCAACAGCTTTGCTATTTTTTTTTAATGTCATTGATCGGTTTTTGCATTAAGCTTAACTTGCTTTTTCTGCTTGCCTGCCGTCAGGCGCAGGTTTTTGCCTTGCTTCGCTGACTATGATGTTCCTGCCTCCCAGGTCTTTGCCGTTCATGAGTGCAATCAGGTTGTTTGCATCTTTGTCTTCTACTTCCACAAAGCCAAACCCGCGGGAACGGCCTGTCTCCCTTTCGGTTACAATCCTGGCAGAAATTACCGGCGCATGCTCTTCAAAAGCCGCGGTAAGAGTATCTTCTGTAGCGCTCCACTGCAAATTTGCCACGTACAACGTCTTTGCCATCTGAACACCTCCACTTCAAAGCTTACCTAGTGTAAAAAGGGTTGTCAATGAAAAAAAAAATCTTTATAATACATGCCTTATGTCAAACAATGATATTAAAGCAATTGTACTCGCAGCAGGTAAAGGAGTGAGGATGGAATCTGACCTGCCTAAGGTTTTTCACGAGATATTGGGCCGGCCGATGCTTGCTTACGTACTCGATACTCTGATGGATTTAGAGATCGATGACATCTATGTTGTGGTTGGCCACAAAAAAGAATTAATTATCGAATATTTCGAAGGATGGCCATTACAGTTTGTTTCTCAAGACCAGCAGATTGGAACCGCACATGCGGTAATGCAGGCAAAGGCTGCGCTAGCCGGTTTTTCTGGTACAGTCTTAGTATTAAACGGCGACATGCCCCTTATTTCAAAAAAGACTATTTTTAAAATGCTCCAATTGCATGCAAAAAATAGCGCCAGCGCAACAGTATTAACTGCAAAACTAAATGAACCTGGAAGTTTTGGCAGGATTATCCGCGAAGCAAACGGAGAAGTAATAAAAATCGTAGAAGCAAAAGATGCCTCTCCTGAGGAGTTGAAAGTAAATGAAGTTAATACAGGCACTTACTGTTTTGACGCAGAAAGTTTAGTTTCTGCACTAGAAGATGTAAAAGCAGAAAACGTGCAAAAAGAATATTACTTAACAGACACAATTGAAATTTTAAAAGAAAAAGAAGAAAAAGTTTTTGCTTATTGCACAGACAACCCCATTGAAGCCATGGGAGTAAATACCAAAGACGAGCTGGGCAAAATCGAATCCCTCTTGTCTGCTTAAACCCCTAAAATAATTCCCAAAAAAACTGCAATTTTACCCAAATTTGTCCGATATATATGTGTAGGACAGGCCAAACAAGGCAATCAAGGGTATCAAGAACATTAGAATCATGAAGTTCCAATAAGGAGCAAGTATGAACAAGTTTGAGGCGCTAGACGCAGCACGCAATTTGACAGCAGCAAGGCCCAATCCCGCTCCTGTTGAAGTGAATACCGTTGCATCAGAACCTAAGAAAGTAGTTGATTCAGGAATGCCGATCGTTGCACAGGAATCTAGGCCTCCAATAAAGGCCCTAAATACAGGTAAAGCAATAGCAGATGTTATTGAAGCAGATCCTATTGCCTCTAAATTCCCGCCGGAAATAAAGGGAAAATACGCACAAGCTATTTTAGCCTCGTATCGCGAAATGGAAAGCTAAAATGCCAGCCGCAGCTCCCAGAGAGCCAGGGCCCATATCTATCAAAGATTATCGCCAGACTCACTCAACTCGATTAAACAAACCTGATGGATTAATCCTCCGTTTTAAACCATATCCCCATAATCCCAATTTTACAGTTGAGGTTTACGGATACCATGAAGAGTACGGTGGCAAAAGAACTTTTCCTGCAGCACAAAAAATAGCAGCACGTTTGATATTGGCACAAGCCATGACAGGACGCGGAACAGTGCTCACCCCAGGATGTACTACACCCATAGAAATGTACAGACAGCTTTACTACGCTTGTTTGGAAAAAGGTTTTAAGCTTGGAGATTTGCTGACCGGTAAAGTAGGGAAATTTTATATGGGGATGATTGACGGGGTTGAATACCCGCTTAGCCACCCGGTTAATTTCCGCACTTATTTTATAGAATTTTTCCTGCGTCGCTTTGGCAAGCACTCCCCTCTTTTGATCTCCGATCCTGTAGAAAGGGAGAAGTACATTGCGGAAACCTTTGCACAGCTTAAACATGTTTATGTCCCGCACATCCCATTGGATGCTACCAACGGAGAAAAGATGGCGTATGTTGCGGAATTCTTAAGCTGGGTAGAAGCACGCTCACCAATTGATTTAATTGTTTGCGGCTTGGGACCGGACGGACACATTGCTTTTTTGGAACCAGGACAAACCTATGGAACAGCGCTCCCGGTAAAAAGAGTAGAGCTTTGGGACGGGATCCGTATTTGGAAATGGGCAAACGAAGATCCAAGCTGCGCTTGTGCAAGACTGGGAAACTGCGACTTACTGGGTCCGCCCAGGCATGCCTTGACCATTACCCAAAATGTTTTTATGGAAGCCGGACAAGTGGTATTGATAGCTACAGGAAAAGAAAAAGCCCAGGCAGTGCAAAGGTTGGTTAATGGACAAAGTAACCCGCAAAATTTTCCTGCGCACTTTTTACGCGAAGCAAAAGGGAGAGTTACGCTTTTACTCGACCCGGCAGCTGCTTCTCTGCTTGACATACAAGAAGGCCAAGGTAACCGCATTTATCAAGTGGCTGCTTAAATCCATTATTTTTTAACCGCAGTTGTAGTTTCCCCAACCTTAAGTTCCACAGGTAAAGTGTGTCGGTACGCGGTTTTCGCAGGATTTGCAATTACATCCCAAAGCACTTCCACGGAAGTCCTACCCAATTCACCAAGATTAACATTGATCGTAGTCAGCTTTGGCTTTACAGCATTAATGTATGGAGGGAAAGGAAGATCGTCAAAACCGGCAATGGAAACATCTTTGGGGATTTTGAAACCTTTTTCCTTAAGCGCCTGATAAGCATTGTAAGCCAAAGCATCGCTTTCGCAAACAATGGCGGTAGGAGAAACCTTTAGGCCCATTAATTTGTCCACTGCTTTTGCTCCTGTTAACCAGTCACAAAAATCTCCTATAATAATGTATTCTGCGGGAACCTCGATTTTGGCTTCGGACAAAGCATAGCGGTAACCATCGAACCGGTCGGAAGTGACCGGATCAAAAAGCGGGCCACCGGTAATATAGGCAATTTTTTTATGCCCCAAACCAATCAGGTGTTTGGTGGCTGCATAAATTCCTCCCCTGCCGTCTGAAAGCACAGTATGCAGTTCAACCCCTGGAATGGGATGGCCGCAAAGCACCATGGGAACCCCGCTTTGCTTGATAAGTAAAACATGCTCGGGAGAAATTTTTCCCAATACCAAAACCCCATCCAAAAGCCGTTTGGAAAACATGGAAGGAAGGGTCTCTTCCTGATCATCAAAACATTCCATTACCACATTGACCCCCTCTTCTTTCGCTGCAGATAAAATAGACATGGTTACTGCATTATAATATTCCCCTAAAATCAGTTCGTGGGAAATTCCGGTAATTCCGATCACCTTGCGCAGCTTTTGGGTAAAGTGCTTGCGCTTATATCCCATCTCTTCACAAGTCCTAAGGATGCTTTCTCTGGTCTTGCGGTTTACACGCTTGGGATTGTGGAATGCCTGCGATACTGTGGCAACCGAGCACCCCATTTTTTTCGCCACTTCTTTTAACCTTATTTTTTTTGACATGGTTATTCCCTCCTACGGATTATTATCGGCAGTCCTTGCCGGAAATTTCAATAAATTTGCAAAATTTTTTGCATAAATTTGCTCGATTTTAAAACAACTTCTGTCATTTTTTATTGTTAAATCAATAATAAAACTGCATGAAAAATTTACATAAATTACGGTAATGAAATCGCACCGCAATTCACATGAAAGTAATAGTGAGGGAGTAAACATGACCAGAATGAGAGCGCTTTCGATTGCCACCAGAGGCAACGAATGTCGCCCAGAACAAAGAAACATAATCAGAAAGGGGAAAACAATGTCTATATCATTATCCGGAACACCAAGTATATTGGCTAGCATTAAAGTCCCGTTGCGAAGCGGGGAAAAACCGTCACCAGAAAGTGCTCCTCAATTGCAAAGAAAGGAGCTGCGGTTTATTACCAACAAATTATTACCGCAAACAGCACCAAGCTTGCCGGTTGCAACCAGAAGAGTAAGAGAAAATGATCTGGATCTGATTGCCACAAGCAATAACCATTTAGAAGAAATCGTACAAAGCCGGTCCCCCTCCTCTCCTGCGCAAAAAGTAGCACTCGATGTACTGTGTGATACAGTAGGCATTGAAATTCCGGAACAGCTGGATATGGAGATAGGCGAACTTGCCCAATTATTTTGCTTGTCTGCCCCGCAATCCCGTCTTAACATTTATTTCTCCCTGCCCGTGGAACAGCGCGCAGACTTTCTTAAATTACTGGGAAGCAGCGAGCAACGCGATCTTTTAAGGTACCTCACAGGTGATGACCGCGCACGGTTTTGGGACTACTTAGACAATACCGGCAAATTGGAACTGCTGGAGCTAATGAACATCGGGAGTTTTACGTCTTTTCTTTGCAGCCTGACCGAAGGGCAGATAAAAGACTTGTTTGAGCTAATGCTCTCCCGGGGACACAAAAAACATTACGAGTTAATCGGGGAGCTCCCTCAGCCCGTAGTTTCTTTGGTTTTTGAATTAGTGGCCCCTGTTTATCTGGATAAATTATATTTTGCGCTCACCATAAAAAGACGCAAGGAATTTATATTGATGGGTTCGGATGCGGAGAGACAAAAAACCTGCAATGTATTAGGACCTGCGGCACTATACAACCTTTTCTCTCTTCTTAATCACCCCGAACGCCAAGTATTATATGGATCACTAAACAGGACCGGCTACAAGAAAATGTTTGATGCGCTCTCTACAAAATCCAACTTGCTCCCCTCCCTCTATTTTACGTTGAACGAAGGGCAGCAAGAAGCCCTCCTTACTTCTTTAAACGCCAAAGAACAAGTTTTGTTATATTATGCCTTAAAAGATGACCGATCGGTTTGCCGCTCCCTTTTTAAGTCCCTAAAAAAGATTGGCGCCATTTCTGCGTTTATGGCTTCCGTACACAACGTAAGCGATCGGATCTCCTGCCTCAACGCTTTTGAGGAACAAGAACTAGAAGAGGTTTTCCAATCCCTAAGTAGCGGCCTCTGCAACGCTGTTCTTACTGCCTTGGAAGAAAATCCAAAGAACACCGGCGGACTTGAAGCACTGTTTATGGAGCTCCACGCCCCAGGAACAATCCGGCACTTTCTTAACAGTTTTGGGGAAAAAGAATCTAGGCGCTTTTTTGAAAAAGCAAAAAGAGAAAGCACCAAATTTACTCTGGCAGTTTGGCTCCAAAGATTATATCCGGAAATCTATCAAGCACATGCATTGCCATGGCTTAAAGGAGGAAAATAAAATGTTTGTATTAAGTACCTTGTTATCGAAACCTAGATTCGAGCACCCAGAGGCAATTGGAGCCATGGCGTGGTCAACCAGCGCCATACACAGGTGGGCAAGGAAAAACCCCATTCCTACCATAGCATGGATGGCAGCACAGTATAACCGGGCCAAAGATGCACTGGGCCTTGAGAACGGATGGGGATCGATTATAGACCCCTCCAAAGGCCGCAGTCTTTATTACCTTGAAAGATATTATATGCTGCGCCAGCAGAGAATCGATGGATCCTTAAATTTAGTCATGGATCTTGGCACCCCCACCAAAGCCTCCCCACAAGCAATCAGCGACAAACTGTGGGGACAAAACCTGGTGAAGCTCTTATTCCCCGATAAAGTAATGCCTGGATTTATTCTGCCAGGCAGCACAACATATAAAAAGATTGAGGCTCCTCTGCGCCAGAATGGCAAGATAGGGTTTAAAAATTTTGTCTTTGCTTGTAATTACGGGCAACTGTCGGAAGCTGTAGAGGAAATAGAAGCATCCTGGCCGCCAAACCTCAAAGACGATATATTGGCAGCTATAGAGCGTCTGGAGGGAAAAACCGGAAAAGTATTTGGAAAGGACCTTTTTGTTTCCGTGCGCGGAGCGCCCGCTTACTTTAGCCCTGGCGCCATGGACACTATTCTTAATGTCGGAATTACCGAAAAGCATATTGCTGCTGCCGTAAAGCATGGCAATCCAGATGAAATCAAATGGGCCTACGATTCTTACCGCAGGCTCATTACCATGACCGCAATATCTGTTTTTCAATTGGACTATCAGGAATTCAACGGCATTATCAGCAAGATCAAAAAAGAAAACGGGATTCCGGACGAAGCCCCTTTAACAGAAGTTAAAGACTTATCAACCGCACTGGTAAAAACACAAGAGCTCTTTAAAAAACGGACCGGTATTAATTTTTGTGACGCTCCCTGGCCCCTGTTGGTACTATCAATAAACGCAGCATTCCGTTCCCACTTCAACCCCGAAGCAGTGGCTTTTAGAAAAGAACATGGCTTGCCGGAGAATATTGGTCCTTCTGTTGGCATCCAACAAATGGCTTTTGGGAACTTGGGCAATTCCTTAACTGGGGTCGCTTTTAGCCGCAACGCCAGCAACGGAAAACCTGAAAGAATAGTAGAGTGGCTCCAAGGCGCCCAGGGAGAAGATGTGGTAGCAGGGATTAGAAAGGTCCTCTCTTGGCAGGAACTTTTAGAACGCTTCCCGTTTTTTGCAGAAGAACTGGACAGTACTTTGGGAAAATTCGAGAAAATTTTCGGCAGGATGCAAGAAGTGGAATTTACAGGCATAGATAGAGGTAAAGACCTGGAACCGGAATTAAAAATCCTGCAAAGAAGAACAGACAAAGACCTGGGAGCAGCAGCAGTGCAAATTGCCGTAGATATGGTTAATGAAGGAATTATTACCAAGGAGCAGGCATTGCTCTCTGTGCGACAGGAGGATGTGTCAGCGCTTCTCTTTCCATACATACCCGAGGAAGCAAGAAGAGCGGCAAAGGAGCAAGGACTTTTTCTGGGAAAAGGCCTGGCAGGAGCTCCCGGAGCATTTACCGGAAGAGTGGTCATGTTCAGAGAAAAAGCAATTGAATGGGCAAACGAAAATCCGGCAAGCCGCCAAATTTTAGTAAGAGAAGTAACCAGCCCATCGGACAATGACGGCATACTTATTCCGCAAACCGTGGGGCTGGCCACTGCAAAAGGAGGAATGACAGCGCACGCTTCTGTAGTTGCGCGCGGTGCAGGCAAAGGGTGCGTACCAATGATTGAAAACCTGGAAGTAAATGAGCAGGAAAGATCCTTTACCCTGGGAGGAAAAACCGTAAAAGAGGGAGATATTATTACCATAGACGGACACAGAGGAGAAGTTTTTCTGGGAGAAGTAAAAACCGTACCGGTAAAAGATCTCCCCGAACAACTGGTTACACTACTTAAATGGGCAGACGAAGTGCGCACGCTAAAGATCAGGGCCAATGCAGATACGCTGGCTGACACCCAAACAGCGGTAAAATACGGGGCCGAAGGAAACGGGCTGCTCCGGACCGAACACACCATGTTCTCTGCAGAACTTTGGCCAGTAGTGCAAAACCTGATCCTGGGAGAAAATGCAGAAGCCAGAAAAGAACCTCTGGCAACCTTAAAAGAAGCGCACAAAAAAAACTTTGTAGCAGTTTATACTGCCATGGCAAAAAGATCACAGGTCCCTCAAGTTACAGTGCGTTTGCTGGACCCGCCGCTCCATGAATTTCTCCCTGACATTTTAAAGATCACGGAAATCCTGAATTTGCGCAGGCAAGGCATAGCACCCGCAACCACAAAAGAAAACGTTGCACTTTGGGAAATGCCGATTGCAGAACTGGAGCTCTTACTGGAAAAAGTAAAAAAGATGCACGAGCACAACCCAATGCTCGGATTAAGAGGGGTAAGACTGGGGATACTCATGCAAGACATTTACCGCATGCAGATTGAAGCTGTATTTGAAGCAGCAGTAGAAATGCGCAAAAAGGGCCTTTATATTGTACCTGAAATAGAAGTGCCGCTTGTTTCTACCCCAAAAGAACTCGATCCGATTTTAAAGATCATGGAAGAAGTAAGGGGAAAAATGCTCGTAGAGCAAAAAATCCCGCCAACCTGGCTTGAATATAACGTAGGCACCATGATCGAGCTCCCGGGAGCTGCAGTAAATGCCGAAGCGTTGGTTAAAACCTTAAAATACCATCTGGACGGATCACTTAGAAAAGGGGTAAAAAAGGTTTTCCATTCCTTTGGCACCAACGACCTGACCCAGACCACTTTGGGACTCTCTCGCGACGATGCAGCCAAGATCATTGACAGCTACTTGCGCAACCGGATTTATGAAAAAGATCCTTTTGTAACCATCCACCCTGCAGTACAGCAAATGGTTAGGATTTCAGTGGGCAGGGCCAAGGCTGCGGATGAAAATGTTGAGATCGGCGTATGCGGCGAACACGGCGGTGACACTGACTCAATTAGTTTTTTCCATGCTGTAGGAGTAGATTATGTAAGTGCTTCCCCTTACCGCATCCCAATTGCAAGGCTGGCAGCAGCACAAGCAAGGCTGATTGAAGAAGGGTATCACTTAAAAGACCGTATGGCAGGAAAATAAAACCTGGTGCGGGCAACTATCCGGACAACTTGCTAACCCCCCTACCTGCGGGTATAATATTCGCGTGTCCAACAAATACTATAAGGTCATTGCAGAAAACCGCAAAGCACGTTTTGATTACACTATACTAGAAACCTACAAAGCAGGGATCGTCCTAAAAGGGACAGAAGTAAAGTCTGTGCGGCAGGGAAAAGTAAACCTAAGGGACAGTTTCGGCAGGGTGGAAAAAGGAGAGGTCTGGTTTCATGGCATCCACATTACCCCTTACGAAAGGGGGAACATTCACAATGTAGATGCCAGGCGTCCCAGAAAAGCGCTGCTTAAACAGTCCGAGCTAAAAAAAATTATAGGAAAAGCAGTACAAAAAGGTTTTGTGCTGGTACCATTAAAGATGTTTTTGGACGGTAATTACGTTAAGATAGATTTGGGCCTTGGAAAATCGAAAAAACTTTTTGAGAAAAAAGAGAAATTAAAGGCAAAAGATGTCGAAAGAGAGATAGAAGGCGCATGGAAAGAAAACCAGCGCTAAATAAGGAAGATAAAAAAATGGAGCCTAGAGAAGAGGCCTGCCAACCCTCACAAGTTAAAAAGCATACCGTTGGGGAATTGATCGCGGAAACGGAAAAGATGGTGCGTGCGCAGTTTAAGGGGCTGCAAAAAAAGACACTCTCCCCTACCGAAGAAGAACAAGTAAAAAAATTGGCAAGAACGATATGCCTGGGCACGCTGCAGAATATGGGAAAACTCTAACGAGGAGGTAATAATATGATAAAAGTACCGGGAGAAGGAATTAAACCGTATGTTCCGCCGCCGATTACACCAAAAGAAGCCAAGGGGGGCCAGCCAGTAGAAGAAGAACAGTATAGTAAGCCCACACAGCCAATGCCCAAAGAAGCGCAAATCGGCAGAGGGCCGGAAATGGATTCCAGGGCCATTGCAGTAAGGATGGCAGCAGCTGTTACGGAAGCCAAGAAAAAAGATATAGATAAAGAGATGAAGTTTGAAGAAATTGTACGCAAGGTAATAGAACAAACAGGAATGCAAGAAGCAGAAGCAGCCATGGCAGAAGCAAGCAAGCAGCTGCAAAAAGATATTGAAACAACTTTGGATGAGATTAAATCCAACCGCGACCTGATGGAAGAAGCAGAAGCGTGGCAGGATTTTGCAGAACTACTTAGTTCCAAGCTTTCACAAGAACAGCTTGAAGATTTTTTTGGAGTCCTCAAAGAAGAGATAAAAAACCTATAAATTAAACTCTAAATTCGAAATCCTAAACCCTAAACAATACCAAAATCCAAAATTCAAATATCTAAAAAATGTTTTGGGTTTTAATAATTCGAATTTTGAATTTATTTAGGATTTAGATATTCGGATTTCGGATTTTATCAGATGGGGGCGTAAGGGCTTTGACGGGGAGATTGTGGTAGTAAGGGTTGCGAGCCGGAGATGCTATCTTAACTCCGTTAAAAATGGTAGCAAAACACAACTGCTGATACAGTAGTTAAAGGGTATAACGACGTGAAAGAGCTCATCGCAGCAATGCAATGGCTACCGATCGCCGCACCCGTACTAGCCTAATAACGCTGGTACCGTTTGCCCAGGCTTTGCTAATAAGCTTGGGGCCAAATGTCATATTATTAGCTACTTTTTAACCGCTCCTTCCGGTTAAAACAGGAAATTAAGATGGGATAAGTCCCAGAAGATCGCGTCTCCGGTCAACCTGGGAACGAAAATTTAATCGAAGACTACGCTCGTAGTGATTCTTATTGCTGCCTCTTCGGACACGGGTTCGACTCCCGTCGCCTCCACCATAATATTTTTGCGAACCGTCGAGATTTCTAAGTCGGCGGTTTTTCGACGAGGTGGCGAAGTTTTAGACAGGGCCTAAATAAACCCAATCCTATTTTTAGGTTTTTCTTCGATCTCCAGTATCTTTTGGATTGCATCAAAGAGTCCTCGGATCTGCTGATCGTGACCACCAACACGACCTTCTAATTCCTTAAATTTTTGGGCCAAATCTTTATGAGTAAAAATCATCTGCCTAATCCTTACAAAGGCACGCATGATTGCAATGTTAACTTGAACTGCTTTTGAGCTTTGGATTATCCCCGAAAGCATCGCAATCCCCTGTTCTGTAAAAGCAAAAGGCTTCCAACGCAATCCTATTTTGTCCGAATTGGAGGTCACAAATTGTGACCTCCAATTTTGAAACTCCTCATTGGTAAGTTCAAACATAAAGTCTTCTGGAAAACGAGCCATATTTCGCTTTACCGCCTGCTTTAAAACCTTTGTTGCCGCCTCATACAGCTCTGCAATATCCCGATCCAGCATCACTTTTTGGCCCCTTATCAAATAAATCCGTCTTTCAACTCTCTCAATAGGTATCAAATTAGACATATTACCCACCTCATTTACCCCTTATATGAGCAATTCTCTTTCCCGCTTTTTAGGTAATTTTCACTAGGGAATAAAGAAGAAAACCGTCGGATTTTTCGGCGGGGTGGCAAAATTTACTTCAAAAAATCCCTTACCCCGCATGAAATCTGATCTTGTTTTAATCGAAAGCAATAAAAGGGGAAAATTATGTCCTTATTGGGTTCCGTTCGCAATAAAGTTTTAGATTTTGTGGTGGAACGCCCTTACCTGCGAGAGGTTGGGGTTTGCGGCAGGACACTGCAAAAGCTCTCCTTTGGAAGATTTACCCCCGGACTTTCACGCGAAGTCTACGCTATAGTTAAAGCTGCCAAAGCCAGTAATCGACCCATTAAAGTAATTGTGCGGCCAGACGGCTTTTACCAGGCTGGAGCAAAACTGGGCGGAAACATAGAAATTGCCGAAAAGTTCCGCGATCAGGAAATACAAACAATTAGGCAATCAAACCTGGATTACGATGAGCTCATGGAGCGGATCCACATGCCCCGATTTGCTTTTGACCACCTCGCAGCAAGAATCCATCACTCCTTTGACTTTGAAGAGCAATTAGCAATTCATGATGCAGCATCGGAAGTTTATGCTCTTTTTGGAGTCCCGCATAAAACCATTCCAATTATCCGGCCCGTAACAGTAACCAATCTTTTACGCGCTCCGTCAGCTATTTTCTTAACCGCATCTTTCGGATTCTATATGGGATTAAAAATATTAGGGCTTGGCGATCTATCCTTTTTTAGCAGTCTTGTAGCTTATACCGCGCTTGCTGCGACTGCTCACACTTTGATGGGGGCTTTTAGCACACTTCAAGGCACATATAGACAAGTAAAAAGCACTTCTCTATGGCAATTAAGAGTCTGGTTCTCCCCAAACTGGAGAACTCAAATAGCCATTTTCGGAAAACCATCCATCCCAGACCTGCGTGAAACCGTTAGCCATGAAACTGTCCATTTACTACATGCTCTCGGACATATCCAAGATGACCGCGTTGCAAATGCTGTTAGTTTGTTTGGAGAATTGGAGAGACAAGAAAAAGAAGGGAATCCCATTAAAGTAGAAAACGGACATTTTTGGCGGGGATATCACCTCTGCCTTAAACCGGATCGCAGAGCGCGCAATTTTTTGCGCAGATTAGATGCTGAAGGAGACACTTGGCTGGCGGGAATATCCAAAAGAGAAGATCCCGTTTATGATTTTGGAGATATTGTTGCAGGCATGGCCTGGAAGCTAAAAGAAAAATACAGAGATTCGTCTAGAGCCTGGGATTTTATTAAAGCAATCGCAAATGGGAATACCGTAGAAAGTGCATTAAGGATCGTTAGAACTTCCATGCAACCCCAATGTTCTGCTGATAAGCACGATTAAAGAATGGCTCAGATTCAAAAGCACCCCAATAACCAATCTCTACATCCTTATTAAGCTTCAGGCCATAACCCAAAGTAAGAAAGTCATAGTCATGCTCCGGAGTATAATTGTACCAGCCAGCCCTGAAGCTGCTTGAAGACCAAAATCCCTTGGGCGGTGTATACTCAAACCCACCTGAATAAAGCGGGCCCATATTCCAAGCCCTAAACATATTATATATGCCCGCATTTACAACCAACCCTTCCAAATTCCCTTTGGGCATCCAG
Source organism: Candidatus Saganbacteria bacterium (assembly GCA_026387795.1). Lineage (GTDB taxonomy): Bacteria > Margulisbacteria > WOR-1 > JAPLLA01 > JAPLLA01 > JAPLLA01. The sequence goes on along the minus strand of JAPLLA010000030.1, from coordinate 10,935 downwards.
GCAATCCCAGGCCTAAAATTAACATCTTTTATAAAAGAGCCTTCATTATAGATTACATAACCAGGAATTTGGGGAAAAGTATAACTTGAAGAAAAATTCCAGAAGTTTTCCATGTGTACGCCAAAAGACCATTCAGGATGAAACCGCCAAAGGTAATCCACCTGAATCTGATTGGCAGTGTAATCGTAAGGGACTCCGCCGCTTTCCTGCTCTGCCTTATAATAGAAATAACCGATCCCCACAGACATTTTATCTGCCCACTCCCAGGGAAGACGAAAACCAATGCTTGGAGAAAAAACAACCGCACTCCCCCCGCTCCACTCCCCAGCCATGCTCCACCCAAAATTCTTATTGATCTTTTGGGCAAAGTTAAAAGAATCATAATAGGTATTTCCCAAGCGCGGTGTACGGTTAAGCCAGCCGCGCCTGTTCCAAACCGTATCTGTAACCACTATCTCTTTGTCCCCATCTTTCCAGTTATCAAGCTGGCCTGCACCTGCACGGTTCCAGTAAGCAAGATTTGCATCGTCTGCTACTGCAACATATGCACCGCCCATACCCATAGGACGAAAACCCCAGCAAGCCAAAGATGGGATTTGAAAGATGTAAACCAGAGTGCAGAGGATTAAAAATAAGCTTATTTTTTTCATGCTGTTTTATTATACTACAAAAAAAGGCCCCGATTATCAATAAAGACAATCGAGGCCCTAATTTTTTGAAAAATAAAACCGTTTAGTAGCGGTCTCTTCTTCCAAATCCGCCGCCGCCAGCTGGCCTTTCGGTCCTTGGCTTAGCTTCGTTACAAGTGATTTCGCGATCGCCCCATTTATAGCCGCTCATTGCAGCTATAGCTTTTTCAGCGTCAGCGTCTTCCATGTCAACAAAACCAAAACCTTTTGAACGTCCGGTTTCTCTGTCTGTCATTACCCTGGCGCTAATTACGTTACCAAACTCGGTAAATTTCTGTTCCAAGTCTTCGTTCTTAATTGTCCATGGCAAATTTCCAACAAATATGCTTTTCATGTGATGTTTATCTCCTTTTGTGATTATTTTCTGCGATTAACGGAATGTTGAGGCTCAAAAATGAGGTCCCGACATGATTTATACGCAAGATCTTAAAATCTAAACCATTAATTTCGACTCTGTGAATAGTATAGCACACTTCTTGACTATATTTTGAATTATCTTTCCATCCCCAAATACTAATAATACTAATGGGGACATAAAACCCTGCCGTTTTATGCGAAACCTGGGATTTCTAGGCCGGGCGTTTCCAAACCGCGCACTCAGTAGCTGAAGTAAAAACCTGGTCCACCCAAAGCGGAACAGCAGATGCAGCCATTGCCAATAATTCTGGTGGAGTACTATCCTTAATCGTTTTACCCCAAGATAGCACAGTTGAAAAACCAGCCAAACGAGCATCATCTAAAACAACCCTATCGCCCTGACCAAGCTGCATAGCAAAAGAATGGGGCACAGGACGAAGGACCCTTGTCATTTCCAATGCAATGGTATGGGTAAGATCAAATTCTCTTGCTAGTTCTTCATATTCACCCATAAACTGAAAACGGAACCAATTAAAAGGGAGAGTAACATCATTGGTTGTTCTTAGCCCCTGAGCAAAGACAACATCAGAAGACCCTTCGCCAATTACAGAAACAAGTCCGGATGCATCTCCTTTTATTAATTCGACATTATAGGCCAGCAAGCGATCATGCTGTGTTAGATCTGCTTCCTGATCAACACCAACAAGATCAACAAAACCAACACTATCTGCACCAAGAACACATCTTAAAATCATGAGTGCTTTGCCGTGCCTTGTCCCAACCTCAACAATTTTACGGATATTCTTCTCAACCACCAAGTTTCTTAAGTTTGCAGCAAAATCCTCCTCACCGGAAACCGTCGCTCCATCCGCTAAAACTGCTGCCATATAAGCCATTGGCCTTACAAGTTCAGCCGCAACATCCGGCCTCATTTTTGCAACTTCTTCCGGAAAATAGACTTGAACCGCTTTAATTGCCGCAGGGATATTCCTTTTTGCGGCAGCATTAATCGCCCTGCTTTTTTCAGGGTCCATTCGCGATTCTTGCCGAACAAACCTATTTAAAAATTTATCTATTGCTCCAGTTTTCATTTCTCTTCTTATTTATCGAAGACTATTTATCCAAATCTCATTTTAAGATAGAAATCTTCTACCGTACTTGATCCCCTGGATCCCCTTGATATTCTAAAAAAATATTATTTTTAAATTTCCCTGCAAGTTTTGCATTAGTTGTCCCGATATATATAGTGAGGAAGAAAGAGGGAAGATAAAAATGCCAACTACAATTAATCCGTTAGAATTGATGCAGGAAAGAGTCTACACCTTTGACATGAACAAAGCCAAGGACATGTACAATCTGTACACACTTATCCAAAAAAGACCCGCTTTAAAAGACAAAGTAGAAGAGGCCTATCGCAATAGCCAAGACGGGATCATCAAGATCATCGCAAGATAAACTCTAAATCCTAAACTCTAAACACTAAACAATATCAAATATCAAAATTCGAATGAACCAAACAGTTTTAGATTTCGGTAATTAGGATTTTGAATTTGTTTAGAATTTCGGGTTTAGGATTTCGGATTTAATCAGAGGTCTTCTTCTGGTTCCCTAAGTACGCGGTAGAAGCAAAAAGCAGTAAGGCCCAGGATTACTCCCCACGAAACCGCGATAAAAATCCAGCCATACACGTTCATTCCTGTTTCGCCTTTCTCTTACGCCACGCAATCTTAACCAATATTGCTATCGCTAAAAACAAGCCGACCAAAGCTATGCGCGTACCTAAAATATAGGGAAGATTTGCAGGTGTTACTCCTTGCATCAATATGACAGAAAGCCCCTGCTGCCATATCCAAGAAGCTAAGATAACAATTAGAATCAATGGGGTTACATATTTGATAATAAATTTATAGATTTTGGGAAGCTTCATTTCTGCTCCGTGGTGGATCTCCTCCCAAGCACGATCAATCCCAAAAACCCAGGTAAACAGGATGGTTTCAATTGTGGCAAACAAAACTAAACAAAATGTCCCACCCCAAAAATCCAATTCATCCACCACCCCATGGCCCAATAAAAATATAACCGGCTGGATTAAAAGAAAAACCGCTATACCCAAGATCCAAACTGCTTTTTTGCGGTCCAAATTAAATTCGTCTTCCATAAAAGCTACTGCAGGTTCTGCCAAAGAAACCGAAGATGTGATCCCTGCTAAAAATAGAAGTACAAACCATAAGAAAGAGAAAATCATTCCAAGTGGGATCTTATCAAAAATCAAAGGCATGGTTACAAAACCAAGGTTAAACGCACCACTCTGCGCAACCGCAGTAATCGCAACCGGACCTAAAAAAGCAAATGCCGCAGGTATTGCAATGCTGCCGCCTAAAACTACTTCCGCAGTCTCATTGGTAGCAGCAGCAGTTAAACCTGAAAGCACAACATCGTCTCCCTTGGTCAGGTAACTTGCATAAGTTAAAATTACTCCAATCCCAACACTTAAAGTAAAGAAAATCTGGCCTGCTGCTGCAAGCCACACTTTGGCACTGGTTAAAACCGAAAAGTCCGGGTTCCAAAGATATCCCAAGCCGTTTACAATATTCCAATCCGGATGAGTTAAATCCGGGACTCCTAAAGTAAGGACCCTGACTGCTACAATCGCCCCAAAAATAAAGAGTATAGGCATCGCAATCTTACAAAGAATTTCAATTCCACCTTTAATGCCTCTGGAAATGATCCAAAAATTAGCCAGAAAAGTAATCACAAAAAAGATATAAGCAGGCCAGAGGTTTTGGAAAAATTGATTTTGCACCAAACCTTGATAACCGGAAAGAAATGCTCCTTTGGATTCTACTCCCACTGCTTGTGAGAGGTGCCCGGTCAAAGAAAAAAAAGCATACCCCAGCAGCCATGATTCTATATATGTATAGTAGATTAGGATAACCAGAGGACCAAAGATACCGATTACCCCAAAGTATTTGATAAAGCGGTTTTTCCAAAGAGAGTGAAACATCCCAGGCGCTGTCCCATGACCAAATAGTCCTCCGTAGCGCCCCACTGCCCACTCAATCCACATTAGGGGAATACCTAGCAGAAGAAGTGAGATAAAATAAGGGAGCATAAAAGCTCCTCCCCCATTTTGTGCTGCTTGTACAGGAAAGCGTAAAAAGTTACCAAGACCAACTGCAGAACCTGCGACTGCAAGTATAATTCCAAGTTTGGAACCCCAAGATTGGCGGGGCTTAACATCAACCATAAGCAGATTATACTATTTCAGCTACTCGTACCGCAACGCTTCTATGGGTTGGAGCCTTGAGGCTTGTTTGGCAGGCCAAATACCAAAAACCACCCCAACCACAACCGAAAATGTAAATGCCAAAATAATTGACCCCATAGAAACATACGCATTCCAGCCCGCAAAAGTAGCCATGAGTGCTGCAATTAACCACCCCAAAAAGATCCCAATTACTCCCCCAAACAAACAGATCAAAACCGACTCCATTAAAAACTGGGTCAAAATATCGCTGTTTTCAGCACCCAAAGCTTTACGCAATCCAATCTCGTGAGTACGCTCCATTACCATGACCAGCATGATGTTCATAATCCCAATGCCGCCTACTAAAAGACTGACTACTGCAATTGCTCCCAGCAAAAGAGAAAAAGTATTGATCATGTCCCCTGCTGCTTTTTGAATGTCTGCCATGTTTCTAACTTCAATGTTTTCTAACTGTGAGGCAGGTAGGCGGTGCAGTTTTAAAATTAAAGGGGCAACTGCGTCTTGGATCTGGGTCAGATCATCGGCACTCTGCGCTTGAATGTCAAAGGAGCCGATATAATCTTCGCCCAAAAGCCTGTACATGCCTGTAGTTAAAGGAATAATAATTTGGTCATCCGCATTGCGGAATCCGCTCATCCCTTTTTCAGGCAGCACACCTATTACCTTAAAATTAATCCGGTTTATTTTGACCCATTTGCCAAGCGGGTCTTCGCCTCCAAAAAGCTCTTTTACAACCGCAGTACCCAAAACCGCTACTTTGGCTTTGGTATTCATATCCGACTCGCTAAAAAATCTGCCGGAATTAGGCACAGAATCCCTTACATTCTGATAATCCGGACTGGTACCGTAAACTGTGGTATTCCAATTTTTATTTTGATAAACGGACTGCGCTCTGCCGTTTACATATGGGACCACTGCTTTTACCCCTTCTATCTTTTTAAGGGCCTCCAGATCAGTAAAATTAAATCTGGTAGCGCTATCTGCACCAAGCGAGATCCCGTGCGCACGAGAACTGCTTCTTACCATTAAAACATTGCTTCCCAAAGAAGCAAAAGTCTTCTCAATTTGCTTTTGCGCTCCGGTACCAATAGCAAGCATTGCAATTACTGCTGCAACACCGATCACTACCCCTAAAATCGAAAGAAAAGAACGGAGCTTGTTGGTAAAAATAGAGATGTACGCTTCGTGGAAATAGTTTGCGAGCCTGGAAAAAGCAAATAAGTTATGCCTCTTCTTCTTTGGTTCAGTTAAAGGGGGCAAGCTTCTTTTTGGCACTTCTCTTATTTTTTGGTCGCTTACAATCCCACCGTCCGACAAAGTAATAATGCGGCTCGCTTCTTTGGCCAGGTTTGGCTCGTGCGTAACCATGATCACGGTATTGCCTTGCTGGTTGATCTCCTTGAAAAAAGAGATAATTTCTTGAGCTGATTTGGTATCAAGGTTTCCAGTAGGCTCGTCCGCCAAAATTACCAGGGGACTTGTAGCCAAAGCCCTGGCAAGTGCCACCCTTTGCTGCTGCCCTCCGGAAATTTCATTGGTTTTGTGCTTAAGCCTGTCACCCAACCCCACTCTTTTTAAAACATCCAGCGCCCGCTTTCTTCCTTCCTCACCGTTGCCATTTGCATAAACAAAAGGAAGCATGGTATTTGCCACAATATCAAGCCTGGCCAAGAGGTTAAAAGACTGGAATACAAAACCAAAAAAATGGTTTCTAAGCCGTGCACCTTCGCTGTCCGAAAAATTGGAGATATCTTTTCCCAAAAGATGATATTTGCCGGATTCCACACGATCCAAAAGCCCTAAAATTGCCAGGAGCGTGGATTTACCTGATCCGGAAGAACCCATGATCGCCACGAATTCCCCTGCTTCAATAGAAAGAGAGGCATTTTTTAGCGCATAAACCGGAATTTTCCCGCCAATGTAGTAAGTCTTAGAAATATCTTTAAGCTCTATAAGCGATGTCATTAGTTTGTTTTCTTTTGATTATTGGTAAAGGGATTCATTGGTCCGCGCATTTCGCTCTGACGAAGTTTATCTAAGATAGTTTTGTTGGGGATAGCAATCTTGTCGCCAAGCGATAAGCCTGAAACCACTTCTATATTCTGGTCATCTTCCATGCCAGTCTCAATTTCTGTGCGCTCGGTTTTACCATCAGGCAGTACCTTGAAAACAACTGCTTTGGACCTGCTTTTTCTTACTGCTTTAGACGGGACCAATAACACTTGTTTCTTGTCTCCTTGCAGGAAGTTTACAGTAGCGCTCATCCCTGCCCTGACCAAAGGAGAAACTTTGGTCAAAACTACATCTATCTCATAAACAGTTACGTTGTTAACGGTCTTTGATTCATAAGCAATCTGTTCAACTTTTCCCCAATTCTTCTGGTCGGGATAAGCATCCAGCACCACTTCCACTTTTTGCCCAAGTTTTATCTTGCCAATGTCTGTTTCATCCACTTGCGCCTTAACAATTAAATAATCCGCCATAACCAACACTACTTCACTTACAGAAAAAGATTGGCCTGGTTCCACGTTGCGCTGGATGATAAAGCCATCGATAGGAGCAATGATGGGGGTGGGCTTATAAACTTCTTCCCATCTTTTAAGCTCTGCATCTCCTTTGGCACGTGCAGCATCCAAAAGCACTGCGCGGTCAGTAGAGCTCATCCAAGCAAGTATTTTTCCCCGTTTTACGCTTTGTCCTTCTTCAATAAGCACGGTATCGATCCTGCCTGCAATTGGAGGCTTAACTTCCAAGCGGTTTCTGGGCATTACAGTTCCTGTAGCAGGAATACTCGAAAGTATTTCTCCTTTATTTACTGTTATCACTTCCAACTTTTCCTGGCCATTTTTCTCCGCACACCCGCTCACAATAAATCCCAAACTCAAAATCAAAAATCCCAATGTCAAAATCCCAACAATGTAAAATATCTTATAAATATTTCCTTGTTCGGATTTAGGATTTTGGATTTGGAATTTATTTCGGATTTTGGATTTTTTCATTGTACGTAACCTCCATAGGCAGCTTTCCTTCTTGCGATCCAGGTTTTTTGTGCACTGATATAGTCGTTTTCGATCCTGTCCCATTCATCGTACCATATCAAACCGTTCAAGTATTTTACTCTGGCAATTTCTGCCCTCTCAGCCGAAGCATCCACATAGATTTTTGCAATCTCTTCTGCTTCCGCAGCATCCAAAAAATCGCGGTAAGCTGATTCGATTGCATATTTTAAATTGTTTTGGGTATTAATGAAGTCCTGTTTTGCTTTATCGTACTGCGCAGCGTACTGCACACGACTTGTAATGTTGCTGCCGCCAGGAAGAAAGGGGTAAGAAACGCTAAGAGACCAGGAATTACTGCTTCCAGTCGGCGGCCAATTTGTTCCGCTCATCCTGGTAGATCCGGAAAGAGATACGGAAGGGAGAAAGCCGCTGATAGTTTGTTTATAGGAAATGTCTGCATTCTCCAGCTGCTTGCCTGCCATTTGATAAGCAGGTGCAGCAGATAATAATTTATCAAAAACCGGAAGCGCAGGAAGAGAAAATAACAGTTGCCCATCCGCCCCATCTACTTCCGCAGAAAGAAGCTGGCTCAGTTTCAATTTTGCCAGCACTTTTCCTCTTTGTGCGGAATCCAGGTTAAAACGGGCATCTGCCTGGTCTGCTTTTGTACGCATCATGGCGCCCTTATCTTCTTTGCCGCTATCGTAGCGCAGTGTAATCAAATCCGAATTATTGGTTCTTCTTTCCAAAATCTGTTTTTGCAGCGTAATGTTTTCTTCTGCAATAGCCAGATCCACAAAAGTCTGGCGCAGTTTATTAAAAACATCGGCTTCGGTTTTTTGTTGTGCGGCTTGATAGTAATCGTAGCTTGCTTTTGCAGACAAGTAGTTATAGTAGTTATCCATACCGGAAAACAAGGTTTGGCTCACATTCAGTCCATATGAACTGCTGTTGGTAGTAGCAGCAAGAGTTCCGGAAGTGGTCTGGCCAAGTGCCGCACTTGCAGAAAGCTGTGGGAGATATGGGGTCAGGGTTATTCTTCTTAGCCAAGTTAATTGCTGTCTGCCAATCTAAGCAGTAAGCCGGCGCAATAAAAACAATTATCAAAAACAAAACTAAAAATAAACGCTTCATATACATATATTATACTCCATCCTCATCCAAAGGCGAGGATGATCATCCTCGCCTTTGGATGGCTCTCATTATTTAGACTCCTGGGTGCCACAAATGGTTCCAATATGGTAAACTTTATCCATGAAATTCCATATCCCTACCGAGGTCCTTTATATTGTCAAAACCCTAAAGAAACACGGCTTTGAGTGCTACATCGTGGGCGGAGCAGTGCGCGATCTTTTACTAGGCAAAAAGAACCCGGACTGGGACTTTACTACCAATGCAAAACCCGAGGAAGTAACCAAGCTATTTAAAAAAGTAATCCCTACAGGAATAAAGTTTGGCACAGTTACTGTTTTGATTAAAAAAGTGCCATATGAGGTAACCACTTATCGTTCAGACGAAAGCTACATCGACGGACGGCATCCGGAAAATGTTAAATTTACAACTTCGCTGGAAGAGGATCTAAAACGGAGAGACTTTACAATCAACGCCCTAGCCTATGATCCGATCGAAGATAAATTGGTTGATTTATTCGATGGGCAAAAAGATTTAAAAGATAAGCTGATCAGAGCAGTAGGCAATCCTCTGGAAAGATTTAAAGAAGATGGGCTCCGTTCCATTCGAGCCTGCCGTTTTGCTACAAAGCTCGGGTTTAAAATCGAAAAAGAGACCTTTGCGGCAATATCTAAAACCCTCTCTGTAACCAAGAAAGTTGCATTCGAAAGAGTTCACGACGAGCTAATAAAAATGCTGGGGGCAAATCAGCCTTCGATTGGCATTGAATTGATGCGAAAAGCAGGGCTACTCAAGCTTTTTATCCCAGAACTGGAAAAAGGGATAAAAGTTAGGCAGCCTAAGCCTTATCATAAATACGATGTGTATTACCACAACCTGGCTTGTATGGATGCCGCACCAAAAGATCAGCCAATCATACCTTTGGCAGCACTCCTCCACGATGTGGAAAAGCCTAAATGCAAGGATGGGATGAAGTTCTACGGCCATGATCAAAAAAGCGCAGAAACTGCGGTTAAAATATTGCGGCGCTTAAAATTCAGCAATGCAGATGTTGAAAAAGTAAGGCTCCTAGTCGCAAATCACATGTTTCACTATACGCCAAAGTGGACAGATGCTGCGGTCAGACGATTCATCCGCAAAGTTGGGCTAGAAAGTATTGAGGAACTTTTTACTTTAAGGATCGCGGACGTAGCTGCTATGGCAAAAAGCCCTGGAACAAAATATCTTCCGGTACTCCGAAGAAGGATTAAAAAGATTCTGGCTAGAGATAATGCTCTTCACCTAAAAGACTTAGCTATAGACGGAAACGATGTTATGAAAACATTAAACATTAAGCCTGGGCCGGAAGTAGGAAAAATTCTCAATCAATTACTGGAAAAAGTTTTGGATGAGCCAAGCCTTAACAACAAAAAAACTCTTACTGAAGCGCTTCGTCCATCTTTTCCCAAAACTTGCCTGTAAGGCTTACTTTTAAGATAAAAGAAGGGATTTTTTTTGTCAATTCGCAGGCGTTTTCAAAAACTCTTCTTTTAAGCATTCTTTCGTAATCAGGATCAAGCTGCCTCCAGTTCCTGCGCGCTACTTGAGAAGCGGAATCGTTCATAAAAACCGCTGCTTGGCCTTGGTTTACAGGTTCTATGGAATCTTCGGGAGCTTGTTCTAAAAAGAAAATTCCGCAAAGAGGATAAAACTCTTCTATGTTCCAGCTGCTCACTTCCCCACCCTTCCAAAGAAAAGTGCTCCAAGTAGGACAAGGGTGTACATAATAGTTGCCGTCTTTGTTTTTTACGATCAGGACTTCATCGTCTGAAACTGCTCTCCAAGGCGGCGGGATCCTTCTACAACAGGTAGATTTGCCGGTGTTACCCGGCGCAGCAAACAAATACCCTTTCCCATCCCGCACCACAAAACCGCAGTGAAAAGGAAAACCTCCCCCTTCCTGCACTTTTTGGTAAATAGGATTAAGCGCATGCCACATCCTGATAATGTCCATATCTTTTGAATCAGAACCCGCCAGCTCACAAACAACGTGGGGAACATCGCTATGGGTCCAATATTTAATGGTCTTTACATCCCAAGCTTTCCATCCCTTTTTGGGCAATCCTTCCAAAAGCTGTGGTTCCAAGGTAATTAAAGGGTTGTCTTTTTCAGTGGGATCTTCTTTGGTAAAAATAAGGCGCGGGGAGCCGTTTAATTCGTGGGTCCTAAGCTGCATAATTCCGGCAAGTTCCCTAAGCCAAGGAAGAACTTCTTCTGTGCCAACCAAGTTCCAGCCTTGGCCGTCTGAAAGCTGCAAACTAAAACCAACTTCCTTTTCTAGTCTGCGGTCTACTATTTTTGGATGGGTATATTTGAGTTTAGCAGAGTTGTCCATAATAAATTAAGCTACCGGCTGTAAATCTTTTTTGGGCTGGAGCCGGCTTTTTGGAAAAAGCCCTGCTTCCATGGCTTGTTCGCAAAACCAGAAAGAAGCCCACAGGTTTTTAGCACG
>JAPLLA010000009.1:18815-34639 GCA_026387795.1 Candidatus Saganbacteria bacterium | reverse complement strand
CAGCGAAGAACATGGGTATTTCTTTATATGAACATCTTGTTTTTGACGAAAGATTAGGACCTTATGGAGACTTTTTAGGACAGGCTTGGGGAGAAAGTGTTGAAGAAGATGGGCTTGGGTTGCGCGCAAGAGTTGATGTGTGCGCAAACTGGCAGCACATTGCTGCGAATGGACTCGGTGTGAACCCTCCAAAACTGGACTAAACTGCTGCCCCAATTAGCGATACTTCTGGTTCAATAAAATTAATATTCATCCCAAACAAAGCCACTTCGCTGGGTACTTGGTAATCAAGCCCCTGGTTAAGTCTTTCAGTATTGTACCATTGTTTAAAATTGTTCCACCCAAAGTCAGCCTGCATGAATGTTTCATATTCATTACGATAAACCTCTTCCTTTTTGTAAGCAGCAAAAAAACTTTCAATATAAGGTTTATCATCTGGACATCTGATCCCGCAAAACTCTAAGGTTACTCCTCTTTTTTCTGCTGCTTCTCTAAAATCTCTGGCGATGAACTGAGTACCTCGATCAACCCTTAAAACCAACTTATGTCCCTTTGGAATACCACAAGGGAATCTATGGCATATAGCTTTATCCAATGCCTCAATGGCTTCTTTGGCACGACAACGCTGGCTAAAACAATCACCTAAAACCTCGTTGTCGTATCCGTCAATAAAAGCAAATAAATATGCTTGGCCATCTCTACCACACCAGACATAGGTCAAATCTCCTTCCCATCGTGTATTGCTCTGCTTTGGCTCATCATAAGGTAGCTGCCGTAATCCTTTCATTCCCTTGATCTTTCTTGGCTGCGTTAGCTTTAATTTTTGCATATGACGAAGAACTGCCTTGTGATTTGCTTTTATCTTCTTTTTCTTCCATAACCATTTAGTTACTTTCCGGTAACCATAAACCAATTCATAATCTTTTAAGTCTCCCAATGCTTCAACCAGCTGAGGAGTAAGCGGTTTTTCAGAATGTTTCTTTTCTTTGTATAAAAAACTACTCTTAGATAGCCCAACTGTATCCAGGGCTTCTCTTAAGACTAATCCTTGTTCTCTAAGCTTGTTTACCATGTTCTTTTTAACCTTCCGTGTAAGCGATCCAAGAGTTTTTTTTGCATTTCTAGCATTAAGGCCTGACGACCTACCATCTCAACCAATCTCTTGTTCTCAATCTCTAAGGGATTCTTTCTGTGGTGCCTTGTACCCATGCGATGATCTTCCAACCCTTCTTCTCCTCTTTCCAAAAAGGCACTTTTCCAGCGGTACCATTGACCAGGAGCAACCTGATACTTTCGGCAAACATCTTGCACATTTGGATTTTCCATCCCCTCCAATACGATCTTTGCCCTTTCTTCCTTTGTCCACCTTCTGCGAGTATTGTTTTGCATTTTTCCACCTTCTTATTATTTAGTATACTCCAGAAAGTCTCGCAAATAGGGTGGTCCAGTCCTAACGGGGTTCATTCCGGGACTATTGGCTGTTCCGGAAGGAGTAATGGCGCAAATGTATTGGGTGAGACATGCAAATAACCCTGTTTGGATCAAGATTCCTAAAGAACTAAGAGAAATGCCCTTTGGTAAAGGAGTTTTAGGAGATCTACAGGGAAAGAGTTTAGACGACTATCAGGCAGGTGCGGTGCAAGGAGGCTGGAGCAGTTTTGTGGGTCGAGGAATACCCACTACGCTTACAACTGTGGATCGGATAACCCCTTTTACGTTAGGGCAAATGACGCAGCAAACCTTTGGTATGGTAGCGTATTTTGGCGGAGCAAACGGTTTAGGGATGAAAACTTATGAACAACCTTGGGTAGTACTGCATAAGGACCTTGGTCGAGGAGAACTTGCTAAGGTTTTAAGTATGCCTAGTGGAGTACAATGTGCACAAGCTATGCAATTTTTTCAATCTCATTTTGCTTTAGCTGCCTAGCTGAATAAAAAAAGAGCTCGGCTTTGCGGATTCAATTTCCAAAGCCGGGCTTTTTTATGCCCATGAATAACGTGTATAAAGAATATGTTCCCAGTTCTCCTTTCTGTATTTAATCTCAGATTCTTTGGTACCGCCTAGACAGAATCCAGAAGCTTCATCCTTTTCACTGTGGGTTGCGTTTTTACAATGTGCATCTTTTTTGCAGTAGCCATAGCTGTCTGGATCGTAGTCTGGGCATAAAGGAGGCAGTGTTTTATCCCGTTTTATTCGTTTGCGTTCATATTTGAAGCCCAGATTGTTTTTATTTTCTTCTTGTTTAAGCACTTTTTATCCCTACTACTAATTCAATTTTATCAAGACGCTCGTCTTGATCGTCATCTTTTGATTTTGCTGTGATCCTATCTTCTCTGGCTTTTTCCAATTCCCCCATTACTTTATCTACTCCGACTAAAACATTGTTGAATTTATCGTCTATTTTGTCATCAAGTTTGTCGATTTTTTGATAAACAATAATAAATTCTGCGGCTTGTGCTTTTAAGCTGTCTTCAATTCTATTAAATCCCCCATCATGTTCTTCCAGTTTTTTACCCTGCCATTCTAATTTATCCAGGATCTGATCAAGCTTATCTTTCTTCTTTTCCATTTTAAGCACCTCCTTCCTTTCTATGAGCAATTCGCTTGCCAGATCAAACTCACCCTCTTCCCTTTTATTCCCTTCTCCCTCTCTTAATAAGAGAGGGAGAATGGATAGGGATGAGGGTGAGTTTTACAGCTTTTAATAGAGCGAAGTAATTCTACTCCCAACCAAAGGCTTGTCAAGATGTTGATTTTCACGACACTATGCTTGTATAATGTTTGCTGTTATGCAAAATCTTAAGTTTGACCCCTCAAATTTACTCGCCAAAAACATCGGCAGGTATGGTGTTGTAGAAACTGACCTTGCACAATATGCAACTCTTCTGGAAAACGGCCATAAAGTTCTTCTGGAAGCGCGTGAGAATGGAGAAAAACGCATTGCTTCTATGATGGAGTGGCTTAACCTTCCCTATCAAAGGGAAGAGGTAATAGATGAAATACAGAATGTTGCTAAATCTTTTAGGAAGTTTAAAAACATTGTTTCTATTGGGATTGGCGGATCATATCTTGGTAACCGCATGCTGCAAGACGGTCTCCGGTCTCCTTATTACAATGAATTTGAATCCCTGCGCAATGGATGCCCGCGCATCTTTTTTAATGGCAAATCGCTTGATCCAGTATCTCTCAATGCTTTGCTTAATAATTTGGATCCAAAAGAAACTGGTATTGTAGTTATATCTAAATCCGGTGGCACCACAGAGCCCAAAGTATCCTTTGAAATCCTAAAATGGTGGCTGGAGAGAAGGTGCGGCAGGGACTATTGGAAACACATTATTGCAGTAACTGATGAACGCCAAGGAATACTTAGGGAATGGGTAAAAGGGATGGGCAAACCTATTCCCACTTTTCCTGTGCCTGACGGGGTTGGAGGACGTTTCTCTGTTCTATCTCCCGTAGGACTCATTACAGCTGCCATGGCAAACATTAACATTAAAGAACTTTTAGCAGGTGCTGCGGCAATGGAGAAAATGACTCAAAATCTTAATCTAAAAGATAATCCAGCTTATTTATATGCACTACTCCATACGGTCCTCTACCAAAAACGCGGGATTAATATCGCGGTAATGATGCCTTTTGCAGACCAATTGGAGACTTTTGCTGATTGGTATGTACAGCTCTTGGCTGAAAGCTTGGGTAAGAAATATAATAAACAAGGATTAGTGATAAATACCGGCCGCACCCCTATCCCATCAGTTGGTCCTTCTGACCTTCACTCTACGCAGCAAAATAACATTGAGGGTGAATATAATAAGGCGATTACTTTTATCCGGGTAGAAAAGCCAGCCATTGACCTTACCATTCCTCACGAGAGTAATGATTATTTGGCAGACAAGCAGATGAGTGTGGTTGGTGACGCTTCCCAGCGCGGTACAGAGTTTGCCTTGCTTTCCGAAGGCCGACCCAATTGCACCATTAGCTTACCAGAACTTACTCCATACACATTAGGTCAGCTGATCTTCTTTTTTGAGATTGCAACTGCTATGGAAGGCGAACTTTTGGGGGTTAATACCTATGATCAGCCAGGGGTTGAAGGATACAAGAAGAATATGTTTGGCAGATTAGGCAAAGCTGGATTTGTGGCAAATACGTTTTGTGGCTCGATAGCTCCTGTATAAAAAGATTCTCCATTCCCAACTCTTCCGCATAATCTACCACTGCATAGTATTCTTCGGGAGATAACAATCTATTTAGTTCGGGATGTTCTCCTGCTTTGTAGCACGGGTGATATTGCGACATTATCGACACGTAAAGGTCTTTTGATATGGAGGACAAGAAGTCTAAGCAATCTTTACTCTGTGATAAATTATTGGGCAGGACCAGATGTCGGACCAAAATGCCTTTGATAGCAATTCCATCCTCGTCCAGGTGAAGATTCCCAACTTGGTTAAACATCTCTTTGATAGCAGCTTGATTGATCCCCACATATCCTTTGGCAGAAGAGTATTTTAAAGCGAATGAATCATCACCATACTTAATATCTGGCATGTAGATCTGTACGAGTCCTTTAAGCTGCTTTAAGATTGCTAAACTATCATAACCATTGGAATTATAAACAATTGGGATATTAAGACCTTTCTCTCTAGCTGATTTGATTAAATCTACGATCCGCGAGCCGTAATGTGTTGGTGATACCAGATTGATGTTGTGGGTACCTTGTTTTTGCAGTTCTACCATCTTTTCTGCTAAGTCATCGATGCTGATGGAAGATCCTAATCCTTCTTGGCTAATTTGGTAGTTCTGGCAGAAAACGCACTTTAGGTTGCAACCAGTAAAAAAAAACGTTCCCGACCCGCTTGTTCCGCTGATCGGGGGCTCTTCACCGTGGTGGAGGCAAATATTCGCGACTTTAAATTGATACGATTTTGATTTTTCCATCTATGAGATCTTGTTCATGCTCCTTTAGATAATTAATCAACATCAAACATCCCTGCAGCTCATTCCCATTCCCATGTACCAGAATAATCGATCCATTCTTTATCTTTTGCCCCTTAGCCAGCCAGGCATTTGCTCCCAAAGGAATATATCCCATTTCTGCCAACTCTTTTAACCTCTTTTTGTTTGACCTAAGGCCCGGGAAACGGAAGTATTTTGAAGGTTTTAACCCGTATTTTTTGAATATCTTAAGGTTTTCTTCTACTTCATATTTAAAGTTAATCTTGGGATTGTTTAAAAAGTCGCGGTCTACGGGATGAGAATAAGAGTGATTTACCCAAGCAATATCTAGATCTAAGCTTTTGATCTTAGCTAACTCATCAGCATGTTTTAGGATCCAGGTCCCTGATGGGCAGATTGCTACAGGAATAGGATAACCTAGCTTTTTGCTTAATGTATCCAAGTAATCAAAGAGCTCTTTGTTGTATGGTTTGCTGGATGGGCAAAGGTCTATGGTAATCACTATTGAATCCGGAAACCTGCGACTGAATGTCGCGGTTTCTTCTTTATCTGAAGGAATGAATTTGGAAACCGAGGCATTTAGCCTCAGGTTTCCAGCTCTTAGGAAAAAAATAATGCCAAGCAACAGAAGGATTAAAACAATAAGAATTATGATGATTCTTAGGATTTTCATTTTTGTTTGATTAACTTTGTGAATTCTTCTTCTGTTAGGATTGTAACCCCCAGCTTCTTAGCCTTATCATATTTTGATCCAGGATCTTCCCCTGCCACTACATAATCTGTTTTCTTGGATACCGAAGAAGATGCATTGCCTCCCAGGCCCCTGACCAACTCTTCTGCATCTGGCCGTGAGTAGTTTTTGAGTCCTCCGGTAAACACAAATTGTTTACCCTGTAGAGGCTTGGGACCACTTGATTCTTTGGATTTTAAGGTTACTCCTGCGGCGTTTAACTTCTCTATTAGGTGATGATTACCTTTTTGTTTAAAGAAGTGTGTAATGCTTGCTGCAATCTTTGGACCAATGGCATTGATTTTAGATAAGTCGTCTTCGGATGTATTCATCACCTTTTCTATGGCCGGATAATATTGGGCTAATATTGTAGCAATATGCCTGCCTACATGCCTAATCCCCAAAGCATAAAGCACTCTTTCAAAAGGACGTTCTTTGCTGGCTTGGATGGCATCAATAATGTTTTGGGCTGATTTTTCTGCTAGGCGCTCAAGCGTAACCAGCGTTTCTTTGTTAATAGAATAAAGGTCTGCTACGTCCGATATTACTCCTTTGTCTACCAATTGCTCTACTATTGCAGGGCCTACATGTTCTATGTCCATAGCTTCGCGTGTGGCAAAGTGACGAATCCGTTCTTTGACTTGTGCGGGGCAGCTGGCGTTAATACAGCGGCTCACAGCTTCACCTGGAAGCCTCTCAATCTCTCCATTACATACTGGGCAGCGCTTTGGCATGTGAAAAACCTTTTCGTCACCCTTGCGCTTTCCTTTGACTACTTCTACCACTTCCGGAATAACTTCTCCTGCACGCTGTATTTTAACTTGGTCTCCTACCCTGATATCCAGACGCTTAATTTGGTCTTCGTTGTGCAGGGTTGCTCTTTTGACTACTACCCCAGCCAGATGCGTTGGTTTAAGATGTGCGACTGGTGTAATTGCACCAGTGCGGCCTACTTGGACAGTAATGTCTTCCACAGTGGTTTCTGCTTGCATCGGTGGATATTTGAATGCAATAGCCCATCTGGGCGCGCGCGATGTGTTTCCTAGCGCTTTTTGGTCTTGCAACCTGTTGACCTTGATTACAATGCCGTCAATTTCGTATTGCAGGTTCTCCCTTTTTTCTTCCCAATCTTTCACATACTTTTCTACTGCGGCAATACCATTGCAAAGCCTAATATTGGGATTAACCTTAAAACCTAAATCTTTTAGATATTCTAAAACTTCAGAATGGGTAGTTATTTTTGATTGGGGTACGATGCCGTAATAGATAAAGATATCCAAAGGACGTGTTGCAGTTACTTTTGGATCGAGCTGCCTAAGGGATCCGGCTGCAGCATTTCTGGGATTGGCAAATTTAGGATCTCCCGCTTCTTCTCTCTCAGCATTTATTTTAACAAAAGCATCGTAAGGCAGATATACTTCTCCTCTGACTTCTAAATCTATCGGTTCGTTTAATACTAATGGAATCGTATTTATGGTGCGTAAGTTTTGGGTGATGTCTTCGCCGTGTACTCCGTCGCCCCGGGTGGAACCTTCGACGAACTTTCCGTTTTTATAGGTTAAGGTTACTGCCAGCCCATCAATTTTTAGTTCCCCAACATATTCAATTTTTTCCTGGCCCAAGCCTTCTTTTACCCTGCGGTCAAAATCAATTAGTTCCTGTTTACTAAAAGCATTGTCTAAAGAGAGGAGTGAGGTTTTGTGGGTGACGGTTTTAAACGACTTAAGCGGTTCTCCTCCTACCCTTTGGGTTGGAGAATCTGGTATAACAAGGTTTGGATATTCTTTTTCCAGTTCTTGGAGTTCCCTGAAAATTTGGTCGTACTGGGCATCGGGAATTTCCGGTTTATCGAGTACATAATATAAATGGGCATGGCGCCTGATTTTATCTCTTAGTTTTTCGATCTCTTCTTTTATATTTTTATCTGTCATGATTTTAGTTCGGCTGGCTTGATAATAATTGTATCAAGCTTGTCCACTGTCGCCAAGGTGATGATTGTATCCATATCTATGGCTTGGCTAAGGCGAAAAGGATGGGCATAGGTCCTGGTGAGGACCGATTGATATGCTCCACAACCTAAATCAGCACCTATGTCCGAGATCAATTGTCTGATGTATGTTCCTTTGGAACAAGTAATTTCTATGGTTGCCTTGGGGTGATCCGGATCATCTTTAAAATCAAGCAGTTCGAGTTTATGGATAGTAATCTTGCGCGGTTTTCTTTCTATTTCTATTCCTTTGCGTGCCAATTCATAGAGCTTTCTTCCCTTGATCTTTACTGCGGAATACATAGGCGGGATTTGTTCGATTTCACCTCTATATTTTTTAAGAGCTTCCTTGATTTTTTCCGCATCAATTCCCATTACCGGTTTTTGGGTTAAGATTTTTCCTTCTTTGTCTAGCGTGTCAGTTGTAATCCCAAGTGTCATTTCGGCAATATAGCCTTTATCTCCATCTAAAAAGGACTGGATGGTTTTGGTAGCGCTCCCCAGAAAAACCGGCAATACCCCTGTAGCCATGGGATCGAGTGTCCCGGAATGCCCTACTTTTTTTACTTTGGAAAGTCCGCGGATTTTTGCCACTACGTCAAACGAAGTCCAACCGGATGGTTTATTAACAATAATAATGCCTTCTCAAGATCGCTGTTTAATCATAAAGCCGCAGTAGTCAGCCCAACTACCTGGTTAACAATCTGGAGCAAGTCTCCGTGCATAATAGCGCCTGCTGCTCTGCTGTGCCCGCCTCCCCCCAGCTCCTTTGAGATTTTTTGTACATCAACATAGCTTTTGGAACGGAAGTTTATTTTGACCCGGTTTTTTTCGTGGTCTTCCCTGATCAGGATTGCAACTTCTGCTCCGCGGATGGCTCTTAAATGGTCAATTAAGCCGGTAAAATCCTGATTATGGGCTGCGGTATTTACTAGTATTTCTTTAGTAATGACGGTGTAAATGATTTTTCCTTCTGCAGTTGATTGGGCGTTTTCCAAAGCAGCAGCCAAAAGTTTTATTGCCGGCCAGGAGCGGTTTTCATATACCGCATTTGCGGTTTTATCCGGTGAAACCCCCAGTTTCAACATTTCTTCCGCAATGGCAAAGGTCTCGGCTGTGGTGTTATCGTATTTGAAATTGCCGGTATCGGTCATAATTGCTACATATAAACAAACCCCGATGTTTTTATCCAAAGAGACTTTTAAGTGTTTTGCCAAAGCGTAAATTTGTTCCCCTACGCAGGAAACTTTGGCAATATAATTAATTTTCCCATAGCGGGTGTTGTCTGAATGGTGATCAATGTTAACGATTTTTTCCGGACCGCTGTTTTTAAATATGGGATCTAGCCGGCCCAGGCTTCCTGCATCCAGGGCAATAATCAGGTCAAAATCTTCCGGAGAAGCCAGGTTTTTAATCAGTTTTACCGAAGGGAGAAACCGATAGATGTCTGGAACCGGATCACCGGAAAACATGGTGGGTTTTTTGCCCATCTTTTTTAAGATTAGGTGCAGTGCCAACATGGAGCCAAGCGTATCTCCGTCCGGATCAATATGGGTAGAGAGGAGAATCTTATTTGCTTTTTGTATTCTTTTTTTTATTTCCGACAGTATGTTTTTTTTCATTTTTCTTTTCCTTTTCTTCTTTTTGCTGTAGATTATTCATGAGGGTTAGAACCCTGCTTCCCCGCTCCAGTGAGGTGTCTTGTATAAAACATATTTCAGGAACAAATCTTAAAAACAAGGCTTTTCCCAGTTTACCGCGAACAAAAGGGGTAGCACTTGAGAGCCCTTGCATGCTTTGGGATTGAGCTTGCTCGTCTCCCATGCAGCTGATATATATTTTTACGTGTCCAAGGTCTGGGGTGACGGTTACGTCTGTAATACTGACAAAGCCGATCCTGGGGTCGTTTAAGTCTTTGGTAATAATAGAACTTACCGACTCTTTAACCAACGCAGCTAATTTTTCTAAACGAATCGAACTCACGCTAGCTTTTTCCTGGGTTTTTCTTTCATTTCAGAAGCTTCTATAATGTCGCCTTGTTTGAAATCATTGTATCCGGATATGGAAATTCCGCACTCAAAGTTTGTTTCCACTTCTTTTGTATCTTCTTTAAAACGCTTTAGTGATTCGAGTTTCCCTTCATACAGCATATCGTTGTCTCTTAATACCTTGATTTTGCATCCCCGTACCAATTTGCCGTCTTTTACAAAACATCCGGCAATTGTCCCTATTTTTGAAGAGTTAAAAATGCTTCTTACTTCTGCGTGGCCAATCACAACTTCTTCGTATTCGGGTTCCAGCAGACCTTCCATGGCCAGGGTGATGTCTTCTGTGGCTTTATAGATAATGTTATAAAGCCTCACGTCTATTCCCTCTTTTTCTGCAAAATTCTGGTTTTGTCCGTCAAATCCAATGTGAAAACCGATGATAATAGAACTTGATACTTTTGCAAGCATAATGTCGCTTTCGTTGATTGCACCTACTGCTTTATGTAAAAGATGGATGTGGATAGATTCGTTGGAGAGATTGGCTAAAGAAGCAGCTAAAGCCTCAAGCGAGCCTTGCATATCTGCTTTAAGAATAATATTGAGATCTTTTCTTTGCCCTTCTTTAACATCTTTGGAAAAATCTTCCAAAGAGAGCGATTTGCTTTTGCTTAATTTTTGTAGTTCTTCCAGCCTTTTTTCTGCCAGTTCTCTGGCTTCTTGTTCACTTGCTACTACCTCCAAAAGATCGCCTGGCTCAGGGACAGATGAAAGTCCCAGAATCTCTACAGGCAGAGAAGGAGGTGCTTCTGTAATGGGGTTTCCTTTATCGGATATTAATGCTCTTACTTTACCGTAGGCAGTACCTACAGAGATAATTGCTCCTACTTTTAAAGTTCCGCTTTTTATGAGAACGGTAGCAACTGGGCCCCTTCCCCGGTCAAGCTTGGATTCTACCACTACTGCGTGTGCACGTCCTTTGGGGCTTGCTTTAAGTTCTTGCACTTCTGCCTGTAGTAAGATCATTTCCAGTAGTTGATCAATATTTTTATTGAATTTTGCGGAAACAGGGACAGTGATAGTTTGGCCTCCCCACTCTTCAGGCTGCAGTCCCAGTTCTGTTAATTGCTGTTTTACTCGGTCTAAATTTGCATCCGGCTTATCAACTTTATTGATCGCAACTATGATTGGAACCCCTGCGGCTTTGGCATGGTCTATGGCTTCAATGGTTTGAGGTTTTACTCCGTCATCTGCTGCAACCACCAGAACCGCAATATCAGTTACTTTTGCCCCCCTGGCCCTAAGTGCTGTAAATGCTTCGTGGCCCGGGGTGTCTAGAAAAGTCACTTTTTTACCGTGTACAGTAACCTGGTACGCTCCAATATGCTGGGTAATCCCTCCTGCTTCCTGGTCTATAACATTGGTATGGCGGATGGCGTCTAAAAGCTTAGTTTTACCGTGGTCAACGTGGCCCATAATTGTTACTACTGGCGGACGGTCTTTCATGTCCGAGCTTTTTTGTCTGGCTTCAAATCTTTTGATTTTTTCGAGTGTTTTTTCTTCTCTTGAGGCTACTTCATTATAGGTATAGTTAACATTGAACTTAAAGACAGGGGCGATTTCTTTGACAATAGAAACGTCGATATTTTGGTTTAGGTTGACCATCATACCTTTTTTCATTAACTCTTTGATCAAGTCGCTTACTTTGAGCTGCATTTTTTCTGCCAGGTCTTTAACCGTAATTTCTTTTGTTTCTATAGTTATTTCCGTAAATTGTTCCAATGGTTCTTCGGTTATAGGTGCAACAGGCGCTTCTGGGGCTTTTGTCTCAATGGGTGGAGTTTCTTTAATGGGCTCCTTGGATTCTACAGGAGCTGGTTCTTTTTTGGGTTCCGGTTTATCTGCTGGTGCGGCTGTTTTGGGAGCAGCGCTTTTTTTGACGAGCGCTTTTACCAGAGCGGCGTTTTCCGCATCAATGATAGAAGCAGAAGTTTTTGCCGCTACTTTTAACTCTGCCAGGATTTTCAGTACTTCTTTGGCGGTTTTTCCCAGTTCTTTGGCTAAGTCGCCAACCTTACTCTTTGTTTCCGTGGTTTGTTTCTTCAATCTTTTTTGTCTCCTTTAAGCTTTGAAGTAGTTTTTGTTTTTCTTCCGGGGAGATAGAGGAAGTGGCACCTTTAACCTCTATTTTTAAGGTTTTAAGCTCTTCTATCAGTTTTTTACTGGGAATTTTCAGCTCTTTGGCCAGTTCATGGATTTTGATTTTTTCGGCAGGCCCCGATCGAATCGGGGCAGGTGCGGCTTTTGCTTCCGCTGCTTTTTTTGCTTCTTCGTCGCTTCCAATATCTATTTTCCATCCGGTAAGTTTGGAAGCCAGGCGTACATTTTGGCCTTCTTTACCGATTGCCAGCGAAAGCTGGCTTTCAGCTACAAACACCTTTGCAATTTTTTCTTTTTCATCCAGCGAAACGCCGCTGATTTTTGCCGGGCTCAAGGCATTGGAAATAAAAGCAGAGACATTTGCGTTCCACTCGATGATGTCTACCCTTTCATTGTTTCCCAGTTCCCTGACAATGTTTTGGATCCGGTTTCCCATGTGGCCTACACAAGTCCCGACTGCGGTAACGTTTTTGTCATTGGATTGTATGGCAATTTTGGTGCGGCGTCCTGCTTCTCTGGCAATCCCTTTTATTTCCAGGGTTTTTTCAGCTATTTCCGGGACTTCCAGTTCAAAAAGCTTTTCTACCAGTCCCGGGTGGTTTCTGGAGATCATAACCAAAGGCCCCCTGGAGGTTCTTTTGACCTCGGTTACATAGAGCTTAACATGGTCGTTGATGCGTAAGTTTTCGCCTGGGATTTGTTCTTGGGGTACAAGCAAGGTTTCAACCCTGCCAAGATTGATCAGGTAAGCTGCCCCTTCTTTTCTTTGGATGGTGCCGGTAAGAAGGTCTCCTTGTTTTTGGCTGAATTCTTCAAAAGCTTTGTCTTTTTCAGCTTCTCGGATCCTTTGAATAATGACTTGTTTGGCGGTTTGAGCTGCCATCCTGCCAAAATCGTGGGGGGTAACATCTATATCTACGCTTCCTCCCAATTCTAATGTTTTGTCTATTTTTTGAGCGTCCGCAAGGCTGATTTCTATTTCCGGGTTTGTAGGTTCTTCTATTACGGTTCTTTTGGCCAGGATTTTAACTTCCCCTTCCTCATCTATTTCTGCCCTAAGGTTATCGTGGTTGGTAAATTTCCTTTTGCAGGCAGAAAGGATTGAATCCGTAATCGCTTCTTTGAGGATTTCTTTGGAGATACCCCGTTCGTTATAGATTGCTTCGAGCATTTCGTTAAGCTTTTCAATACGGATCATGGTCGTCCCCCTATTCAAGCTGTAAACAAACAAAAAAGTGGGTAAAAAAGCCCACTTCGTTACGTGCAAACCTCAACTTTCGCTACGGAAATCATTATATATAAATGGCAGGATGAATACAAGGGGAGTTTTTGGGCAAAGAAAAAGCCCCCTAGTTTTTGGCTAGAGGGCCTTTTTCATTTATCTGATACTCTGATAACCTGATATTCTGGTCTCTGACCTACATCATCCCTTCCATTCCACCCATGCCTCCCATTCCCGGGTTTGGCATGCCACCTTTCTTTTCCTCTTCCGGCCGTTCGGCCACGAGTACTTCGGTGGTAAGGAGCATAGAAGCTATGCTTGCCGCATTTTGCAATGCGGAGCGGGTAACCTTGAGCGGATCTACAATCCCAGCCTTGAACATATCTGTATAATTCAAGTTTTGGGCATCAAAACCGATTCCCGGCTTTTCCTGTTTTAGTTTTTCAACTACTACAGCACCTTCCCAGCCTGCATTTTGGGCGATTTGCTTTAGGGGTTCTTCCAAAGCTTTGCGCACAATGGCCATCCCTACTTTTTCGTCACCTTGTGACTCTTTTTCCGCTTTTTCCAAAGCAGGAAGGATGTGTACGAAAGTGGAACCTCCTCCGGCAATAATCCCCTCTTCTACTGCAGCGCGGGTGGCAGACAAAGCGTCTTCAATGCGGTGCTTCTTTTCTTTTAATTCTGTTTCTGTAGCTGCACCTGCTTTAATGATCGCGACTCCGCCGGAAAGCTTTGCCAGTCTTTCTTGGAGCTTTTCCTTGTCATAGGAAGAATCAGAGAGTTCTATCTCTTTTTTGATTTCTGTCATTCTGGTTTTTAGGGAGTCTTTTTTACCTGCCCCTTCGATAATTGTGGTATCTTCTTTTTTTACAATTACCTTTTTAGCCTGGCCGAGCATGGTTTCCTCAATGTTTTCCAAAGAGAAACCCTTGTCTTCGGTAATAACTTCGCCGGCAGTAAGAATTGCAATGTCTTCCAACATTGCTTTTCTGCGGTCTCCAAAACCAGGGGCTTTTACTGCTACGCAGTTAAGTGTTCCGCGGATTTTGTTTACCACCAGTGTTGCCAGTGCTTCTCCTTCGATGTCGTCCGCAATAATGAGAAGAGGACGGCTTGCTTGGACTACTTTTTCCAAAGTAGGAAGAAGGTCTTTTATGGCACTGATCTTTTTGTCCGTAAGCAATATGTATGCATCTTCAAGTACGCATTCCATTCTTTCACGGTCTGTGACCATGTAAGGAGAAGCGTAACCTTTGTCGAATTGCATACCTTCTACTACGTCCAAAGAAGTTTCAATCCCTTTGGATTCTTCTACTGTAATAACCCCGTCTTTTCCCACTTTTTCCATGGCATTTGCAATCAAGTCTCCGATTTCGGAATCGTTATTTGCAGAGATGGCAGCAACTTGAGCGATTGCTTCTTTGGTTTCTACTGGCTTGCTCTGCTTTTTCAGCTCGGCAATTGCCACTTCTACTGCTTTTTGGATCCCTTTCTTAAGAGCCATGGGATTGGCACCTGCGACTACGTTTTTGAGCCCTTCTTTAAAAATAGCATGGCCTAAAACTGTAGCTGTGGTGGTTCCGTCTCCTGCGATATCATTGGTTTTGGATGCAATTTCTTTTAAGAGTTGTGCACCCATGTTTTCGAACGGATCCTGTAAGTCGATTTCTTTGGCAATGGTTACGCCGTCATTGGTGATGGTTGGCGATCCCCATTTCTTTTCCAGGACGACATTGCGTCCTCTGGGACCAAGCGTGGCTTTTACTGCTGTAGCGACTTTTTCTACCCCTTTTTCAAGGGAGCGCCAGGCTTCGTCTCCGTATTGCATCATTTTTGAAGACATTGTATTCTACCCTCCTTTTATTATCCTTTGATTGCTAAAATATCTTTTTCGCTTAAGATGATGAACTCACCATCTTCGAGCTTTACTTCGGTTCCACCGTATTTGGAATAGATGACTTTGTCACCTATTTTTACTTCCAAGGGGATCCTTTGACCGTTTTCCAGAATACGGCCAATTCCTACTGCAACTACTGTCCCTTCTTGGGGTTTTTCTTTGGCTGAATCCGGAAGTACTATACCGCTTTTGGTCTTTTCTTCTTGCGGTTCGGGTTTTACCACCAATTTATCGCCTAATGGGGTCAATTTCTTGCTTGCCATGTTTTCACCTCCCTGTCGCTTGTTAGCACTCAATCTAAACGAGTGCTAATAATACCTTTCAAGGGGGTTGTTGTCAAGGAGTTTTGTGGGTGATTGGTTAGAGCTTAGAGCATTGCAAGGTATCCAGTGGCTGCACAGAAGGTTCCAGCAAAATCGCCGTTCTGGTAAATATGATCCGCATGATTTCCAAACTCCCTGCAATGGGAATCTACAGCATAATTTCCAGTGGAATTACACTCATCAGTGGCACTACTTCCGGGAGTTGGACAGATTATGCCAACGGTTGCGCTAGCTTGGAGAGAATTTAATCCGGGTTTTTCATATTTCATGTTTTAATTATGCCCTGCCCCTATTATTTGTTAAGGATAAATCTTTATTTTGCATAAGATACGTTCTGTAAAGGTTGTTGTTGTATTTTCCCCAACCCCTCCTTATATTTTATTCTCCACTTTTCTTTGCTTGATCAAAGAAAAGTGGATGAAAAGAAAATCAAGACGCCGACGATCACCACCTCCCATCCTGTCTCCTCCCACATCAGACCCCTGTCTCAGGCTGGGAGGTATCTGCAACCTTAATATCTTATATTGCTTACGGGCTTAGTTATAAGTAGACAGCGCCCC
>JAPLLA010000009.1:0-18750 GCA_026387795.1 Candidatus Saganbacteria bacterium | reverse complement strand
TTTAATAAGGTTAACATGTACCACAAGTTAATGTGCCTTCAGCAAAAAGCAGAAAAGATTGCAAATACCACAGCGAGCGAGAGCGATTTGCGAGAAGTTGGAGGGGAGTGATGGAGGCCGAAAGGGTGAGCAAAAGCGAAGCGAGTAACATCCTGAAGGCACTTGAATTTTCTTTGCTTACTTTCTTTTTTTCAAGAAAAAGAAAGTAAGAGAAAAAAGATGTCTTTGAATCATAGGGGGAAGTTTGACGTAGCGTATCTTATGAGGCATGGTTTCTTTTGTAACCCTACTTTGCTATACTTCTAGACTAGAAAGGATGCTCTTTATGCCGATCAAAAAATACGTAATCGGAGTAGACCTGGGCGGGACCAAGATATTTACTGCTCTGGCGGACCAAAAGGGGAGAATCTTATCTGAAATTGTCCTTTCTACAGATGCATCCAAAGGCCAAGTCTTTGTTATTAATATCATTAAACAATCAATCGTACAAGTTTTAGAAAGTGCTGGCAAAACCATTTCTCAAATTAAAGCCATTGGGATTGGGGCTCCTGGACCGGTTTTATCTAAACAAGGAGTCATAGTCAATCCCCCTAACCTACCGGGCTGGAAGGCAGTACCTTTAGCAGGAATACTAAGAAAAGCTTTTAAAGTTCCGGTTTATTTGGAAAATGATGCAAATGCAGCTGCAGTTGGAGAGATGAAATTTGGAGCAGCACAAGGTGCCAAGAACTTTCTTTATGTGACTGTAAGTACTGGGATTGGCGGAGGGATTGTAATTGACGGCAAGGTTTACGGCGGTTCCAATGGTTCTGCAGGAGAGATCGGCCATACTATTATAGAGCCTACCGGGGAGATGTGTGGTTGTGGACGGAGGGGTTGTTTTGAGATTATGGCTTCAGGCAGGGCTTTGGTGCGCTATGGCAAAGAGTTTTTAGGTAAAGAACTGCAGCCTATCGAAATAGAACAATTAGCGAAAAAAGGAGACCCGGGTGCTTTAAAAGCGATCGACAGGTTAGCATATTATTTAGCCATAGGACTGGGGAACCAGATCAATACTTTAAGTCCTGAATTGCTTGTGATTGGCGGCGGGCTTTCATATGAATTATTTAAAAGAATTTGCACTTCCCGCAAATTTAAAAGGATGTAAAATTAAACCAGCTAAGTTAGGTAAAAAGGTCGGGGTTTTAGGAGCGATTGGGATATGTCTATAGCAGTTATAGATTGCGGTTCAAGTAATTTAAGGAGTGCTTTAAAAGCGGTCCAAAAGTTTGATCCCGGGGCTTTTATTACTATAGATAAAGCCGCTCTTTTGGGGGCAACCGGGATTGTTCTTCCCGGGGTTGGGGCATTTGACGCAGCCATGAAATTTATTAGGGAGAAAGGATTGGAAGATACCATCCTCCAGCTTATTGCAGTAAAACGTCCATTTTTGGGGATTTGCTTAGGAATGCAGATACTTTTTGAAGAGAGCGAAGAAGGAGCAGTGCGCGGTTTAGGGGTCATAAAAGGAAAAGTTAAAAAATTCAAATTCAGCGGTTTTATGAATAACTTAAAAATACCGCACATGGGCTGGAATAGGATTATGATCAAACAACCCGCTAACCCTCTTTTTACCGGAATAGAAGAAGGTACGATGTTTTATTTTGTGCATTCTTATTATGGAGTACCGGAAGATCCGGCTGTGGTTGCGGCTACAACTGATTATGGGGTGAACTTTGTTTCCTCTGTGTGGCAGGATAACTTATTTGCTACCCAGTTCCACCCCGAAAAAAGCGGAGAAAACGGTTTGAAGGTAGTCGGAAACTTTGTTAAAATTTGTCAGTCAAAAGTAAGGAGCTAAAAATGTTTGAAATTATACCCGCAATCGATTTATTGGATAAGAATTGTGTCCGGTTGGAGCAAGGGGATTATAAAAAGGTTACGATTTATTCTAAAAACCCGGTTGAAGTTGCGCAAAAGTGGGAAGCCTTGGGTGCCAAAAGGCTCCATTTGGTGGACCTGGATGGTGCCAAAACCGGTATTCCTGCAAATCTGGATATTATCAGAGAAATTATCAAAACACTAAAAATCCCGGTGCAGGTTGGTGGAGGGATCCGTAACCTACCCCTGATACGGGAGATGCTTGCTATTGGTGCTGACCGAGTCATTCTGGGTACAACAGCTGTTAACAATCCTAACCTGGTCAATAACATTTGTTCACAGTTTGGGGCCAGAATTGCAGTGGCTTTGGATGTAAAAGGGGGGAAAGTGGCTAGTAATGGGTGGCTAAAAAGTTCCGGTCGCGACCCTATTGCTTTGGCTAAAGAAGCGGTAAAGCTTGGGGTAAAACGTTTTGTTTATACAAATATTAAAAGGGACGGAATGTTAACTGGTCCGGATTTGGAGGGATTAAAAGAACTGGCAGTGGCTACCAAAGTCCCGGTGATTGCTTCGGGCGGAGTTTCTTCTAAAGAAGATGTAGAGGCAATTAGGGCGCTTGAAAGCTTTGGTGTAGAAGGATGCATTATTGGCAAGGCGCTGTATAGCGGTGCGGTGAGGTTGGAGGAATTACTTTCTTAATATATACCCCTTGCCTTCTCCTAACGCAAAAGGCATAGTGCAGTTTGTGCATATCGGGGAGAGGAGAGGTCCTTTTAGTAAACTCTTTTTTATCTCATCAATCTCTTGAAAAGAATGGGTCCGGATGTTGCCAAGCACAGCTTCCCCTTTAAAATCTGCACAGCATAATTCTATGTCACCATTCCACATTATCAGCTGATATCGAAAAGGTACTACACAAACAATTTGTTCCACAGGGAGAATGGTTTTGCCAAGGCTGGCATAAAATTCATTGTCTACTAAGTCCGGGCTAGCCAGGCTGCCTGCGCGGCTGTTGCAAATGGAAAATCCGGGGGTTTCTTCTGGTTTTAAGCCTAAAGAATGCAGCAGTTTTACGGTTTTTTCAAAAGATTCCACTGGAAAAATCTTGCTCACAGTTGGAAAAATAAAAATGGAGAGATTTTTGCGCGCCCTAACCGCTTTAACCAGATTTTTAAGGTTTTGCACTACAACCTCAAAATCCAGGTTGCACATTACTTTTTCGTAGCTTTCTTTGTCGTATCCGGAAAAACTGACGGAAAAATCGTTTACCCCTGCTTCTATTAAATCGCTAATCATTTTTTCTGAAAGTAGAGCGCCATTAGTGATCAGGAAAATCTTGATGGTTTTGTTTTGGTTTCTGATGATTTTAACAAAGTCTACTATTTGAGGGTGCAGCAGCGGTTCTCCCCTACCGGAAAAATTGATGGTTTTAAAACCATAATCTCGGGATTTTCCCATGATTAAAGAGAAGGTTTCCGGATCCATTTTTCCGAAAGGCTTTGGGATAATGCTTCTGGGGCACATGCGACAGTTGGCATTACAAAAACTGGTAAGCTCTATCTCAAGTATTGGAGACGGCATTTTTATGAGGCTGCCTCTATTCCAGCCTTAACTTTATTAATTTCAGTTTCTAATTTATCCGCTTTTGCTAATATTTTATCTGACTTTACATAAAGTGGATTCGCTTGTGAATCGTTTAATGTGGCTAACAGATCCTGAGCAGCTTTTGCCATGTCAGCCAAGTTAGTTATACCAGACGGGTCCTTTAGTGCTGATATTTGGGTTTTTAGATCCTCAAGCATTTTTTGCAACAGAGCCAGTTTTTGTTGTACTTGTTGTTTAACCTCTGACATCTGTTTTGTAATTTGTGCAAGATATTTAGTGGTTTCAGCTATAACCAGTCTTACTTTGTCTGCAGGGAGTTCTCCTTCCAAGGAAGCAAGAAGCCCCATCACTTTTTTTACCCCTTTTTCTGCAGTATCAAAAAATTTGTATATCCCTGCCAGGTCTAAAGGGCTTGGGGGAGACTTAATTGGGTCTGTGTCAAAAGGATTAGACATTTTTACCACACTCCTTTTATAATTTTACACCCTTTGCCCTACACTTTCAACTGCAGGCAGAGGGGTATTAATCCCGGATTCTTCTTTTAACCGGTTTAATAATTTTAGCAATAGAGCCTGTTTCATCTCTAAAACTGGATGAGGCTGGGCTTTTAAAGCCATACTGGTGTCTTGTAATTCTTCCATAGAAATATCAAACATCTCTTCGTTTGCATGGTCTCTTAAAGCGTTAAAATCATCTTTTGGCAGTTTCACTCCCAAACGTTCCAAACTGCTGAGCACCCCTTTGATTTTTCTTTCGATCAGTTTATAGGCTGGTCCGGCAAGGTCGTGCAAGGTGGCTCTTTCCCGTAAAGCTTCTTTAAGTAGTTCAAAACATTTCATGCGTGCCAGTGCTTCTCCTTCTTGCTTTACCTGTTCCTTGATCTTGTCAAGATCTCCGATGCTGTACCCCAATTTAATTAACCCGTTTTTAAGTTTGCGCATTTTAAATGCGGTTTCTATGGCGGTAAAGACGTCTCCCTTAAAGGCACGGATCAGGTAAATGGCGCGCATCCGGTTGACCAAGACTTCTCTTTCGTCTTCCAGGTTCATTTCAAAACCGTTCTTTTGCTGGTTGCCGCTATTGGTATTGGTTTGGGTGCCTGCTGCAAGCAGGCTGTTTGGCGGTGGTGGAATAATCAGGTTTAAACCCAGATCCTCTTTTTTCTGCTGCCAATTTGCCGAAAACTGGTTTAAATTAACACTTAACTTATTTGCCATTTTCAATAAATCTTTCAAGTCATTGTCCAATTTTTGTATTTCTTTCGGGTTTTCGGAAAGCAGTTTTTTGGTAAGCCCGGTTTCAATTTCTTCGCGCACAAAATCACGGATTTCAAGCAAAGCTTCTTGTCCGCTGCGGTCGCTGGTACCTTGCAAACTATTATTGTATCCTCCAAAATACCAGCTCCCCAAACGTTCGTTGACATGAACAAAGTCCAAAAGGCTGTCTACGTTGCGGGTGCGCATAATTTGGTCCATGGTTTTTTCGGGGGTCAAAAATTTGTCGAGATAGGCGTCCCGTAATTGCTTGGCAATTTCCCTGCGCATGGAAGTTTTTACCCCCAACTGAAAAGAGAGAATGTTTTTTGGTGATACTCCTTTTTCAGTCAGTTTTAATTCCAAGTCTTCCAATTTTCTTTTGAGTTCCGTTGCACCATTAACTACATATTGGGCATAGGTAGCGGTATAATCTTTAGCCAAGGCTGCGGTTTCTTTGTCCGCGGCCAAGGATTGGCCTTCTTGTTCTTGCTTTTGTTTGTTTTGCTGGCCGCTTTTTTTGCCGATTTGAGCAATGGAATAATATATTTCCGCAGTATCCGGAACATCTTCTTTGGATTGGAACATTAGGTCATATTCGTCTTTCATTTCTCTGGTTGCTTTTTTTTCAAAAGTGGCAGGACCCAGTTTGACTCCGCTTTGGGCTATTTTTGTGGCAAGTTCTGCAAGCAACTCCATGCCCATGTCTGTAGCCTTGCCGGTCTCGATCATTTTTTGTATGGCTGAACGGCTCTCTACCCCTTTGCTGCGGTGCTCTTGGGTTTGGCCTTTGTGGACCTTGTCGAGCTCCTGCATAATATTTACATTTTGGTTTCCTACAACCGCCATTTGCTGGGAACCGGCTTGATCTACCAATGGGCTTACTCCCATATTTTTTCACCTCTTTTCTTTTTTTGGCTGTTTATAAAAACAGCCGCTTATTTTTGTTGTTTTTTATCTTCATTTGCTGAAGTTTGGATTACGGAATTGACGCTATTTTTTTTCATAAAGCCCGCAGTGTTCCCTAAAACCATGGCAGTCCAGGATTTTTGCTGGGCCCTGGTTAAAGGCTTGGCTTGTTCGGCTTCATTTCTTGATACCACAGTGTCTAGTTTCATATTTTGCGTAGTCATGATTTCACCTCCTTATTTTAGATTTGTTTTTAACTTTTCCAGTTTTTGCGCTAAACCCGCATTTGGCTTGGCTTGCTGGGCAGTCTCAAATGCGGAAATTGCTTCGGGTGTTTTCCGGCATAACAAGAAAGCATTCCCTAATAGGAAATGCGGTAAAAAGGTATATTGTTCAACTTGCATGACAGAGTCGGAAAAAAGAGGGATATCCAGTTTTGTTACCCCCTGCAAGATTTCTATGGCTTGGCTAATTTGTTTTGCTTCAAGGAGGATAATGGCTTTAAGATTAAGCGCGTCCGCCGCATTTTTGTTCAGTTCTAAAATCTGCTCTAGTACGCAAAGGGCTTCTTCTTTTTTGCCAAGGTGGTAATAGCAGCGGGATTTGCCCATTAAAGCACGGGTTTTAAGGTCAATAGAATCAAACCAGTTTGCAGCCAGAGAATACTCTTCCACGGCTTTGGTAAACTGCTCTAAAGTGTTATAGCTATCTGCCAAATGTAAGCGGTAATGGGGATCGTTTGGATGTTCTTTGACTGCTTCGGAAAAAATCCGTACGTTGCGCTGTTTCTTTTCCTTCATTTTGTCTGCCGTGAGTTTATTCCCAAAGTGGTAGATTGGCAGTTCGCAATGGGTCCCATTGATGTTTTGGTTGGAAACGTTCATTAATTGTTCGTTGATCGGTCTTTCAAAATGAAAGCCTTTAAAATTTTTAAACACTTTGGTGCGGTAGTATGAATTTGCCTGCCTGGACGGATTAAAAGGTGTGCATTCGTAGATTAAAAACTGAAAGCCGTCTGCGGTTTTATTGTTTGCTATTAGGTCTTTTATTTTCAACAGGTCTTCTTTTTCCATATATTCATCCGCATCGATCCAGAGAACCCATTCTCCTTTTGCGTGTTTAAGCGACTCGTTCCTGGCAGCGGAAAAATCATCACACCAGGAAAAACTGAAAACCTTGGCTCCCAGTGCTTGTACAACAGAAACCGTGTCGTCGGTAGAACCGGTATCAACCACAATTACTTCGTCTAAGGTTTCAATAAGATTAGGCAGAGTCTTTTTTAACATCTCCGCCTCATTTTTTACTATTAAACACGCACTAATTAACATGTTTTTCTCCATTACTGGTTTAAGGTGCTAACGGATTGGTTGGTTAGAAAGCCGCTGCGTTTTAATGCTTTTATGGCTTTGTAGGCTTCCCCGTATTTGTTTTCAAAAATATTGTCCAAGTTGTTTCCGTGCCTTTGCATGACCCGTTCGGTTTTCAGGATGTAGCTGTTAAGCCTTTCAATTTTTATTAAAACGTCCCTTTTATCTGAATCTAAAAGATGTAATTCGTATTCCAGGTTTGATTTTTCTGCCAAAAACTGGCTGCGGATTCTTTCACATGCTTCCAATTCGTATTCTTCCATTTTAACGGTAGTGTAGTATTCCGTGCGGCCCCAGCGCTCTGCCTGCAGCACCAGCTGTTTGCGTATTTCGTTTAGTACGTTTAATTGTGCCTTTTTTTTACCGCTTCCTCTGCGTGCCATTTCCTATGCTCCTTTTACCCTGTAATTTCCAGCATGGCCTTGGTATAGGCCCAATCTTCTTTCAAACGGGCGTCGATTTCTGCCAGGGTTTGCTCCCTGACTTCTTTTTGCATGCTCATTTGTTCTTCTGCGCTAACCCCCAAAACAGAAAGCAAGGTTTTTACCCCGCTGAATTTAATGTGTGACATGAACCTTTCAAGCAAAAGGTTGTGGGACTTGGATTTTTTATAATAATCCTTAAAAGATTCCATTAACGCGTTCATATCTATGGTTTTGGCAAGAAAATTATTGATTGTGCGCTGGACCGGTGCTTGTACGCTTTCGGTCTTTAGTGAAGTAGAGGTAGAAAGCATGGCAATATCTTCCACGTCTGCCGTAACCAGTACCGGTTCTTGGGATTTATTGGTCACATTGGCAGTCCCGGCTTTTTGGCTTTGGCTTGTAGGTTGCACTGTAGCTAGCTGGGCGGCCCATTGTAAACCCGTGGTCAAGCTGGCAGCTTGCTTTTGGACCAAGTCCTGTTGTTTTTCTACTTGCTGTTCCTGCTGTTGTTTTAGCTTTGTGGCAGCTTGTAGTTTTTCTTTTGCTATGTCGGAACTTACGCTAAATTCACTCATATTTTTACCTCTAAATACACCTATCCATACACCTATGGCTCTACCTATTTATCGTATTAATACGCGAAAAACTTGCATGAATAACGAGGTTTATTTTCGTGATAAGAAGGGGAAAATTAAGCAGCTGCTTTTTGACTGTTTTTCTTGGCAGAAGATTGATTGTCTTGTTTTTTACGCTGTAAAGCCAAAGCCATGCCTTTTTGTTGGCTGCTAGAATCCTTTTGGTGACTGGATGAAAGTGTTTGCATTTCGGCTTTGAATTTCTGGTTTGCCCGCTGTGCCATTTGGGATGCTTTTTTTTGTTCCGCAATCCGTTTTGCGACAGCCTTTTTTTCTTGGAGTTCTGCCATAAATAGGTCTTCTTTCATCTGTGCCAGTTCCTCATTGTTCTTTTTGGCATCACGGCTAAATTTTCTGTTTACACACCTTAAACCAATAACCTCTCCAAATTGCTGGTCTTGGGCGTTCATAGCAGATCCCAAGGCATGTAGAACCCAATTGGTTTTAAAAAGCCCCGTTTCTGTTCCACTCTTTCCTTGTATTTCCCCATTATTTAATCCGTCTATTTGTGCTACGGTGTATTCCCAATGGCCATAGTTGTCTTTTTTAGCTTCTTCTGGCAGTAGATCTAAAATGTCTTCCTTCTTTACCTTTGATTTGTCTCCTACGTCTTTTTCCGCACACAAAGTATCCCAGCCCGGATAATAATCCGTATGCAGTTCTCCCATATAGGGTTGTTTGACATCGTATACTTCTGTCACAAAAGATCTCCATTGCTTAATTTGTTCGGCTGTTTTTAAGGTTTTTTCGAATTCTCCGCCCTCTTTTACGGTGTTATAGATTGCCCAGCGGAAACGGTCGCTGCAGAGTCCGTCTCTTCCTGAATATACGATGCCTTCGTTATTAATAGTGTCTCCATTGCCACTATTCATATAATTTAATTCGGAAGCTTTTTCCTCCGGGCTGGTCATGCAAGCGCCCATTGCGGAGCGGGTAGCATGCTGGAATTTTAAGAAAATAGTATAACAAGCCTGGTTTCTGGGAGACAAACCTTTCATGGCTTGATCGTAAGTTTTTATCATCTCTTTGCTTCCGTCTGCCTTAAAAAGGTTGTTTTCGTCACCAAAAACTTCTCTCATGGTAGAAGTAAAACGGTTATAGGATTCCCTCATGCCTAAAAATAATGCTACTCTCCTTAACATCCCTTCACCGTCAACTCCGTCTTTATCGTCATAACTAAAATCTCCCCAGAAAGGGAATTCTTCTAAGGTTTTGTTTTGGTAGAGATTTGCAGGGAGTTTGTCTGTATAACCAGCTTGGTTCCAGTACATCATTTCTTCATTCTTGTTAATTACTCCGTGTAAAAACTTGTTGCCCAATCCTCCTGTAGCAGACATGGTAATATCGTAGTAATTCATGTCCCCAAACTCATTAAGCAACTGTGTGATCCCTTCGGGAATGATGGGATTACTGCCAAGGGAATCGCTGTCCCATATAGCGTCATAGTTTATTGAATCGTCTTCTGTAAAAGCACTGGAAATTTCAGCTTCATTGCTGTTCATGTTTTCAAAATGATACCATTCACCTGCAGAAGGATTAAAATCAAAGCTTTTTTTAATGTTTGACCCACCGTTCATCCCCCAATAAAGCTCTATTTTATCTTTTGTTACAGTTACACGATGCCTGGCTCCTGTGCTATAGGGGTTCATCCCTTTTCCCTCCGGTGAGCTATATGGGCCATTGGTATGAAGGGTAATTGTTTCTCCGTTTCCTAAAGGTACCTGTTCTTCCTTATAAGCAACCCCGGGTTCAGTAACGACCCACGGGTCATAATTTATGTCCATGGCATAACCATATTCTTCCGATGCGGGTTTTACTAGGTCAGAAGTAGCAGAACCATAAGCAAGTGCTTCCCATGAGGGGAGGAATTTTAAGCTTTCGCCAAGGTTGTTAAGCCGCATTAAGTGATTAAAGAATGTTTCTTGGCTTTCTTGAGGGGTTTTTATGATTTCATCTGCAGGCGGGATGTCCGCTTTCATCGGCCAGCTTTTTTGTTTGCTTTGTAAGATTGTGGAACTATTCCAAAAAAACATATTATTTTATTTTTATAATTATCCGCCGCCACCAATTTGGCCGGCACTCTTGTCGAGCTGGAACATAATATTTATAATGTTTATGAGCGAACCTTGAATGTTTTGTATCTCTTCAAGGCGGTTAGTCATAAGCAGCTGCACTCCTGATGTGAGTTTTTGGTCAGCATCATATTCTGTTCCGTTGATGGTAAGGGTACTGGTGGGATCCGCAAAATCCTTTAACATGGTAGACAACTCATCATAAAAACTTTTTATCGAAGACATTACGTCAAGATGCATTGCATTTGTTGTTTGGGTAATCTGCGATTGATCTTGTATTAAATTTCCTATTCCGGCAATAGTAGTCATTTTTATCTTTATCCTTTTCTTAAAAAGGGGCCGCCTTCCGGTTGAACAGAAGGCAGCCCTTGAGCATTTGATTTATTTGTCTTATTGCCCAGCTTGTTTTACTTCTTTCTTTAAAGCTGATTCTTTTGCAGCTATTTGAGCTGCAGCCGTTGCTTGTGTGGACAAACCTTGGAGAGTATGATCCAAGAGTAATGCGCCACCGCCGCTAGAAATATCTACGCCCAATAAGCCAAGCTTTCCGATTACGCCGTCAGTTTTATCTGTTTCCTGCAATGCCATCCCTTTAGACTGTTCTGTGTCATTCGCGACGTTATAATCAGTCACAGCTTGTTTAAGTGAATCCATAACAGCTTCTACTTTAAAATCAGAGTCGCTAGCAACATCAAAAGCCTGCATTCCTACTACTGTCATTTTTTTTCACCCCCTTCCGTTTTAAATTTTGATTACCTACCCAGTCCCTCTTTGGGGATCCGGGATTTTAAGCCTGCTTTAAGAGAGCGGCTAAATGCTTGATCTTTGCAATTAGCTCTTCCGGTTCTTCTTCTTCCTTGTCTTCGTGCTCTCTGTAAGCAACCTTTTCGGGTTTCAGAAAATCGACCCGGCTGGCTTCACCCTTGTTTGCCACCTGGAGCTGATTGTCCTTTATGATTGCCTCTTTTAAGTTTTCAAGGAACCCTAGTCCTATGTTATCGGCTGATTTCTTGTCTCCCCCGCCCCTGGTCAAAAATTCCGCTACGCTATTTGGTGTTATATTTAATGTATATAGCATTATAATAAGGTGCTACAATTTAACCCACAAGTCTTGCTGCTGTCCGGAACTGCTGCTTTCGCAACTTCGTCTTTTGGTTTTGCTGGGGCTTCTTTAGAACCATAATCAGGTGTTAATTGAAGTGGCTTTGATTTTAGAGATCCTCCTAAACTTGCTGCTGCATCTCCGCTCATACTCATTTTTATCTCCTCCTTGTTCCGAGTCTGTCGAAGGGCTATGCCATAGAATCAGCAAAATTACCCAGTCCACCTAATCTTTGATTTATTAATGTTGCTGTTTGGTTCGGTTGAATGTCTGTCGTTTGTATGTTTTTCATATTGGATGTTCGGCTTTCTACTAGATCTGAGATTCTACCTAAAACCTCACCCATGCTGGAGGCTTCCCCTCCCTTAGAATTCCCTGATATATTTAATGCTCCAATATTGTCCATGTTTGTCTCTCCACATATACTATCGGGGTTGCTTGCATGAAACTTGCATGAAAAATGGATATTTTTTTGGGGTTTATTTTTAGGCTACGCTTGTCCCATTATGCTTGCCGTTAAGCGTTTTTTGGGCACGGGCTGCTGAGGCAGCCTGGCTGTAGAGGTCGTTTTCTTTGGTGCCAATAAAGGATCCGGAAGCATGTACGGGTTCTTTTTCTTCTTCTTCTTTCTTAAATAATACTGTTTGTTTTTGTTTCTGGTCCTTATTTTTACCGTTCCCATTCCCTAAAAGAGAACGGATTGCGGAAGAGACTCCCGAATTGCGTTCTTTTTCCTTTGCCGCTGTTACAGCGTCTTCTTCTTTTTCATTATTTTTCCGGTTCTTTTTCAGCTCTTTTTCCCCTTCTTCCAAAGCTTTTACGGTTTGAGCAATCGCATTTTGGACTTCCATAATCTTGGTATCGGTCTGGGCTAGTTTTTGGAACGCCTCTCTTATTTGCACTTTTATTTTTCGCATTTCTTTTACAACCTGGTCCGCTTCTCCTTTTAACATAGAGAGTTCGGCATTTAAGTCTTTCATTTTGCCAAAGAGGGCTTCTTTTTCTCCCTCGTAATCCCGAATCATTTTGGCAATTAATTCGTATTCTTTTGTGCCCGGTTTTTGATTTGAAAGCAGGTCTCTTAGCTTGGCCACGTTTTTATCTATGTCAATAATCTTTTGGCCAACCTTGTTCATTTGGTTTTCTACTGCTCTTTCCTGTGCTTCCAGGGCAGGCAATTTTGCC
Source organism: Candidatus Saganbacteria bacterium (assembly GCA_026387795.1). GTDB lineage: Bacteria > Margulisbacteria > WOR-1 > JAPLLA01 > JAPLLA01 > JAPLLA01. The sequence continues at coordinate 6,337 of JAPLLA010000009.1, read as the reverse complement.
GCCAGTTCTTTGCTTAAAGTTTTAAGCTCTACTTTTAAAACTTCAATTTCCTTGATGATCGTATTTTTTTCGATTTGCAGTTTTACTAATTCGGATTTTAACTGTTCCAAGAGCATTTTGGGATCTGCTTGCATGGCTTCTGTTACAGGTGCGGGTGTAGCGGTATTTTGAGGTGCAGTGGTTTGCCCAGGTGCATTGGTTGCGGTAGTTGGCGTGGTTTGTGCTGTTTGCATCGCTTTTTCGATTTGGTCTATATAAGCCAGGAGCAATGATTGCCCCTTTGCCGCTTGTCTGGCTTCGGGAATAAACTTTTCTAAAGGCATATCTTTAAAGATCGGTATATTGATATTAGGTATTGTATGGATCGGTTTTTCCGAAGTATGTTCCTTTAAGATTTGATCCAAGTTTTGAGGTATACTTACAGGGACTTCTTTTTGGCTTAAAGGCCCTGCTTGCAATGCTTTGGTTTCTTCTTTAATTAAACTGGTAGTTTCCTTTTCTACCATTTCCTTGGCTTTTTCCGGAAGAGTTTTGCCGGTAATCTTCATTTCTTTTTCTAAACGAATTTGAACCTTTGTTTCTAATACAGAGATCATTACCTCTGTTTTTGCAGTGCTTTGTTTTAGCACTTCTGTTTTGGCAGCCTGGTTTCCGCTGTTTACTGCTTTTAGCATTTCTACTTCTTTTTCCTTCTGTTCAATTTGGGTTTGCAGTACTGCCTGGTACTCTTCTTTACTTAATTCTGCAGGAGGCGCCATTACCTGGGCTTTTACTGCAATCACATTTTTCTCTAATTCGATAATTTCTCCCTTAACTTGCTCTATAACCTTATCCTGGTTTACCCTGCTTTGTACTTGCTCTGTTTTTGCCTGTTCCTTAACGATTGCAGATACGATTTCTGGTTCTTTGGCTGTTTCTATTGGTACTGAGACCTGAGTTATAGCAGTAGTAGTATTGGTTATAACTGTCAGGTTTTTTGGGCTGATTTCAGTTGGAGTGGTGGTATTTATGGCTGTTTTTTGAGCATTAACTTGTTGTGTATTCGTTACAATCGGGTTTTTGGGGTTGATTTCGGTTGGAGGAGCGGTATTTAGGGCTGCTTTAGGTATTGATTGCTGGGACGGTTGTTGGATAGTCTGTCCAGCCATAGTGACTGTTTGGGGTGCTTTTTCCTGTTTTACATCAGTAGTTACGGGTTCCTGGATTGTCTGGTTTTCAGCCAGTTTTTGGAAAGGTTTTTCCCTTGATGGTTTTTCATGGGAAACCTTATTAATCATATTAATGGTAGAAGGAGAAGCTTCTTTGCTGTTATCCGCTTTTTTGGCTGATCCTTTGTCATTTTTTGTATTTACCTTTTCCTTGGCCAAGGTTTTGTCTTCTGTTGCTTCTTTTACTGAAGCAGTATTAATGCCTTGTACTGCAGCAAGGGTGGCTTTGACGGTTGCAATTTGGGTATTGGCTTCCGTGGCTTGTGCGGTTACTTTTATTATTTCAGTCTCTATTTTTTGGGTGGTTTCCTTTTGGGCCCGGACTTCAGTTTTTAGCGTTTCCACTTCTCCTGTTAGTTGGCTAATTTTATCGGTTAAGGAGGCTTTTTGGGTTTGCGCATCTTCGATCATTCTGCTGATGAGCCCAAATTCCGGGGATTCAGGTTTATGTTCGGTCCTTAAGTCCTGGTAAGATTGAATGTTGAGGTCCAGTTTTTGGATCTCTTGTTTAAGTTTTTCCACTTCGGGTTTTAATTGGTCTTCGGCAATTTCCGCTTTGGCTATAGTGGTTGCGGTTTGCTTCTTCACTGTTTCCAGCTGGATCTTTAGGTTTTCGGCTTTTTGCACTAAAACTTCTTTTTGCTTAACCGCAACGTGGAGCTGGGTTTGGGCTGGACTAGATTTGATTTCAGAATGGTTTTTGCTGATTTTAACTGTATCTTTTGGGGAGTCCGTTTCTGCTGCCTTTGCCTCTTCAACCTCTGCTATAGGATTGGTATTGGCTTTGTTTTCTACTTTTTCTTTAGCGGCTACGATTGTTGTTGCCGGTGTTTCTTTTGAGCCTTGGGTTTTGGCGCTTTCTTTTGTTACACTTTTTTCGGCAGTGGCTTTCACCGATTCTTTTTCCGATTTTTGAATAAGACGGTCTGTTTCATGTTCTACAATACGCCTGATTTCCGCTTCTTTCATGTTGGGCTTAATCCTGCCTTCTTGGACCAGGCGTGCTTTGACTTTGTCTTGCAGGGCGGAAACAATGGCTTTGGTTTTTTCCGAAATCTTTTTTGCGGCGGCAAACTTGCTTTTGGTGTCCCCTTTATCCGCTTTTTCCAGGTCTTCAAGCTCTGCGGTTTTGGATTGGACTTCTTGTTTCAGGATCTTTTCATATTCTTCTTTGGAAGCCACAAATTCAGGGACTTTAATACTCCCATCTGTAAGCTGCTGCAGGGTTTTTTGGAGCGATTCTATTTCCTCCTTTACTATCTTAATTTGTTCGGTCTGCTTTTGTGATTTTAAGATTTGGTCGCGCTGATCCCTTAGCGACATCAGCGTTTCAACCAATTCCTTTTCGGAAAGCTTGTTAATGGGGATCCCTTCTTTGGAAACCGGAGCAGTATTTACTTTTTGGTTGCCTTGAGTGCCGAGAATGGCTTGTTCAATTGCATCTGCTCTGGCCAAATGTGCTTGGGATGCGTTGGACTGCTGTTTTTGTTCGGCAATAAACTGCACTGGTTTATCCTGGGTTTGGGAAACAATCTTGTTTACCGTTTCTGCCGCGGCAGGGTTAATAACGGTTTGAGTTCTAATGGTGCTCTTACGATTTCCTATTACCGGAGCGGTTAACGGGTCCGCTTCTCTGGCTTGAATATTTGCGGCAGATTGCACTGCTTTTTGGGTTTGCACTGTCCTTTCGTTCTCCTTATTTGGAAATACAAAGGCAGCTTCTACCACTGTTTCCGGGTTTATGATTTCTGCAGCTGCCGCAACAGCCTGGATAAAGTTGCTGGATTGCGGTATGGTTTTGGTTTGAGTAGGAGTTTCAAATTGCGGGACAAATGCCTGTTTTACTACTCTTTCCGTAGAAACTTCTTCTGTGATTTGCCGCAATACTTGGGTTTGTTCCGCAGATTTTACGGTAGTGGTGGTGCTGGATTGCTGAGCATTGATTTGTATTTGAGAGGCAACCGTAGATGAGCTTGAACGGGAAATATTATTAACTTCGCTAAGAATATTCGGGTAAACCACTACTTCTGCTTTTATATTTGGATTGGTGGATTTTACGGTAGCATCTTTTGCGCTTACAACCTGGGTTGCTTTTGTTTCAGGGGAAACGGTTTTTAAGGCTGGGTTTGGTGCAAGAGGCTGATTTGGTTGCGGTTTTTCTGTCGCAAATAAAGGGGCAATCTCTGCCATTTCCTTTTTAACGTTGGAAACAATAGCAGTTACAATGGCTTCTTTGATAGCATTGAGTTGTTGTGCTTCAGTAGCCTCTACTGTGGAAGCAGGTGTGGCTTTGCTTTGTACAAACTGGTTGATCATTTTTACCACAGCGTTAATATCCAGATCCGGGACTGCTTGGCTGCTGACCGGGTCAATTTGGCATTTAACGTCTTGGGCGGCAACACTGGCGCGTATAATCTCGTCCGGATTGATTGGGATTTGGCTGTTAATTTGGTCCCCCAAGCTTGCAGCTGCCTTAATGCTGTCCGCATTAATGAAAATATCTTTAGTAGATAGCTCTGCTCTAAAAGAAGGATTAGCCAAGACTTCTTCTGGTCCAGCAATCATTGGAGAGTGGGTTGAAAATGTTCCATCTTCTAGAACCCAAGCTTTATAAGAACCCTGTTGATGAAGCAGGTGTGCGACTTCGGGAGAAAGCTGGCCAACCTTAACTGTAAATTCACCATTGCCGGCTATTTGGAGTGCTTTTTGCATTTCTGTTTTGACTGCTTCCGGAGATCGGTCTGGTACGACTAAAATCGCTTTGGCTTGCAAAGTGGATATTAAGACTCCTGCTTCCATATGGATTTGTCCGGCAAGGTCTTTTATTAGCGCAGTATCCATAGATTTGGGATCAGCCTCATTGAATTGTGTTGTTAATGCATCCAGCTGGTCTTTAAATGCCTGTGCTTCTTTTTTTTCTGCTTCCGGAACATCTTTGTTTGATATAAGGGCGGCTAGAAAAGCACTGTTTTCCTGGAGCAAAGGAGTGATCTCTTTACAAAGAGCAGCTGCTTCTTCTGTTTTTCCATCTGCCATAAGTTTTTGCAGCTGGAGCAGTTTTTCTTCCAGTTCTTTAGACTGTGCTGCCCCTTTTGCCACGTCTTCAAGGGTAGCTTTGGATGCTAATGTGGCAAGCTGTAATTCTTTGGAATCCTTTAAAATAGGCAGGCCATCTAATTTCGCGTCTACTTCTTCAAGCGCACCTTTTAAGAATTCAACCTTTGCCCCGCTTATTTCCCCCACATTATCGTGGATGATGGCAACTATTTGTCCGTAATCTTTTAAAGCTTCTTCTATAGTTGCACCTTGAGCTTTTACTTGCGGATCACCACTTTTTTGTAAGGTTGCTACATATTTGCTTGCTTGTGCGATCTGATGTTGGACATAACGGGCCCATTGAGGAGTAAGCGCTTGTCCTTCTTTAAATTTGTCGGTTACGGTATGTATCCTTTGTAATGCATCTTTTACCTGTGACTGGGAATTTGTCATTTCAGCACGTGTTACTTCCGGTTCTATTAAAGGTAAAACTATAGATAAATGGATCATATTGGCAAGAGAGGTTATAGCCTGGAAGAGAATGATATTAATCCATTTTTCCCAGGTTTTGTCCATGGCTTGGACCGGGTTTCTACCTGACTGGATGCTATGCCTTATGGACTGGTCTTGTGAGGCATTGAGCTTGTCTGCCATTTGGTTGCCGGTTGAGCTGTGTTTAATATCTTTTTCGTTAACCGCTTTTTTGCCGCTGGATTCACTGTTTTTATGCGATTTGTAAGAAGCCTCTGTCACGATTGGAGCAATGACTTTTAAAAACGAGACGATTGGGGAAATAATGCTGGTAATTTTAGTGGTTTTGCCAAGCGATTCTTGCAATTTAATCAAATCGTCAATTTCTGTTTGTAATGCGTCTGTTTCAGCTTCGGGTAGTGGTACTAATTTGTCTGCGGAATACATCTTATTGTTATTGCTGGCGATATTGTCCTTTGCATACGTGTCAGATATTCCTGCTCCAAGTGTAATGCTGCTAATTATAAAACTTACCAAACCAAGAGAAAAGCCAACAGCTTCCATTACGAGTTGCATTTTTGCGGCATTAATTTGGTTTTGGCGCTCTACGATTGATTCAATCCTTGCAAACAGTAATTCCACTAACTCTAAAGCGATCCTTTGGTCTACTTGGTTTGCTTCTTCACCTAGAGGGGTAGCGCTTCCTATTCCGGTCAAAGCAGAATGTACAATAGAACGGTGCTCTGCTTTTGCGGCTTGCAGTTTGGCAATCAGATCTTTTACCCTGTAGATCCCTTCCATTAATTCTTGGTAGTAAATCTTGTAACCGGCATTAAGCATTTGGTTGCCGTCACTGCCGTCTTCAATAAGGCCGGTATCCAGCTTTTTGTACAAGGCAACTTCTGCTCTGGCTTCCGGATTAATGTCTTTTCTTTCTTCATCGTCTTTTTCTTCATATTCCCTGACCTTGCTTACGATATCTGAAACTTTAACTTCTTTTAGGTTTCCGTAGCCTTCTTTTGCATCCTTATCCGCGTAAGCCAGGTCCCAAATGCTGTTGTTAAAGTTCATTGCCGCAGCAATAAAGCTTGCTGGGATCACATCTGTAGGAACCTTAAATATGAGCTGTATTGCCCATAAAACTAATTTGGCTGCTAATAATCCAATAGAAATTTCCCTATTTTCTCCTTCGAGCTCCATGCTTTTTAAGGTTACGCGCATGGCAAAGAGTTCCTGGATCTTGCTTAAATCAGCTTCCAAAGCGGAAATGGTCAAAGGTGAAGATTCCATGCTTCCAATACCGGTCATTTCTTGGTGGACCAGAGAGCGCATTTGGGTCTGGATTTTACTGGTATGGGCAAGTGAGTTAAAGATGTTATAGATTTCTCCTAAGCTACTCTTTAATGCCCCCATTCTTTTGAAATCTATAGATTTAGAACCTCCGCCGGTACTTGCCAGAGGGCAATTAAGCATCTCTTGCAGTATTTTTAACTCAAGGATTCTTAGCTTTGCTTCTGTGGAATTTCCGTTCTTTTTAGCCCTTTCAATGGCTGCTTGAATTGTTTCGCTTGATTCCAGTATTTTCGCGTTATCCGCCCAGCCAAAAATCATTTGGTCTGCTA